>CALANA010000191.1 GCA_937925925.1 uncultured Chloroflexales bacterium | reverse complement strand
ATCGGCACATACCCCTGTCGCTCCCGTCGCCACCCCAGCAACCGTTCGACTTCCGGCGCAATACAGAAATACTCCGCCGTCCGAAACGTCTGCTCATAGATCTGCTTCTTGTCGTTTAAATCCGCCTGCTCGGTACTGGGCGACAGCAACTCAAAGATGACATCCGGGTAGCGTCCGTCTTCCATCCAGGTAATCCACGACAGCCGTGGACGGGTGCCATCCACGTGCTTCACAATAAACACATCCGGCCCGCGATAGTCACGATTGCGCACCTGCTGCAGACTAAAGTAGACAAACATATTCGCGCCAATAAAGTAGTCGTCTCGACGGCCACCCCGCGCCGCGACATAGTTCGCCACCAGCAGGGCCGCATTGCCAAAATGCCAGGGCGATTCCATCTTGTCTCCATCATCATACGGTAGCTCCGTGGGCGGCAGGTCGATCTCCGGCCAGGGTAACTCATCAATCGTCAAACCAGGTTCAAGGACGGGTGTTTCCGTCATCGCATGCACCTCCAGGTGACTTGGAACACAGTACGGCTCACGTTGACCAGGAAAGACATAGTATCCGACCACAGGTGTTGTATGACGGACACTGATGGAGCATCTTTGACGCGAGGCGTAGTACTCAACATTACCTGTATTATATACCAGTCTGCCATCGCTTGGGAGTGGCATAGTCTGCCTTCACGGGCTGCAAAAAACACATTATAATGCTAGATAGAAGTACAAAAACCGTTCGCTGCTACCGGAAGCACGTAACTCGGAGTAAGAAGCCATAGTATGTCCTCCAAAATCTACACAATGCCCGTGATTCTGACCCGTTCATCGGTACGTTATTTGCTACGGCACCCGTGGCAGATTGGCCTGTGCATCCTCGGTGTTGCGCTAGGTGTGGCTATGATTGTGGCGATTGACCTGGCGAATGCCAGCGCCATGCGTGCCTTTCGTCTCTCCACCGAGGCCATTACCGGACGAGCTACCCACCAGATTATTGGTGGCCCCTCTGAGTTGGACGAAAGCCTTTATCGCCGTATCCGCATCGATCTCGGCGTGCGCCAGGCAGCTCCGATAGTTGATGGCTATGTCACTGCGCTCACGCTGAATGGTATCACTCTGCATATGCTGGGGGTTGACCCGCTGGCCGAAGCGCCGTTTCGTTCTTATCTCAACCGAGCCGACACACCTGGTATCAATCTCGATCTGACAACGCTGCTGGTCGAGCCGAATACCGTGCTGGTGTCAGAGCAGCTTGCGCAGCAGTATGGCTTGACGCCGGGCGCGCCGCTCACGTTGCAGGTTGGCAGTCAGTCACGTACCGTACGCATTGTTGGCTTGCTGCGACCCAACGACGACCTGAGCCGCCGTGCGCTGGAAAGCATGCTGATCAGCGACATTGCTACCGCTCAGGAGGTACTGGGTAAAATCGGACGCTTAAGCCGGATTGACCTCATTCTCGATACAGACGAACCAGTGTTGGCCGAACTCACAGCCATCCTGCCCGCTGGGGCCGAGTTGACCCGCCCGGCTGCCCGCGTCAATACGCTTGAACAGATGACCCGTGCTTTCGAATTGAATCTCTCGGCGCTCAGTCTGTTGGCGTTGATTGTCGGCATGTTTTTGATCTACAACACCATAACCTTCAGTGTGGTTCAGCGTCGGGGGCTGCTCGGAACACTGCGCTGCATTGGTGTCACGCGTCGGCAGATCTTCGCGTTGATTATGGCCGAAGCGATGCTGATCAGTGTGATCGGTACGACACTAGGCCTCTTGCTAGGCATTGTGCTGGGGCGCAGTCTGGTAACACTGGTAACACAGACGATCAATGATCTCTATTTTGTGGTGACCGTGCGCAGCCTGACCATCGATCCTGTCATACTACTCAAAGGGGGGATGCTCGGCATAGGGGCGACACTGATCGCCGCAGCCATGCCCGCACGGGAGGCGATGCACGCCCCACCGCGCCTGGTGTTGAGCCGGAGCAGCATTGAAGAACGCGTGCGCCGAGCCGTACCACTGGCGACCTGGTCAGGTCTGGCGGCTATTCTGGTGGGGAGTGGCATCCTGATCATGCCTGCCGCCTTTAACCAGCAGGCAACAGCTATAGCCTTGAATATCTGGCTGGCATTTGTGGCTCTGTTTGTGATCGTGCTTGGCTGTGCGTTCCTCGCACCAGGAGCAACAGTCGGGTTGATGGTGTTAGTACGCCCTATCGCCGGGCGAGTCTTTGGCATGCTCGGGCGTATGGCAGCGCGGGATGTAGTGGCGGCTCTCAGCCGTACATCGGTCGCCATTGCGGCTATGATGATCGCGGTGAGCGTTACGATTGGCGTTGGGATTATGGTCGGTAGTTTTCGGCAGACGGTGGTGCAGTGGCTGGAGCAGAGCCTGATGGCTGATATTTATATTGCCTCGCCCAGCAACACAGCCAACCGCATTGATACCCCTCTCGATCGTGATCTGGCCGAACGACTGGCGCAGACGCCAGGGGTGGCGGCGCAAACCCGCTTCCGCAGTGTACAGACGGCGACGGACATCGGCCCGGTGACGTTGGTGGCAATTGATCGCGCTCCTGGCCGACAGGGCGGGCAGCGGTTTGTGGGTGACCGTATCAGTACGGCCAGAGATCTGGATCGTTACTGGGATGCCTTTGATGCTGGCGCGGTCTTTATCTCTGAGCCGCTGTCTTTCCGTATGAATCTGCATACAGGTGATATGCTGCGTCTGCGCACAGATCGTGGGGAGCAAGATTTCCCGATTGCAGGTGTCTACTACGACTACACGTCAGATCGAGGCGTCATCCAACTGGCCTACCATACCTACCGCACTTATTGGGACGATCCGCAGATTTCGTCGCTGGCACTCTACGCTGAACCTGGCGTTCATGTCGATACGCTGGTGCAGACCTTGCGCGAGCGGGGCACCGGTCACGAACTGGTCATTAACTCCAACCGAGGACTACGCACGGAAACGATGGCGATTTTTGATCGCACGTTTGCTATCACCGCCGTCTTGCAGCTACTGGCAACAATTGTGGCCTTCATTGGCATCCTTAGTGCGCTGATGGCATTACAACTCGAACGGGCACGTGAACTGGGTATGCTGCGGGCCAATGGCCTGACACCGCGCCAGGTGTGGGGGATGGTACTGGGGCAAACCGGGTTGATGGGCCTGACAGCCGGTCTACTCGCCGCACCAATGGGTATTGTGCTGGCGCTGATTCTGGTGTATGTTATCAACCGGCGCTCGTTCGGCTGGACGCTCGAACTCAGCCTCGATCCGGCGCTGTTTGGGCAGGCGTTGCTGGTGGCCGTGATAGCGGCATTGCTGGCAGGCATCTACCCGGCACTTCGCATGAGCCGCATCAGCCCGGCCACGGCGTTGCGCGAGGAGTAATGCCAGACTCGGCGGAGGGTATATCGACCTTGTAAGCAAAGCCACTCCCCTGCTGTTTTTGATCTTGACTGCCCGCTCGTACCGAGGAGGCCCACCGTGTCGCCAATCTGCTGATTGGGGCCGATGACTACCTGACCAGGCTATTCAGCCCACATGAACTGGTAGCGCACGTCCAGGCTTTTGCTCAAGCGAGTCCCGTACCTGCGGTCACAGACAAACTGCGGCGGCGGATGACACACCCTGTCCGTTCGGATAGAAGGAAAGGGTTCTCCCCTGCCTCCCACCCCGCCGAGTGGGGGTGTAGAGGCGGCGAAAAGAGGCGGAAGGTCGAAGTCAAATTGGTGTAACCTCACAACACGCGAGAGATATTATTGCCAGGTACACTGATGATTGTGAAAATATGATTTGATCATGTGCGTACAGTGAAACATACAAACGCTTCCCACCTGCCTTTACTTCAACCGCAACTCGTGTTATAACACAACAGGGAAACGAAATACTATATACGGCCACGCCCATAGCGTAGTGGTAAGGGGCTAGTCCTGGCGATCAGCCCTTATTTGATTTGCCATGCACAAACTTCTCGATCTGTGTCATGAACTGGCACGCTTGCCAGCGCTCGCGGCGGTGATCGAGGCACTCGTGCGCCCGGAGCGGCAGCGGTTGCATATTGCGCCACTGTCTAACGCAACACGTGCCCCGGTTATAGCTGCCCTTGCGTTGCATGTTCAACATCTGCATCTGGTTCTGGTCGGTAACAGCGACGACGCGTTGCGTACCGTAGAAGACCTGCGCCAGTGGTTGACACCCGAACGGGTGCTGCTCTATCCAGCCAGCGAAACGCTGCCCTATGAGCCAATCGCGCCTGCCGTCGATGTCTTGCGGCAGCGCATGCACGTTCTGCAGCAGATCCAGTCTATGGCACACATGTCGCAAGACACAACAGACGCGACTCCCGCACATGCACTGATCATCGTTGCCCCAGTCAGAGCGCTGCTGCAACCCACGCTAACTCCTGCGGAACTTGCCAGTGCCACGATTGATCTGCGTCTGGGCACCATGCTGGCCCAGGATACCCTGCTCCGGCGCTGGATTGATCAGGGCTACCGTGTTGCCCCGTCCGTTGAAGCACCGGGGCAAATCAACCGGCGCGGTGGTCTTGTTGACATCTGGCCCCCGTCTGCCATCCAGCCCTTGCGTATTGAGTGGTTTGGCAACGAAATCGACAGTCTGCGCCCTTTCGATCCGACTACGCAACGGAGCGACATGCGTCTCACCACTGCCACGATTGGCCCTGCATGCGAGATTCCGCTCTGGGAGCGGACGCTGGCGCAGCAACGACTGGCGACGCTGGACATCAGCATGCTGCGCCCGGAAGTGCGTACCGAGTGGGAGCGTCATTGTACTGCCCTCCAAACAGGTGAGTCACCTGAAACCCTGACCTTCCTGGCTCCTTTCTTCTGGCATGCTGCGCCCGCGCAACGAACATTGCTCGCCCACCTGCCATCCACCAGTATAATCTTGCTCAATGACGCCATGTTTCTGGCCCAGATCGCCGCTGACCTGCATCAGCAAGCCCAGATTCGGCGCGACACGCTCATCGCCGCTGGCGAACTATCACCAGCTTATCCCCGCCCCTATGCCTTGTGGGACGAGCTTGGTCTGGATGCTGGCGTTGACGCCGAGAATGCCCCGGCTGCGGCTGCAACCGCTACCCACCATACTCTGCTCAACCTGAGCAGCAACCCGCTTGATGATACTCCTGGATACGGGGATGATCTGCATGTTCTTCCCGCTCCGAACTTTACGCCCACAGATCTGTTTGGCGGGCAACTGCGGCGGCTGGTACAGGCGATTGTCACCCGGCTCAATGCTGGCGAACGCGTCGCTATTGTTACGTCACAGGCGGCACGTATTCAAGAACTGGTCGCAGAACACCTTTATCCCGAAGGAAGAATGACCAGATCCGTTGCATTGGCGCAGACAACGGATCACGTCACCGCTGCACCCGATCTGCCACTGCCAGCATCTTTCCTGGTCTTCCACGGTACGCTCGATGCCGGCTGGGGTGCGCCCGAACTGAATCTGACGCTCTATACCGATACCGAAATCTTTGGCTGGCGCACCCGGCGGCCCCTGGCCGAACGACGTGCGCGTTCCCGACGCAGTTCCGACGAGCGGGCTGCTTTTCTGCGTGGTCTGAACGTCGGCGACTATGTTGTGCATATTGAGCATGGTATTGCAGTCTACGACGGCCTTGTGCGCCGCACGGTTGGCGGTGTTGAGCGCGACTACCTGAGCCTGCGTTATGCTGGCAGTGATCGGCTCTATGTGCCGGTTGACCAGGTGGATCGCGTGGCGCGCTATATTGGGGCTGGCGAGGCAACTCCGCAACTCACCCGGCTCGGTACGCAGGAGTGGGAGCGGGCTAAACGTAAGGCCCGCACTGCGGTTCAGGATCTTGCCAGCGAACTGCTTGACCTCTCTGCCCGCCGTCAGACCAATCAGGGCCACGCGTTTAGCCCCGACAACGATTGGCAGCGCGAACTGGAGCACGCCTTCCCCTACATCGAGACAGCCGACCAGATACGGGTTCTGGCCGATGTCAAGCAGGATATGGAGCAGCCACACCCCATGGATCGGCTTATCTGTGGCGATGTTGGCTTTGGCAAGACCGAGATTGCATTGCGTGCCGCCTTCAAAGCGGTGCAGGATAGTAAACAGGTTGCCATTCTGGTACCCACCACGATCCTGGCCCAGCAGCACTACGATACCTTTCGCCGCCGTATGGTTGCTTTCCCGGTGAAAATCGAGATGCTTTCGCGCTTTCGGACGACCAGAGAACAGGAAGCGATTGTGCAGGCCTTACGCACCGGTGCCATTGATATTGTCATTGGTACCCACCGCCTGCTCTCTAAAGACGTGCAATTCAAGCAGTTGGGGCTGGTGATTGTCGATGAAGAACAGCGGTTTGGCGTCCGTCACAAAGAACGGCTCAAGCAACTCCGCTCCCAGGTCGATCTGCTAACGCTGACGGCCACGCCTATTCCACGCACGCTGCACATGTCGCTGGCCGGTATCCGCGATCTCAGCGTGATCGAGACGCCGCCCGATGATCGGATGCCGATCAAAACCTACGTTTTGCCCTTTGATGATCGTCTGGTACGCGATGCCATCCTGCGCGAAATTGACCGGGGCGGGCAAGTCTATTTTGTCCACAACCGTGTTCACAGCATCTACCACGTTGCCACGCACCTGCAACGACTCATCCCTGAAGCCGATATTGGCGTCGGCCACGGCCAGCTTGACGAGCGACAACTGGAGCAGGTTATGCTCGACTTCTTTCGTGGTACCTACGATGTCCTGGTCTGTACGACCATTATCGAGAGTGGCCTGGATGTGCCGAATGCCAATACGATTATTATTGATGATGCAACCCATTATGGCCTGGCACAACTCTACCAGTTGCGGGGACGGGTGGGGCGCAGTGCCACCCGTGCCTATGCCTACTTACTTTACAGACGGGATGCGCTGATTAGCACCGAGGCCCGACAGCGCCTGCAAGCCATTCAGGAGGCGACCGAACTGGGGGCCGGGTTTCGCATTGCTATGCGCGATCTTGAAATCCGAGGGGCGGGCAACTTGCTTGGTCCTGAACAGAGTGGGCATATTGCGGCGGTCGGGTTTGACCTCTATTCTCGGCTGCTGGAACAGGCGGTGAAGCAGGTGAAGCAGGTGAAGCAATCCGACCCTACCCGTCCATCCTCGTTCCCACCCTCGCTTCTCCCGCCAGCGGCGAGGGCGGATGCGGCCAGTCGTAAGGCGAGATACAAGCGCGGAGAAGAACAGGCCAGCCACCACACTCCCGCATCCCCCCCTGATGCTCGTGGGAGACAGGAGGCGCGGGCACCCATGGTTCACGAGAAGGTGCTGGTCAGCCCGCTAGTAACGCTTGATCTGCCACTGACGGCCTATCTCCCCGATGATTACGTGGTTGATGATACTGTGCGTCTGAGCGTCTATCAGCGACTCGCACAGGCGTTGACGCCAGAAGAAGTGCGAGCATTGCGGCAGGAGTTGCAGGATCGTTTTGGCGATCTACCACCGCCAGCCATGCACTTGCTGATCTGGTTGCAACTCAAAGCGCTGGCATTAGCGGCGGGTGTCAGTTCAGTGATTACGACCGATGAGGAGTTTATTGTACGCTTACCAGGAACATCCACAGCGGACGTGCCATTGCTGCGGCAGCGCTTCCGGCGTGATGCCAGTGTCAAGATTGGTCCACAATTTGTACGCCTGGATCGGCGACTCTTGCGTGATGCCTGGGTTGAGAAACTGGTGGCGGTTATGGAGACGTTGGCAGCAATGCCAGAATCTCAGCATAGAAGTCTTCCAGATCATGGAGATGGTCGGTGAGGATAGCCTTGAGGATTGGCCGTGCAAGCGCTAGATAATCGTGGACAGCAATATTCCGAAATGAACACATCTTTTGCATCTGGACGGAAACAGCAGGCGATATCAAATGCTGTTGTTCCAGACGTTGAAAATGTTCACGCAGTATTGTTGGTAGTTCTAACTGGTAGCTTACCAGCACATGCGCAGCCAGATCAATGGCTGCCTGAATTGCACGTTGTAAATTGAGGACAAAGATATCCTCATGGTTGATATCGTCCAGTCGGGTGGGGTCAAGCTGGGTCACGTGCTGGATACGCTGCAAGCAACGTTGAATGGTAGCGACCCGTGCCAGGATAATATCACGGTTCATTGGAGTACCCGGCGCTGGATCACAGCTTCCTCCGCTGGCTGGCGGATGCGCTTGAAATCGGCATAGGCGCTGCTCACCCGCATGATGTAGCTGTCGAAGAGGGTATGCTCATGGCAGAAGAGTAAACAGCCAGTGCGGACGACCTCGAAAGCCAGGATCGGCGAGGCATCATTCAGCACGACCAGATCGACATCGCGTTGGGCCAGTTGCTCGATCTCACCACGTAATTCCAGCAGTGACAGCGGATCGGGGCGAGTCGGGTAGGTAAAGAGCAACGCAATATCCAGGTCGCTGTGGGGTTGCAAGCGCCCGCTGGCAGCCGAGCCGAAGAGGATCGCGGCTATCAAGCCAGGTACCCGCGCCAGATGCACAGTAATGCTGTCAAGCGCGGGTATGGTTGTAGCGGGTAGAGCGCGCAGCATCCTGCTGTCCTACTTCGTCTCGCGGTAGATCACATGCCGACGCACAATCGGATCGTACCGACGCAGCTCTAGCCGGTTGGGATCGTTCTTGCGGTTCTTTTCGGTAGTATACGTATGCCCGCTCTCGGTACTCTTGAGCTTGATTACCAGGCGGTTGCCTTTCTTTGCCATCCTCTATCTCCTTATTATAAAAATGAGCGCAGCCATAAGCCACGCATCACGAATACGCTGACCTCTATTGTAGCATCACTCCACAGCTTCGACAAGTAGGGTGCGAGTGGCAGCATTTCCGCGTATATACTGGTGTACAATAATACCGTTTCGACGTGACCCTTCCGCTTGGTCGTGCCATGCGTCCGCCACCGAGACTGCGTCGCGGCGGGGGGGCGGGGGCCTGCGGCCCCCGCCCATGTGCGGCGTTGCATGCAACGCCTCTACGCCCCGCGACATCTCTTTCCAGGGCAAGACTCGTTGTCGTATGCGCAAGCGTACGACGAACCACAGGATGCGGAAGGGCTACGTCACATTGGTATAAGAACCGCAGGAAGTCCCGGTGTAGAAGGAGGATCGTATGAGTGTCGCTATTCGTCCGCAGCGCGAAATCGTGTATCCTGAAAGCGATGGACAACCGATGGCTGAAAACACGCAGCAGTTCCGCTGGATTGTGTTGATCAAGGAGAACCTGGAGACGCTCTTCCAGCACGACCCACAGGTGTTTGTGGCTGGCGATCTGCTCTGGTACCCGGTTCAGGGCGAGCCGGAGATCCGTCGGGCACCGGACGCGATGGTTGTGTTTGGACGACCGAAAGGCGATCGGGGGTCGTATCGGCAGTGGGAAGAAGACGATATTGCGCCGCAGGTGGTGTTTGAAATCCTCTCACCGAGTAATACCCTCACGGAGATGTTCGAAAAACTGACGTTCTATGATACCTATGGGGTGGAAGAGTACTATATCTATGACCCGGAGACGAATGAATTGACCGGGTTGCACCGCCAGGCCGAACGGTTGCAGCCGATCATGGAGATGGACGGCTGGATCAGCCCCCGGTTAGGCATTCGTTTCGACCTGTCGGGGCCAGAGTTGCAGATCTTCGCACCAGATGGCGAACGATTTCTGAGCCATCAGGAGTTGCGCCAACAACGTGAGCAGGCCCAACAGCAGGCAGCCGAGGCCCAACAGCGCGCTGAACAACTGGCTGCTCGTTTGCGGGCGCTCGGTATTGATCCTGATACGCTGGTGTAGTGTAGAATGGAGTGATCTGTCCTCCCCCTTCCCCCGCCCGCGGGGGAAGGGGCACGGGGACAAGCTACTGAAGTAAGCAGGAGCCTAACCATGCCTTCGGTGACTGATCTTATTCGGCCCGACATAGCCAATCTGGAAGCCTATACACCAATCGTGCCGCTGGATGTGCTGGCAGAGCGACTGAATCTACCGGTGGAACGGATCGTCAAGCTCGATGCCAACGAGAATCCCTATGGCCCATCGCCACAAGCGCTGGCTGCGCTGGCCGCCGAGCCATACTATGCAATCTACCCCGACCCGGAGCATACCCGCCTGCGAGCCATGCTCAGCGATTACACTGGACAACCAGTGGCACGTATTGTGTGCGGAGCGGGGGCCGATGAGATCATCGATCTGCTGCTCCGCCTGTTGCTCCAGCCGGGTGATGTGGTACTCGATTGTCCACCCACCTTTGGCATGTATGCCTTTGACACGGCGGTGTGTGGTGGGCGACTGGTGCAGGTACCACGCCGTGCCGATTTTAGCCTGGATCTGCCCGCTATTGAGCAAGCCGCAGCAGAAACGCAGGCCAGAGTACTCTTCATCACCTCACCCAACAATCCCAGTGGCAACCTCACGCCACCCACCGACATTGAGCGTCTGCTCAAGCTGCCGTTGCTGGTGGTGGTTGATGAAGCCTATATTGAGTTTGCTGCGTATCAAGCGCCAGAGGCCGAGCGTCGGGGCGACATAGGTGTGAGTGCCTGGGTGGGACGCTATGCCAACCTGGTGGTGCTGCGTACCTTCAGCAAGTGGGCCGGGTTAGCCGGGTTGCGGGTGGGCTATGGTCTGTTGACCGAAGAGCTAGCGGCGCATATCTGGAAAATCAAACAGCCCTATAATGTTAACCTGGCCGCGCAGGTGGCTGCGCAGGCTTCATTGCAAGACCTGGAGTATCTGCAGGCCAATATTGGGCGCATTGTTGCCGAACGGGAGCGCATGCTGGTCGCCCTGGCGCAACTGCCCTGGTTGCAGGTCTATCCTAGCCGGGCCAACTTTATTTTGTGCCGCGTGCTTGATGGTGACGCTCTGCACCTGAAGCAGGCACTCGAACGCCAGGGTATTTTGATTCGTTACTACCACAAGGCCACATTGCGTGATTGTATTCGCATCAGTATTGGCACTGCCACACAGAACCAGGCTGTGCTGGAGGCGCTGGCCCGTTGGCAGGTTGATCGGTTGGAGTAGAATCCATACACTCGCGCATCATGTACAGGAGGTACGCGGTGGGATGCCCGACCCCTGAACGGGTGAGCAACAGGGGAACGCAGCCCACCGACGCGGGCGGACACCCAGGCCACATAGGTGGCCTTTGCCTGGTAGCCCGACACTTCAGCGTCCGGGCGGTACTGACGTGTAGGACGCACTGGCAGCCTGTGTGCCGCCGTCGTCCGACGCTTCGATGTCCGGACACACGCGACCGGGTACTCATGTCATGTACGCATCGTAATATCCTATTGTAGCACTAGAGAGGATTATATGGCAGAGACACTACAAGAACTACTGGCCTTTGCCCACGAGATTGCCTGGCAGGCTGGCAAGATAACGTTACGCTATTTTCAGACCGGCATTGCCATTGACCGCAAGGCCGATGAGTCGCCGGTAACGGTGGCCGACCGTGAGTCGGAAGCTTATCTGCGGGCCGCGATTACAGCCCGCTACCCTGATCACGCGCTGCTTGGCGAGGAAGAAGGCGCAACCGGTAGCGTCGATGCCGAATGGCGCTGGATCATTGATCCGATTGATGGTACAAAATCGTTTGTACGTGGTGTGCCGCTGTATGGGGTGTTGATCGGCGTGTTGCAGCGAGAGGTACCTATGATTGGCGTGGTTAACATGCCTGCGCTAGGCGAGATTGTCTATGCCGGGCAGGGTCTGGGTTGCTGGTGGAACGGGCGACCGTGCCGGGTTTCGTCCACACGCACCCTGCGCGAGGCGCTGCTGGTTGGAACCGTGGCACATGGCTATGAGCATTATGGCAAGCATGCGCCGTTTCAGCGCTTGCTGGGACAGGTGGGCCTGTTTCGCACCTGGGGCGATTGCTATGCCTATGTGCTGGTTGCCACCGGGCGTGCTGACGTGGCTATCGATCCGCAGATGAATATCTGGGATGCGGCGGCGCTGCTGCCAATCTTGCAAGAAGCGGGCGGAACCTACACCGACTGGCACGGCACGCCCACGATTGCTGGTGGCGAAGGATTGGGCACGAACGGCGTGCTGCTCGGCGAGGTACTCCAATTGATGAGGCAGGAGCCATGATGCGACAGGCAACCATCACACGTAGCACTGCCGAAACCGATATTAGCCTGGATTTGACCATTGATGGCCATGGCAATTCCGATGTGGCGACGGGGATTGGCTTTCTGGATCATATGCTCACCCTGTGGGCCAGGCATGGCCTGTTTGACCTGCGCGTGCGGGCCACAGGCGATCTGCACATTGATGAACACCACACCGCCGAGGATACCTGTATCTGTCTGGGGCGGGCACTTGACCAGGCGCTCGGTGAGCGGCGCGGCCTGGTGCGTACCGCGCATAGTTTTGTGCCGATGGATGAGGCACTGACGCTGGTGGCGGTCGATCTGGGTGGACGACCCTATTGTGTGATGCAGGCTACCTTTGTGACACCACGGGTAGGGCAACTGGGTACCGATCTCATTCCACACCTGCTCGAAAGTATTGCCCTTCATGGTCGCTTAAACCTGCACGCACAGGTACTCTACGGCCACAATGACCACCACAAAGTTGAGGGCATTTTTAAGGCGCTAGGCCGCGCCCTGGATGCTGCCACACGCATTGATGAACGACTGGCAGGTACGGTGCCGAGTACCAAAGGGGTTTTGTGATATGTTTATACCTATAAAAAACTAACGATTTCGGATAGAATTTTATGGTTTTCTACAAACAGGATTATTCATAGGCCAGCACATCACGTACCGAAATGCGTGTAGTGTTACGTGCCGGAAAATAGCTCGCGCCCACGGACATCACCGTGTAGTGTAGCCCTGGCAAGTGGTTGTCGATGCTTTGTCGCTTGACCTACAGTTGTAAACCAGCATTCTCACTAACAGTAAGCGTTCACTTTTTTCCTGGGAGCGCGGGCATCTTGCCCGCGCATGCGCGACGGAAGGGCAGGATGCCCGCGCTCCCAGGCGTGTGTGTTACCCCGGTCGGTTGCCGAGGGGCGGAGTGCTTCACCGAACCGCGCTTCCAGGCGTGCGTGTTACCCAAGGTGTGAACAATTACGCCCAACGATGTATTGTACAAATGTTCGGTTTGTGCTATCATGCGCATATCCAGACGGTTTGTCCACTCGTCGTTTTCTTAGACCGAGTTCAACGTCCATACCAACCGCTTGTCCGTTCGTCGGAATGGCGTTTGTCGTTTCTGGTGTTCTTAATCGCCTGAAGGCCTGACGAAGCTCACCCAACGGTGAACCAGGTCTAATACCAATTTGACGTAGCCCTTCCGCATCCGTTGGTCTGTCTTCCGCTTGCTCATACGACCACGAGCCTTCCCCTCGAAAAAGAT
>CALANA010000190.1 GCA_937925925.1 uncultured Chloroflexales bacterium | reverse complement strand
GGCCAGCGAAGCTGGCCTTTTTTGCCAGAACAGCAACGGTTTTTAAGGGCGGCAGCCCTTAACTTGATGCGCATAGGGTCAGGGCGCACCGTGCCCTTACTGCCGTATCTGCTCCTCAACGAACAAACCTCGTCGAGTGCTATGGCCGTCGGTGTTTATTCAGTTCTGCGACGAGCAGATGCACTGTGGTTGATGGATCACGCTCAACCGGTTGCTGCCAGGTTTCATACTCGTTCAGTAAGCGTTGCGCATGCTGCATAGCCTCGTCCTGTCGAGCTTGTAAGTCGTCGTACATATCTGTACTATTTTTCGTATACGTATATCCCAGCAGGCGGCTGAGGCGCTCACAGTAGGTGTTCCGTGAAATCGCTGCGTTGTAGTAGTGGAAGTGCAGCAGATACCAGAGTTCAAACGCCTGGTTGGAAAAAGCAACCCCATAGCCCAATTCTTTGGCGCGAGCAATAGCGCAGTGGATATGATCTGCTTTGGAATCGTCACGATCAAAGACACACCAGACCTGATCGTAGGAGCCTGGCTCAATTGCGACTTTCTTCTGAGCAATCTCGATCAGTTGCAGTGTATTTTCACCCACACCTATAACGGTCACAAGCACCTCGCCAGGAGTTTGAAAAGCTTTAAAGTAGTTGGGTTCGGTACGTTCGCCTTCACAGACGATAAGAAAGCGCTGACGTATGTCACGTGTACCTACTCTCCGTTGACGGCGACCACGAGATCTACTCTCCGTTCTGTGCTGTTTGCTCATCGTTGACTCTCAGCAGTTCATCCAGGTTGCCAATGAACGGAATGGCACCATAGCGACCCAGCACATAGTCCTTTTCAAAGGAAGCATCGTTGCGTACCATTTTCCGGTCATCCAGACGATATTCTGCCAGCGAATAGAGATCGGATGCTCCCTGGCGTGATTTTTCGACAAACCAGACCTGATCGCGGCGAAACAACCGGGCACTGAGGAGGTTGGTGTTGTGGGTGGTAAAAAGTAACTGGGCATGCCATGGGTTGGTTGTGTGAGAATGAAACAGCCGAATGAGTTCGGTCACCAGGTTGGGATGGATACGTGCATCCAGTTCATCAATCGCCAGCACTGCACCGTGGTGAAGTGCATGGAGCAAAGCCGGTGCCAGCACAAACAGGCGCTGAGTGCCTGCCGACTCGTGTTCTTGTAGATCAAAGGCAACTGTGTCTTGCACTTGCCCTTCAGAATTAAAGCGCCGATGAATAGTTTTGATGCTCCGGCCACTAATGCCAGTATTTTTTTGAATTCTAGCAATCAATTCCGCGATTTCAGGCGGTATATTGGGGGGCATAGTAAGTGGTACATCTTCGATTTCAAAATCCTCAATGCCAATATCCAGACGCTTGATAAACTGTTCGATATCCCGGCGATAGTCCGAATTTTCAAAACTGGCGGTTGCCAGGAAAAGATCACGATCATTATCAATGCCCGTGTTCATTATAAGTTGCTGAAACCATTGCAGCACATTGATTGCCGTTTCGCCATTGAATTGGGCCACAACGGAAAGAAACAGGGCATTAGGTCTTGTACGATCTTCCAGTCCACGTCCTTCTGGAAAATTGCGAGGATTAATTTTGATCTGATCGTCAGTACGGTCAAACAGCTTCATCTCGCGAGCTTTGCCAAGTCGATACAGCCATTCTTCCACCACCCGTTGTCGCTGTACCTGGAAGCCATAGCGGTATTGGGTATTGTCTACCAGAAAGACGATCTCAAAAAACGAGGGCTGATTTTCCGTGGCCGTGTTCAACCGAAACGGCTCAACCGGAATTGTCTCGGTTATCTGGGTCTCGCGTGAAGAAGTCAAAACAAACCGGCGCATAAAGTTCAGCGCTTGAATACAATTGCTCTTGCCACTGGCATTTGCGCCGTAGATAGCCGCGCTAGTTAACAACTCCAGGCGTGAGTTAGCAGTGAATGCGTTATGGGTGTCCAATAACCCGGATCGGGAAGAGATGTTGGCTGCAACCATGCTCAAGGTAACCGGTGCCTGAAACGAGCGGTAGTTACCGACACTGAATTCGACCAGCATAGAAAGCCCCTTTGCACGAAACGGTACTCTGCGTGAAAATATCACGCAGGATCATTTTATATGATTGAGAAAGGGCTGTCAATGAGCAGAATGTTCTAAGAGCCTATCTGATTTGCTCACGATGACATAATGAATCTGTAGTGGGACATTGCGTAACTCGTATAACTGACAGGAGGTACGCGATTGCTCAAACAAACCGTCTTTTTCGTCTGTGGCAGCGTGGAAGAAAAGCAGATGTAGGGGCAGTGCCTTGTGCCTGCCCTTGCTCTGCCGAAGGCGAAAAGACTATCTGACCATCCCACCGCGTAACTTATGTCATATGACGTATGTGTAAGCATACATTCTACCTGGTGCTTAAAGATCACCATTCGCATCGGAAAACGTTACTTTTCAGATGCTCTCTAGCGTGGTGTAGAATGCAGTGATATTCTCGGCTTGCAGCGCCGTCAAAAAGAGGCTGCGCAGCACGGCAACGTCTGTCAACGCTGCCAACCGGGTGGTTATACGCTCCATCTCGGTCTCTTCAACCCCAAAACGGATTTTGACAATTTCGCCAGTATGCTGACGGAGCGTCGTAAGCGCTCCTTCCTGCTGCCCTTCGGCCCGCCCTTCAGCCTCGGCCTTCTTCCGCATCCGCCGCATAAACGGCGTAGCGAGCAACAGTTCGTCGTCTTCCAAAAATTGTCCCACCATCTTCAGGATCTCCTCATCTTCAATCAACGCCACCAGGGTTGATAACAACTGCCACTACTCCTGGCACACTTCTTGCTGATATTCAAACGTATTGACCCACAGATAGCGTACGGCCAGCGGGCAGAATTGTGTGCCCGGCTGTTCTCAAACATGCGAACAGCGATGGGTAGCAGTTGTTGACGTTCGGCCACCCTGTTAGAAATGGAGGAGTCTGGTGATCGCCATTTTATCACTATTGGCAGTATTGATCGTTTCGTTGTTGATTACCCGGATTGCGACCGTTGCGCTGACCCTGACGGGCCTGCCGCGTGAGTTAGCACGCTTCCAGGCCCGTTCCGCCTTCACTGGCGTTGGCTTTACCACCAGCGAGACCGAGAAGGTCGTGAATCATCCCGTGCGGCGGCGTATTCTCATGATGTTGATGTTGATGGGTAACGCCGGTATCGTCACTGCGATGGCCTCGATGATCCTGGCCTTTGTCAATGCAACCGGGCCGTCAACCTCATTTCTCCGTTTTTTCTGGTTGGTGATGGCGCTTCTGTTGTTCTGGTTTGTAGCCACCAGCCAGTGGATCGACCGTCGTCTGACGCCGATTATTAGCTGGGGTTTAAAGCGTTGGACGGGACTGCATGCCCGTGATTATGCGGCGGTTATGCATTTGCACGGCGATTATGGTGTGATGGAACTGCAGGTGCAGGCCCAGGACTGGCTCTCGAATAAGACACTGGCCGAGCTGGATTTGCCACGGGAGGGCGTGCTGGTGCTGGGGGTGCAACGCGCCGATGGCAGCTACGAGGGTGCGCCCAAAGGCCCGACGCGCATCAATCCTGATGATACCCTGATTATGTATGGTCGCTCGCCCATTCTAGCCGATCTCGACTGCCGAGGCAAAGGCAGTGCTGGCGAGCAGGCACACCTCCAGGCGGTTGCGCAGCAGCAGCGCCTGCTGGCCGAGCAGCAGTGGCGGCTGGCCGAGGAAGAACAACAGCATGCCGCAACAAGCGCACGACGAGACAGTGAGATGTGAGACGGTTCCAGGTAAAAGGTGAGAGGAATCCCCACCAAACAATGACCAACCATCTCACCGTCCTTTCGTCACATAAAGAGGCGCAGAGGCGAGGAAATCGCCTCGTCGTCTCGTCACCTCATCGCCTCCCATATCTTCAGCATGCCCCACAGGAATAGGTACGAAACACCCGCACGTTGCGCTCCTGGTGTACTCTGGTGTACAATCAAGCGCGTTGTACATGAAGGAGATGGACGTGTATGGTTCCCAACGAACTGATCTTGCGTAACTTTATGTGTTACCGCGATAATCTACCACCGTTGTGTTTTGACGGCCTCCATATTGCCTGTCTCTCCGGCGAAAATGGGGCCGGCAAGTCGGCGCTGCTGGATGCAATCACCTGGGTGTTGTGGGGCAAGGCGCGGATGAGCGATGATGACTTGATCGCCCAGGGCGAGAGCGAAATGTACGTTGAACTCTGTTTTCAGCTCAATGGTCATGCCTATCGCGTTATTCGTCGGCGCAAACGCGGTAAGAGCGGTACGCGCACCAGCGGGAAGAGTACGCTCGACTTTCAGATTCAGGGTGATACGGGCTGGCGCTCGATCAGCGAAGGCAAAATTCACGAGACCGAGAAGCGCATTGCAGATGTGTTGCATATGAACTATGAGACGTTTATCAATGCCTCGTTTTTGCTGCAAGGCCGCGCCGATGAGTTTACACGTAAAACTGCCGGCGAACGCAAGCAGGTACTGGCTGACATTCTTGATCTCGGCGTGTATGCGCGGCTTGAGGAACGGGCGAAACAGCGGGCAAAGCAGTTTGATGATCAACGCAAGGGTATCCAGGGGCTGATCGAACATCTACGACGCGAAGCCGACAAACTTCCTTTCTATACCCAGGAAGTAGCGGAGGCCAAAGAACGAGTAGCGAGCATAACCGCAGAATTGGAAGCGGCCGAGCAGGAACTGGCGACTGCTACGGCTCAACTGCAAGCGTTAGAAGCGCAACAGACACGCCGCCAGCAGTTGATCGAACATCTGCAGAAAATGCAAGCACAACAGGCCGAGCAACAGCGCGATCTCGAGGCGTTGCAGACGCGGATGCAGGCTGATGAAGCCTTGCTGTGCCGCCAGGATGAAATTGCCGCCGGTATGCAGGCGCTCAATGCCGCTCGTGCCGAACTCAAGCGGCTAGAAGATTTGCACCCGCGTTATGAAGCGTTGCGCGAGCAGTGGGGCGAGTTGCGCGACAAACTGCAAGCCGAATTCACCCATCTGCAAACGGCCCTGGCTAGCGCACAGCAGCAGTACGATCATCTACGCCAGCAGGCGCAACAGGCCACCTCGCTCCAGGCCGAGATCGAGCGATTGACGGCGCAGATCGATGCACAGGCACCATTGATTGCAGAGCGCGAACAACAGCAGCAGACGCGAGACCTCCTGTTTGAGCGCGAACGTCAGTACAACAACCTGTGTCTGCGCCGCGAACAACTCTCGAACCAGATCCGCCTGCGCCAGGACTCGCTGGTCGCGGTGCGCGAGGAGCAGCAGCGCCAGCTTCAGCGGCTTGATCGGCAACTGGCCGATGCTGTCCGCTGGCAAGCCGACCTGTCGGCGGCGCGTGAGCAGCAGGCCTTGCTGGCTGAGGACGAGCAGCACCTCGTGGCACACAAAGCGCGTGAGCAGGCCGATGTGCAACAGGTCAGTGACCACCGGGCCGAATGCCAGCGGCTCAAAGAACAGGCCGACCAGATAAAAAAGAACTTGACCATCCTCGCCCCTGGTGAGACGACGTGCCCCGTGTGTCATAGCGAACTGGGCCACACCGGGATTGAACGGGTGCGCCAGCACTATGAGGATGAACTGGTGGTGATGCGTCAGCGCTATAGCGAGCGTAAAAAGCAGGCCGATGCTGGCGAGCAAACATTGCAACAGATCCAGGTCGAGATCGACCAGCTTGAAAAGCGTATTCGGCAGCGGCGACCAGCAGTGGCACGTATTGAGGTATTGGTCGAACAGCTCCAGCAGGCTGCCGGTTGGGAGGCTGAACGCGATCGGCTCCAGCAGCAACACCAGGAGTTGCAGCAGCAGATCGCGGCGCAAGATTTTGAGCGCGAAGCCCAGGAAGCGTTGCAAACCGTTGACGCGGAACTGGCCGAGCTAGGCGACGCACCGACGCTGAAAAACGAACTCCGCCAGATAGAGGTGCGGCTGTCTCAACTGGATACGCAGATCACAGAGTGCAGTAAGCTGGAAGGCACGCGAAGCGCACACCAGCGTAGACTGCTTGAGCTACAGGCTAATCTGTCGGTGTTACCGGCGCTTGAGCAGCAGGTGCAGGATCTAACGCGCAGGCTTGAGCAGGAGGACTATGGGCATGAATTGCGGGCGCAACAACAGGCCATCAAGCAGGCAGCGGAGGAGCTGGGCTATACCTTCGCCATCCATGAAGCGGCCAGGGCTGAGGTCGAGCGACTGGCCCACTGGGACGAGGATGAACGCCGCATGCAAGAGGCGCGTATTCGCCTGGAAGGCGATCGGCAACTGGCGCGGCAACTCCGCCAGCAGATGACCGACCGCGCGCAGATGATCGAACAGCAGGCACACGAAATAGCGCAACTGGAAGAGCAATTGCGAGCATTGCCCACGGTTCGCCAGCGTCTCCAGGATCAGGAGGCTATAGTAACCTCACGGCGCCAGCGCCGCGAGGTCGCGCTCCGTGATCTGCACGAAAAACAAGCCTGCCTTGATCGCGCCCGGAACGATCAGCAACAACTGGAGCAGCAACAGCAGGAATATGCGACCCTGACCGAGCGCCATGGTGTTTTTCAGGAACTGGCCGAAGCATGTGGCAAGAAAGGCGTGCAGGCAATGCTGATCGAAACCGCTATTCCGGCCATCGAGGATGAGGCGAATCGGCTCTTGAGCGGTATGACCGATAACCAGATGCACTTGAAGTTGGAGATGCAGCGTGAGACGAAACAGGGAGGCACGGTAGAAACGCTGGAGATAAAAATTAGTGATGCGCTGGGCACGCGCATTTATGATGCCTTTAGTGGCGGCGAGGCGATGCGTGTTAACTTTGCCATCCGCGTGGCGCTCTCGCGCTTGCTCGCAAGGCGTGCCGGGGCCAGCCTGGAAACCCTGGTGATTGACGAGGGCTTTGGGACGCTCGATGCACAGGGCCGTGAGCGCTTTGTAGAAGCGATTACGGGTGTGCAGCATGATTTCAAGCGTATTCTGGTGATTACCCATCTGGAAGAACTCAAAGAGCGCTTCCCAGCGCACATCGAAATTACCAAGACGCCGGCCGGGAGCTGCTGGACGTTGATCTAAGGCTTCGTAAAACAATACACTCTCCATTCTTGAAAGAGTACCCCCGTTGGCGGTGGAAGGAGCTGTATGAACCCTAAGATGCTGCAGATATGCGCGGCGACGAGGCAAAGAGGTGAGGAAGCGATGTCCTCGCATCCTCGTCTTCTCACATCCTCGCCGCTTTATTTGACGAAAGGAAGCTGAAAATGCTTCTTCAATCCATAACAGAACGCACCTGGTATCTTCCAGGTGCAAATAATCTAGCGATTGTGACAACTGGCGCTGGTGGCGCAATTGCAATTGATACCGGGCTGGATAAAGATACCGGGCGTCTGCTACGGAAGGCGTTGGAGGCAGCCGGGTTGACACTGCGGGCCATTATCAACACCCATCATCATGCCGACCATATCGGCGGTAACAGCTATCTCCTGCGTAACATCCCTGATGTTCAGGTCTATGCACCACCGCTAGAAGCGGCACTGATCGAGCATCCGATCCTTGAACCGACCTATCTGAACCATGGAGCCAGTCCGGCAGCGGCGCTACGCACCCGCTGGTTGCTGGCCCAGGGCACGCCGGTGCATCAGCTTATTGGTGACCTGGAACGTATCAACAAAGGCGATACGTTTGATTGGCAGGTGGCCGGCGAGTCCTTCGAGGTCATTTCGCTGCCTGGACACAGCATCGCTCAGGTAGGGGTGGCCTATGATGGCGTGTGTTTTGCCGCCGATGGCTTTTTTGGCTCGGCCGTGCTTGCCAAGCATGGAGTACCCTATGCCCATGATATTGCCGCCCAGCTTGCCAGCCTGGAGCGTCTGGCGGCGCGTGATGACGCCTGGTTCTTGCCTGGTCACGGCCCGCTGGTTGCGCACGAAGATATGCAAGCGATGCTAGCAGTTAATCGCGCCGCGATTACCCAGTCGAGTACATCAGTGTTGCGGGCGTTGCGCCAACCGGGTACTCTGGATGCGATCACAGGTCGTGTGTTGCGAGCGCTGGGGCAGGAGCTGGCGGGGATTCCCCAGTATGTGATTTTCGCCGGGGCGATTGCTGCCCATCTGACCTACCTCGAGCAACAGGGTCTGGTGCAGGCGATGCTTGAGGAGTCGGGGATCACCTGGCAGTCGAACGTTACACGTTGAATGTTACACGCCACCGCATAAATCCTGTTATTCCTATGCTCAATACCTTTCATCTACAAACATTCCTGGCCGTGGTTGATGCTGGAAACTATACCGCTGCTGCCGAACTGCTGCATATGTCCCAACCCGCCGTTAGTCAGCAGATCCGGGCTTTGGAGGAACAACTGGGTCATGTGCGCCTGTTCCGTCGGGTTGGGCAGCGGATGGTGCCGACGCATGCCGGTGAGGAATTGCTCGGTGTTGCACGTGAGTTGGTGGCCTTAGCCGAGCGGGCCGAGCATGATATTCGCGCCCTGCGGGGGCAGGTGGTGGGGCGTGTGACTATTGGCTGCACCCCCAGCAGCGGTGAGTATCTCCTTCCGCCCCTGCTATCAATGTTTCATGCGCTGTTTCCCACGGTAATCCTGGTAGCTCAGGTAGCACCCAGTGAGGTCTTATTTGAAGCACTGAACACGCAGCACGTCTCACTGTTGTTGATTGAGGAGCAGCAGCGGCGGCGCGGATGGGAGTCATCCATGCTGGGCAGCGAAGATCTCACGCTGCTGGCACCGCTCAATCATCCGCTGAGCCAGGAGGAGCAGATCCCACCGGGTGCGTTGCGTGAGCAACCATTGATCCTGCCGCGCGCTGGTTCACCGCTACGGCGTACCATCGAAGAGGGGTTACGCCGACGCGGAGTGATGTCCACTGAACTACGGGTAGTATTGGAAGCTGACAGCATGGCCATGATTATGCAGAGTACCCGGAATGGTCTGGGACTGGCGTTTGTGCCACGTATCTGCTGCTTGCCAGATTATGGCGTGCAACCATTGGAACTGTCGGGGGCACCGCTCCAGCAGGAATGGTATGTGGTACGTATGCGTGAGCGCAGCACACCCCGCGCTGCCCAGGAGTTGTATACCTTTCTGACAGGTGAGACAGCGCGGGGTGTGCTGGCAAAAAGCGGCTTGCGCATCCGACTGTGATAGACGCGCTGGATTGGTTTATGCCGTCGAATTGGAGAAAACAGTTGCGGACTTCGGGCTGTGTGCCTGACTGCTCTGTGATTGCTGTCCTGTGGGCAACCATATGCTCAGCGTTGTCCCGTTACCAGGCACACTCTCAGCCTGTATCGTACCGCCGTGGGCCATCACAATCTGGCGCACAATCGCCAGGCCCAGTCCTGAGCCACCGCTGCCTCGGCTACGTGCCCGGTCGGCTCGCCAGAAGCGGTCAAACATGCGCGGCAGATCGGCGGTGGCTATTCCAACTCCGGTATCCTGCACGCGCACGATCACCGTACGATCCATGCCAGACAGTGCCACCGGATCAGCCTCCGCATACAGCGTCACCCTGCCGCCGGCTGGTGTGTAGCGCAGGGCGTTGGTGATCAGATTCGCCAGCACCTGGTTCATCCGTTGCGGATCAACGTTGATCATGGGCAGATCAACTGCCGCCTGCACACACAGACTGATATGCTGTGCCCGTGCCTGATCTGCAAAAGCCATGGCTGCATCTTCCAATAGCTCATGGGGCGCAACTGGTTCCGGGTAAAGCGGGAGTTGCCCGGCCTCGGCCAGCGCCAGCAGACGCAGATCTTCGATCATACGTTCCAGCAACGCCGCTTCACTGAGCAGGCGCTCGATCTGTTCGGGCGTAGCCTGATACACCCCGTCTTGCAGGCCTTCCAGCCGTCCTTTCATAATCGCCAGCGGTGTTCGTAGTTCGTGGGCCACGTCTGCGGTTAACTGTCGGCGCTGACGGTCGGCATCAGCCAGGGCACGCGCCATGCTATTGAAGGCATCGGCCAGATCGTTCAGCTCGCGTATGCGTGCGCCGGGCACCTGCACATCCAGGTTACCAACTGCCAGCGTTTGCGCGGCTGTGGTCAGATGGCGCAACGGGCGGGTCAACCAGCGCGCAAAAACCGCAGCCAGCATCAATAACACCACAGCCAGTGCGCCACCAGCCGTGAGCAGGCTGCGTAGCAAGGGCCAGAAAAACGGCGGAGGGCCAGTGTGTTGCGGGTACTTCTGGGAAAAGGTTGAACCACGCAACAGCGCCACGCCCACATGTTCATCCTCGATGCGGATGGCGATACCATGAGCCAGGAGGCGTTGATCAACGATCTGGCCGACGCGCAGGCGTGGATCGCGGCTGGCTACCACCCGGCCATGCTGATCAACGACGGTGGTGATCGGGAAGTAGGGTGAGTCTTTCAGGGATACTTCGGCCAGATGCTGATCAAGATCGTGCCAGGAATGGCCCTGGGTGACATAATAATCTATCAGCGCCTCGCCCTGCATCCCGCGCCACCAGAATTCTTCAGACCTATCGCTCTGCCACAATCCACGGGCAGCCAGGCCAAAAAAGCTGAGCATGCCACAGATGCCGAGGCCGATAACCAGGACAAAGGCGCGCAATATGGCCCAGAACAGGGGCACCTTGCGTGTGGGTTGCGAGCAAGCTGGTTGCACCTCAGATACCCTCTTCAGTAAACTTATAGCCCACGCCATACACCGTCAGGATGTAACGCGGATGGCGCGGATCGGGTTCGATTTTGCGCCGCAGGTTCTTGATATGTGCATCTATGGTGCGATCAAAGCCCGCATAGGCTACATCATACGCCATATCCAGCAACTGAGTGCGGGTAAAAGGGCGACCGGGTGCCCGCGCCAGAATTACCAGCAGGTCAAATTCGGTTGCCGTCAACTCAACCAGTATTCCTTTATGCCGCACGCTCCGACGCTGCATATCGAGTACTAGATCGCCCACCACCAGCAGCGCCGCATTGTTGCGGGGATGATCCACACGCCGTAGCACGGCCCGCACGCGGGCGACAACTTCACGTGGACTAAAGGGCTTGGTAATATAATCATCGGCCCCCAGTTCCAATCCAATCAGCCGGTCAGTTTCTTCAACCCGTGCTGTTAGCATAATGATTGGCAAGCTACGGGTACACGGATCGCTACGTAACGCTCGGGCCACGTCCAACCCATCCATCTGGGGTAACATCAAATCGAGGATAAGCAGGTCAGGTTGCTCGGAGCGCGCCAGCCTGAGCGCACTCATGCCATCGGTGGCAATCAGCACTCGGAAACCGGCACGATCCAGGTAGTCACGCACAATCGTCACAATCTCCGGCTCATCGTCTACCACAAGAATAGTACGGGTACTCATGAAACATTGTCTCACTGCGAACCGGTGGCTTCTTTCCAGCCGACCATACGGCTTCGACAAAAGACCTGCATCAGCAAGGCAAAACGCTGCCAGGTTACGTTAGCACCAGTCTATCCAACACGTTATGGCAGCATCAATAACCTGCTTTGAACGCGCACTGAAGCAAGCCTACAGGAGGCGTGAAAAAAGACAATTGGGATAGGATCGCTCTACGTCACTCTGGTTCATTATACCACGGTAGGATTGTCACCTCCCGGCGGTGGATCGTGCGTGAGATCATTGCCAGCATCTCGGCGCAGCAACCAGAAACCAAGCGCCATCAGCGAGCCACCCAGGATGAGCGATGATACGTTGAGTCCACGGCGGCGCTCATGCCGATAGAGCCAATACTGCATCGGTGGCGGCGGCTGCCAGCGTGACTCACCGCGCCAATATGGAGCGTATGGCTCACGTGCCGTCCGATCTTTGTCCAGGGTTGTCTCACTGCCGGGGGCGATGATCGCAGGGTTAGCCCGCGCTGGCCCGGCATAGCGATGCATCCAGGCCATCCATGTCAATCCCTTGATCAAAAATCCCGCCATGAGTACGCCCACTACCAGAGTGATCAGTGCCCATCTCCGTCGGTTGATATACATATGTTACTCCTTAATCATAATCATAGGTGTGTTGCGCCCCACCGTGGTTGGGCCACATTGAGACGACGTTTCTTGATGAAATGAAGATAGTCCTAGTCTAGACCAGGATTGTGAATGGATTATGAAGAAGTTGCGAAGTGATCTGGGAGCTTTTATCGCTATCTTCTATGGCGAAGTGTGATGACCACAGCCCCTGACACTCCCCCGCCCGCTGGACAGCGACGGGCAGAAACAGGGTTTTTGGGGGCTGCGCGTAACTGTTCAGACTGGGGGGAACGTGCCCACCTGGGAGCGCGGGCGTTCCGTCCTCTGTCACGCATACGTGGGCAAGATAGGGGAACGAAAGGGGAACGAACCTCTGTCACGTATACAAGGGCAAGATGCCCGCGCTCCCAGGAGAAAAGTGAACACCTACGGGCTGTGCCCTCCAGACTGCCCCTTTTCAGACAGGCTCTAAAAATAGTTTGATTTTGCATCTATTTCTCGTATAATGGTCGAAACAATGCTGTATGACCAGTTTAATACAAGGGTGTAATGAACCAGATATCCTCAACCCGCCAGTCCCGTCTGGCGCTCATTGGCTGTGTGCTAGGCCTCAGTCTGGGAGCGTTCTGGCTCCGTGCCTGGGGCGCGGGGTGGTCGCTGCCGTATGTCGATCATCCCGACGAACCGGCGGTGGTCAACCAGGTGCTGCGCATGGTCGAAGGCCGGCTCAGTCCCGACACATTCTTCTATCCCACCCTGGTCAAATATCTGCTGGCACTGGTGTTGCATGTGCATTTCTGGTGGGGCATGCAAACCGGATTATATAACGCACCACTCGTTCTGCCACGTACCACCGATTTTTATACGACCATTCCCGAGGCCTATATCTGGGGCCGCCTGCTGACGGCGGTGCTGGGGACGGGCGCGGTTGTAGCGCTGGTGGTCTGGGGTGGGCGTCTGCTCGGCTGGTGGGCGGGACTGGTGGGTGCCGCGCTGCTGGCGCTTGCACCCTGGGCGATCACCCATTCACACTATATCGCAGTGGATATTCCCGCCGCATTGACGGGCACACTGGCGCTACTGGCGGCTGTGCATGTGTTGCGGTACGGCAACTGGTCGGCCTATCTACTGGCAGGGACACTGGTGGGCCTGGCAGCCGGTACGAAATATCAGAATGCATTGGTAGCTCTGTCCGTCGTACTGGCACATGCCTGTCACTGGTGGCATGTCTCCCAGGGACGGCAGATTGGTCTGGCACCGCACGCTTTTGTGCGTCTGGCAAGTGCTGGCCTGCTATCAATAGTGGTGTTTCTGCTCACTTCACCGTACATTGTGTTGCACTTTGACGCTTTTCGCCGCGATTTTTATACGCTGATCGACTCGTATGGTGGCAGTCGGGGCGATATCTCCGGGCGCTGGCCGCTCTGGCGTTATATCCGCTTCCTGTGGGACGTTGGCTTGCAACCCGTTCCGTTTAGCTTGATGCTGGTCGGTATCGTGGCACTGGTGCGGCGCAGTCCGGCAACGGTAGCGGTGCTGCTGGCCTTTCCGCTGGCGCTGCTGGTGACGCTGCTACGAATGGAGACACACTTCTTTCGCAACGTTCTGCCCGCTCAGCCGATCCTGATGCTGTTTGCGGGCGTCGGCGCTGTGGCGTTGTGGGAAGCGCTGACGCACTATGTGCCCACTCGCGTGCGGCCAGTAGCGGCCACCACTGCGCTGCTGCTCCTGTTGCTGCCGCTGTTCTTCCCCACACTGGCGCATAGTGCAGCTTTTGCACGCCCAGATAGCCGTGTGGCGGCCCAGGAGTGGGTACGTCGCGAGTGGCCAGGCACCCGTGTTGCCAGCGAGTTATCGCATTTTGTGCAATGGGCGGGGGTCAGCCAGTCCACCTACGCCTATTATCTACCGTTGCGTCCCCTGGCATGGTACCAGCAGCAAGGGTATGGTTTGCTACTGGCAAGCTCCGACCGCCGCCGCCGCTGGGATTGGACGGAGGCCTATACGCCGTTCCTGACAGAGGGTACACTGGTGGCAACCTTCGGCGGCGAGCGCAGTGCCTATCGTGGCCCACGCATCGACCTGATCGCCACAGGCTTAACTTCGGAGACGCTGGATATCGCCTCTGCACCAGTCAACGTTGGCCCGCTACAGCTATTGGCAGTGACAACCGGCAACATCTTGCGGCATACGACCGGACCGGAACTGATGCCAGGTGAGCCAGTTGCGGCCGGGACAGTGGTTGGTATCACTGCCTTCTGGCAGGCTACGGCCGCCGTTCCACCCGACGATTATATGATCTTCGTTCACCTGCGTGACGCACAGGGGCGCATACTGGCTCAACGCGACACGCCGCCATGGCAGGGCCTGTTTCCCCCCGACACCTGGCCGCCGGGTGATCTTGTGGTCGAGAGCCTGGATCTGCCGCTGCCGGACACCCTGGCTCCCGGCGCATATCAACTGGTGCTGGGGCTTTATGATGGCACGCAGTACACCCGCTTTCCGGCCTTCAGTGGCGGCACACGCCTGCCCGCCGACGAAGTTGATCTGGGCACGATTGAGGTGACGCAGGCGACTGAGGAGTATGGATAAGGAGGACATACTGGTGCAAACCCTATTACGCCTATCAAGCGCTATTGATCGTGTCACCGAGTTTACCGGTCGTCTGGCCTACTGGCTTGTCGTACCCATGATTCTGATCGGGGTCTGGAATGTCATCGGGCGGCAGGTTGCCCGTGGACTGGGCGTTAATCTCACGTCCAATGCGCTGATTGAAGCACAGTGGTATCTGTTCTCGATTATTTTTCTGCTCGGCGCAGCCTATACCCTGAAGCACAACGGGCATGTGCGCGTCGATGTTTTCTATAGTAACTTTTTTGCACGACGCAAAACACAGGTGAATCTAGTAGGTACGGCGCTGTTCTTAATACCCTTCTGCGTGATTATCATTCTGGCCTCCTGGCCGTGGATCGTCAATTCGTGGCGTATCCTCGAAGTTTCAAACGATCCGGGAGGGCTGCCCCGCTATCCGATCAAATCCATGATTATCGTGGGCTTTGGCTTGCTGCTGCTTCAGGGTTTCTCGGAATTGATCAAGAACCTGGCGTTCCTGACCGGTCATATACCGTCACAAGGGGAATAATTCATGAGTTTCACGCATGCGTATGAGTGGCTCGGCCCGGTTATGTTTCTGGCGGCGCTGTTCTTGCTGGCCTGGGGCTATCCAGTCGCTTTCTCACTGGCAGGGGTTGCGATTGTTTTTGGGGTGATCGGGGTCGGGTTAGGGCTATTTGATCCGATCTTGCTGGTGGCGTTGCCCAGCCGTATTTTTGGCACGATGTCCAACTATACCCTGCTGGCTATTCCCTATTTTATCTTTCTGGGATCAATGCTCGAGAAATCCGGTCTGGCTGAAGATCTGCTGGAAACCGCCGGGATTTTGCTGGGGCCATTGCGCGGCGGCCTGGCGCTGGCAGTGGTGCTGGTGGGGGCTTTGCTGGCGGCGACGACCGGGGTGGTGGCGGCAACGGTTGTGGCGATGGGCCTGATTTCCATGCCAATTATGTTGCGCTATAACTACAACAAAGAGTTGGCGTGTGGGGTTATTTGTGCTTCGGGTACTCTGGGCCAGATCATCCCTCCCAGTGTCGTACTGGTGGTGCTGGGCGATCAACTGGGCGTCTCGGTGGGCAAGCTGTTTATTGGCTCGCTGCTGCCAGGTATCATTATGACTGGCGCTTTTGCCCTCTATTGCGTGGTACTGGCCTATTTCAAACCCACGCTGGCTCCGGCCCTGCCGTTGACGATGCGTACCATTTCTGGTCGGGCATTGATGGTGCGTGTGCTGAAAGTTATGCTGCCACCGCTGGTGCTGATCATGCTGGTGCTGGGCAGCATCTTTCAGGGTATCGCCACGCCCACCGAGGCCGGAGCAGTCGGAGCGTTGGGAGCGACGGTGCTTGCCTGGCTCAATCGCAAGCTGAGTTGGCAGGCGCTACGCGAGGTGGTTGACGCAACCATGCGGGTGACGACCATGGTGATTTTTATTCTCTTTGGCTCTACCGCCTTCAGCCTGATCTTCCGAGCTGTGCATGGTGATGCGTTTATGCGCGATCTGCTAACGAATTTACCAGGTGGAACGACCGGTTTTATTTTGATCTGTATGCTGGTAGTGTTTATTCTGGGATTTTTTATTGATTTTTTTGAGATAGCTTTTATTGTGGTGCCACTGTTTGTACCGCCCGCGCAGATCCTTGGTGTCGATCTGGTCTGGTTTGGCGTCGTACTGGGTGCAAATTTGCAAACATCGTTCCTCACGCCCCCCTTTGGCTTCTCGCTGTTCTATCTCCGTGGTGTTGCGCCGCCTGATGTGACGACTGGTCATATTTATCGTGGGGCGGTTCCTTTTGTATTGATCCAGATCGCTGTTTTATTTCTGATTATCCTCTTTCCCGATCTAGTCAATATCTTGCTGCGGTTCAGCGGGCAATAGGCGGCTTTCACGTGTCGGTTTTTTGTGGTAGGGGCAAGCCCCCGTGCCTGCCCTACAACGTCCTGATGCGGTCTGGTAGGTACGCACATTTGTACCACTCTACCAGGCGGGTAACCATGGGGGTGCCCATTCCTCATCACAACGAGGACAGAACAAAAAACTGACACGTGAGAGGCAGTAGGCGGGGGGGCCGAAAGTGTATATCACTCACAGAACAGGACGTACGCAGTCGCGTGTGTTCGGATCCTGAAGCGTCGGGCGACGGCGGTGCAAAAGCTGCCGGTGCGGCCTGCGCTTCACCCGCGTAGGCGGGCTTTGTTCCGGCATAGCTTGCCCGTTCACCAGTCGGGCGATCACATCGTGTCCGTTCTGTTTATTAGAGCAGGGCAATCACAATAGTGAGCGAAACAATGCTGACCAGAGTCGAAAACAGAACCGTGGCTGTAACAAAGCTGGGGAGGATATCGTTTTCGAGGGCAATAATCGACACGAGTACGGCCGTAGGCATACTGGCCTGGAGAATGCCCACATTGCGCTCCAGGCCAACCAGCGCGAAGGGTGCCGCCAGTGCAAACGCCAGCAGTGGCCCGGTAATGAGCCGCACTGCACTTGACAGCACCATGTCGAAGTTAAGGCGCGGAATACCAGCATCGGCCAGTTGCACCCCCAGCACCACCAGCATCGTTGGAATTAACGCGCCGGCCAGCAACTCCATTGGACGTATAACAAAAGGTGGCAACTGGATCTGCATCCAATTCAACACCAGCGCTGGCGGGAGTGCCCACAATGCCGGTGTGCTGAACACCCGCCCCGCCGTCCGCAACGTTCCGCCACGACCTGTGCTGGCTGCTGCCACGCAGACCACAAACGCAAATACCAGGTTCGCCAGAAAATAGACTGTTGCCGCCAGCAATGCCTCCGCGCCTTGCGCAAATTGGGCAATCGGCAGGCCGAAGTTCCCAACATTACCAAAAACGGCGATCATCACATAGGCCGCCGTCATCTGGCGCGAACGCTGGAGCAGACGTGCCAGCACGAAGGCGGTCACGGCGGAACCCGCATAGACCAGAGTGATATAGATCGTCATGCGCGTAGCAAGTTGCGCCTCAATCTGGGCACCGCTGAGAATATGAAAGATAAACGCCGGGGTCAAAATAAAATAGGCCAGTCGCGAGAGGGTGCGTGCCTCCAGGTGCAAGCGTGGCCCGGTTAGGTAGCCCAGCAGCACCAGCGTGAAGACCGGAGCCAGCACATTGCCAAAGATCGAGAGCAACTCCGACATCCTGGGGAATCTCCTTATCACGCATACCACGACCAGCAGTTAACGAAAGTTCTGAAACAATCAGATCGGATTACTGGCAATAAAATTGGCAATACTAAACTCGTTGGTCTGATTCCACTTGACGATCTTGGAGCGGAAGGCCTTCCATTCTTCAAAGATCGCACGGAAATCTGGTTGAGCGCTGGCGATCTCCTCATACAGTTCAAACGCTGCTGTCTGTGCTGCCGCCATGATATCATCGCTATAAACTTTCAGTTCCGTGCCCCCGGCGACCAGTTGTTGCAACGTCTGACCATTCAATGCATCGTACTTCGACAGCATGTTCATATTAGCTTCATAGCAGGCGGTGGTCAGGATCTCCTGATACTCGGTGGGTAAAGCATTCCACTGGTCGAGATTGACGTAGACATCGAGGGTTGGCCCTGGCTCCCACCATCCAGGAAAGTAGTAAAACTTTGCGGCATTATGCAAACCTAGCTTCTCGTCGTCATAGGGGCCAACCCACTCGGCAGCATCAATCGCCCCGCGCTCAAGTGCCAGATAGATCTCACCGCCAGGAATTGCCTGTGGCAATGCGCCGAGGCGTTCCATCACCTTACCGCCGAAACCAGGAATACGGAACTTCAGGCCACGCATATCCGCGAGGGAATTGATTTCACGCTTGAGCCAGCCGCCCATCTGGGCACCGGTATTACCTGCCGGGAAGCTGATAATGTTAAAATCAGCAAATGTCTTGTGTAGGGCGGTAAGGCCGCCACCATGATACAACCATGCATTTTGCTGCTGAGCATTCAAGCCAAAAGGCATAGTGGTTGCTATCTGAAAAATATCATTCTTGCCTGTAAAATAATACGATGCAGTATGCCCGGACTCCACGGTTCCCTGCTGGACAGCATCCAATACCTCAAAGGCCGGTACCAGTTCACCCGCCGGAAAGGTTTGAATACGAAAGCGATTGTTAGTCATAGCAGCAACCCGTGTGGCTACCGTCTCCGCTCCACCATAAATCGTATCCAATGATAAAGGCCAGCTCGTAACCATACGCCACTGGATCTGCGGGAGATCCGACCCTTGTGCGGGAGCCTGGGCGGGTGACTGGATTCCACAGGCGTTCAACGATAATGCCGCTCCACCAAGCACTCCGGCTGCCGTGCCGCGCAGAAACTCTCGTCGTTTCATTCTGTTGCTCCTGAATATAATTGGATTTGTAGGTATGGGCAGATTATACTGGAAAGCCACGTGCCTGGCAATGGTTGATCGAGTGCTACCAATGTGACTTCACCCTTCCGCCTCTTTTCGTGCCCCTCCCCCCGCTCGGCGGGGGCAAAGGGCGAACCCCCATACGCATCAATGTAAGGGCTGCCGCCCTTAAAACCCGTTGCGAGATTCTTGGGGGCCTACGGCCCCCAAACCCCCAGCCAGAGGCTTACGTTGATGTGTATGGGGGGGCATTCCATCACAAGTGCAGGTTTTTTTGCGCAACGTTCGGTTGTGCAGCATCAGGACACCCCCTCCAGCAGGGGGGATGGCAGGGACGTTTTGCCTCATTGCAACACGATAGAATGAAAAAACCTGCACTTGTGAGCCTTTGCGGGAAGGCTGAACGACCGCGGATCGCCTGTGCATGACCCGCACATGTGGAAGGGTCACGTTGAAACCGTATGACCTGGCGCAAAAGAGTTGACAGTCTACACCGTAATCGCGTACAATGATGCCCATGTCGCCTGTCTGTAGTCAGTTTAGCAGCAAATGTGCGCCTGATTGGTTTGTGATACAGAAGATCATTCACTGGATCCGGTTTAGATAGCATGTATGGAAAAGTTTACCGCCGCTCAGATTCGCCAGATTTATCTTGATTTCTTTCAGCGTCATGGACATACGATTGTTCCCAGTTCCTCGCTCGTTGTTGCGGACGATCCGACGCTTCTGTTTACCAACTCCGGGATGGTACAGTTCAAGAACCTGTTTCTCGGTCTGGAACAGCGCCCCTATCAGCGTGCAACGACGGCCCAGAAGAGCCTGCGTGTCTCTGGCAAGCATAATGACCTGGAAGAAGTTGGCCCTTCACCCCGTCACCACACCTTCTTTGAAATGATGGGCAATTTTTCATTTGGCGATTATTTTAAGGCCGATGCGATCCCCTTTGCCTGGGAACTGCTGACGCAGGAGTTCAAACTGCCCGTTGAGCGACTGTGGTTTACGGTATTTCAGGGCAACGAGCGTGTGCCCGCTGATGAAGAGGCTGCGCAGCTATGGGTCAAGGCTGGTGCAGCCCCGGAGCGTGTCTTGCGCTTTGGCGAGAAAGATAACTTCTGGGTGATGGCCGATACTGGCCCCTGCGGGCCTTGCTCTGAAATTACGGTGTACATTGGTGATGATCTGGATAGAATGCATCCAGGTGGTGTCAATAGCGATGACCCGGACTACGTGGAGATCTGGAACCTGGTCTTTATGCAGTTTGAGCGTAGCACCATGCAGCCCTTACCCCGACCCTCGGTCGATACAGGCATGGGCCTGGAGCGGATGGCCATGGTGATGCAGGGCGTTCAATCTACCTATGAAACCGATCTGTTTCTCCCCTTGATCGAACGTACCATCACGTTACTGGGCAGTGACGAGCAGCATTATCGGTCGCATTTTGCCCCATATCGCGCCATTGCCGATCATGCGCGGGCAGTGGCGTTTCTCATAGCCGATGGTGTGTTGCCGGGCAACAACAGCCGCTCCTATGTGTTGCGACGCATTCTGCGCCGTGCGGTCTATCAGGGGCGCAGCATCGGGTTTGAACGCCCGTTTCTGGCCGAGGTAGTGGCGACCGTGATCAACGAGATGGGGAACGCCTATCCTGAATTGCACCAGCGCCGTGATTTTATCCTCGAAACAGTAGATAACGAGGAACAACAGTTCCTGCGTACCCTATCGGGTGGTCTGGTCAAGCTGGGCGGTATTATTCAGCAACTGCAAGCCAGTGGTATCACCACTATTCCAGGTGAAGAAGCCTTTCGGCTGAAAGACACGGATGGCTTCCCCCTGGATCTGACCCAGAAGATCGCCGCCGATCAGGGTATGACCGTTGATGTAGCTGGATTTGAAGCCGCATTAGACGCACAACGGGCACGTTCACGGGCTGCCGCCCAGTTCAAGCGTGGTACTGATGCCGATCTCTGGGCCGAGCGTACCCTGCCGCCAACGACATTTACCGGCTATACGGAGCTAACCAGCACCAGTCAGGTGCTGGCGCTGGTGGCCAACGACGATGATGTCAGCACCGCTCAGCGTGGGCAGTCGGTACAGATTGTCCTGGATCGCACGCCCTTTTATGCAGAGAGCGGTGGACAGATAGGTGATACCGGCGTATTGCTGGCACCCACTGGCACGGTGCGTGTAGAGGATACTCAGCGTCCACTACCAGGCCTGATTGTTCACTATGCTGTGGTCGAACAGGGGCAGATTGCCCTTGGTCAAACCGTGACGGCCCAGGTTGATCAGGAACGGCGTGCAGCCATCCAGCGCAATCATACTGCCACGCATCTGCTGCATCGTGCCCTGCGTGATGTTCTGGGCGAACATGCAGCGCAGGCAGGGTCACTGGTGGCCCCCGACCGATTGCGCTTTGATTTTACCCACACACGAGCGCTCACATCGGCACAACTGGAGGACATTTCGCGGCGCATCAATGCCTGGGTACGTGCCGATGGTTCCGTTTCCTGGAACATCACCGATTATCAGCAGGCGATCGACACGGGAGCTATCGCGCTCTTTGGTGAAAAATATGGCGACCAGGTGCGCGTTGTTCACATCAGTCGCGGCGAGGTTCCGGCACTATCGACCGATAGCAATGGCGTACCCGTACCAGATTTTGCCAGCCGCGACTCACGCGAGTTATGCGGCGGCACACACGTCAGGCGCACTGGTGAAATCGGCTTTGCCCATATCGTCAGTGAAGGCAGTGTAGGCAGTGGCATCCGGCGCATTGAGATGGTGACTGGCCATGGTGCCGAAACCTGGGTGAATGCCCAGTTGACGCTCCTGAACGACCTGGCAGCACGCCTCAGTGTACCACCGATACAACTTGCGGAACGTGTAGAGGCCCTGCTGGCAGAGGTACGGCAGCGCCAGAGTGAACTGGAGACGCTACGGGGACAGATGACGCGGGGTGCATTGACGGGACTCCTCGATCAGATACAGCGCGAAAACGGGGTTGCGTTGTTGGCCGCTCGTGTCGATGCTCCTGATATGACCCACTTGCGCGAGATGGGGGACTGGCTGCGCGATAAACTGGGCAGTGGCATTGTTGTCCTCGGCACTGTGGTTAATGAGAAACCGCAACTGCTGACGATGGTGACACCTGACCTGGTGCAGCAGGGCTATCATGCGGGCAATCTGGTCAAGGCACTGGCGCAGATTGTGGGTGGTGGCGGTGGTGGACGCCCGGATATGGCTCAGGCGGGTGGTCGTGATGTCAACAAGCTGGACACTGCGCTGGCCCAGGTGCGTCCACTGGTACGGCAGCAAGCGCGGTAGTAGGCTTCGTGTCCTGTGGTGACACGATCAAGCACAGCAACCCTCGTATACAATCGTAAACCGGAATTCAGGCTTGAGCCTGGTGGAGTGAGACCCGGCCTAATCCTCCCACGCGCCTGAGTCTTGGCGGGGGTGTGGGGGCCGCAGGCTACCGCCCATGTTTCCTTTCTGGTGCAGTGCGGCGAAACCATGCCGCACCAGATAAGGAGATGTCAGCGTAGGGGCATTGCATGCAACGCCTTTACGTTCCAGGCGAAGTCTGGTTGTTGTACAAAAGCCTGAACTCGATTGTTTCACAGATTGTATGAGGGTTGTTCTATTGTATGTTTAGTATCACGTTGTTGTCCAGAGTGTTTCACATTGGTATGCCCTGATTTTGAAGCTGTGAACCACAATTGATCATAGAATATGTTAAAATAGAGCAGATTTGCCTGTCTGCTGTTATAGACACATGCCTCACAGCGGATTTCTGAAATGTGATACGGCAATGTATGGAGGTACGGCAATGGTAGCCGATGACTCAGCTCTGGTTTTAGTTCTTCCCAGCGACAATGTTGATAGTCTCATTGCTAAAATTCGGAAAACCGAGGCTGCGAACGTTCAGTTGCTGGTACCGGATGGTGCAACCACGTTACAAAAACCAGCGAGCATCAAGCAGTTACGGGGGGCAATGGAAAGAGCACACATTGAGCTTGTGCTGATTACCTCGGATGAGCAAACACTGGCCGCAGCCCGCAGCGGTCAGATTGAAACGTTAGGTGTCTACGATACACGTGTAGCTTTTCCTGATAATCTATCCGGTGATAATGGTGAATCCGGTAGCATTGATGACAATCAGTTTCTGCATGCCCTCAACGCTATGCCCCTTCCTACAACTCGGCCTGAATCAATGCCAACAGCGCCCGATGATGATGAAATCTTTGCCGCCCTTGATGATCTGTCTGATACATTCAACCGCACAGATAGTCAGACCAGTTCTGTTGAAGACTATGATGCGTTTGCGGCTGAACTTGATGCCTGGAGCGATCAGCCCGCGCGCAACGAACCGGCACGATTGGGGGCTACACCTGCCAACCGTGAGGCTTTTTCAGCCAGCCGCACACCACCGCCAACATCTCGCCCGCGTATTCGCCCGGAAGATATCGAACTGACGGTCGATGAGAAGCGTCGTGCTAGCAATGTACGGGCCTATAAATCATATACACGTCCCGCCCATCAGCGTGACCGAGACGATGACGATAGCGGTCGGCAGCATGCGCAACGTCGCCAGCGTCCCGGGTTTGTACGTATCTTGCCCCTTGTGTTGATTGTCCTCCTGCTTATTATTTTGCTGTTTGTCTGGTTTGGCAATCCGCTAGCGGGTGACAGTGGCGCTGGCCCTGGTTTTCTGGGCGGGTTGGCAGCCATTGGACAACGGGCAACGATTGTGGTGACACTGCCTGATCCAGATACACAGGAGCAGCCATTTACCCAACCTGTTCCGATTGTCGATCCGGGTACAACCATGAGCGAAACGGCGGTACAGGCGCAGCAAGTGAATGCCAATGCAGAATATACCGTTACATTGCCCGCAATGAGTGAGATTGCAACTCCTGATGGTACGGCTAGCGGTATTGTTACTCTTTTTAGCCAGAATACGCAACCGCTCGGCTTACCCGAAGGCACACAATTCATTGGTACCAATGTCGATGGGCAGGAGGTGCGGTTTGTGATCGACGTGCCGATCACCATTCCCCCCGCGAGCATCTCGGATCAGGGTGCGCAATTGATTATCAACCGTGGTCAGGCCCAGGCCAGTATCACCGCTGTAGCTCCTGGTAGCGCCTCGAATATTCCGGCGAACAGCATTCAGCAAATTCTCCTGCCTGGCGAGTCACCGATCATCGTCAATACGGGAGCTATTTTGCTTCAGCACGGCGAGATCACTGGTGGTAGTGAACGCATGATGCGCATTATTCGCGACGAAGATGTGCAACAAGTGCTAGGGCAGGCACTGGTAGGTCTGGATAATCAGGCCCGCGAGGCACTGGAAGTTGAAGTGGCACGCTATCCCAATCTTGAGTTAGAAAATAGAACTATTGTTCCGCGTGGTAATGATCTGGTCAATGACGAGACGTATGAGATGATCGTTAATCCGCCGCCCGGAACGGAGTTGCCGCTGGATAATCCGAATTTTAATGTGACCACTCGCGTGACATTCAGGGCACTGGCGACGCCGACCGGTCGACCACTGGAAAGTCAGTTGCAGTTAGTTGTCCCCAATCAACTGGTCAGCATCGGTGGTATTCCACCCGGTCAGGCACCAGCGATTACCAACTGGCGTTGGGATGGAGTGAACCCCAGTCTGACGGTCGAAGGTGTTTTGCGACCGACCGGTGAGAGCCTGGATGCCAGAACGAGGGCCGCCATCCTGGCCTCGGTTAGGGGCAAATCTCGGCCTGAAGCCGAGGCAGCACTGGAATATTTTATGCAGCAAGGTGTCATCAGCGGCTATATGATCGAGTTTGATGGCGATACCTTACCTCGGCGCAGTTTCCAGCTAACCCTTGAAGTGCAATCCGCAATTGCCGGGCCATAGTGTCTACCCCTGGTTGCACCAGCCCTATCCAGAGCATATGATCGACGATAATCAGGCGGAACAGTCGCAGGTGCAAGGGAGTACGACCAGTCTCCCGTCTTCTGCCACTCCTCCGGCTCTCATTCGCCGGGTGTTAGGCCTGGATGTCGGTGGGCGACGTATTGGGGTTGCCATCAGCGACTACGGCGGGATGATCGCTACCCCTTTGACAACGCTCCAGGCCACTCCTCGCCCCCGCACGCTGGAACAGATTGAGGCCCTCGTCCGAGAATATGAGGTCAACGAAATAGTCGTTGGTCTACCGTTGACACTGAGTGGCGAGATTGGGCCACAGGCACAACTCGTGCAATCCTTTGTCACCGAACTCGAGGCGGTTGTACACCAGTCCATCCAGTTCTTCGATGAACGCCTGACCACCGTCGTTGCCGAGCAAATGTTGCGTGACCTGGGGGTCAAACCAGAGAAACGCAAGGCCCGCATTGATGAGGTTGCGGCCGCAATCATCCTTCAGGACTATCTCGATCATATGCGCAACCAGATCGCTGTTTCTGAGCATGATCAAGACGATACTGCTATGACGCAGGAGGTATAGCGGTACCTGAAATCCACGATAGTCCTACGACGAGCATTATGAACGAATTGTACCGCAGCGAACGCATAGAATGCCGCCGCATGCGAGCTACTCAATATCCTCTGCGTCGCTCTGCGGTAAAAAATCTGATTGTAGAATGTAGGAATAGCATCAACATTGTGGACAGCACTACATCGGTTCAGCTACATGACATAAGATTCGTTCACCGAGAACCGCATTGCGTGGATTATCGGTCAGCCCGGTATCGAGCAGTATGACGCCAAATAGTATTGCCCATCCCCGGGCACGTTGCAGCGTAGCTTCAGAAAGATCGGCGTATGCTGCCACCACTGCCTGACGTGCCTGCGGCGTGGTAAAAAGCATCCAGATCGCGGCAAGATCAGTGGCACAATCACCGACGCTCATGTCGCCCCAGTCGATAATCCCCGTGATGACACCATCCTCAACCAGCACGTTGCGCGGGTGCAGATCGCCATGCAGCCAGGTCGGTGGTATATCGATGGGGGCAATCAACGCCTCATTCCAGATCTGCCTGATTCGCGGTGTAATCAGGTTGGTTTTACGGGCAAGTCGGTGCAGGCGTGCCCCAACGGCGGCAGCACGCTTGCGGAGCGGCACACCGCGTAGTGGATTGGTGGGTGCATTGGCCGGCGCTGGCCGATGGAGCGAGCGTAGAAAGGCGGCGAAAGGTTCAGCCTGTGCCGGGTCAGGTGCGTGCTGGTCGGCTGCCATCCCTGGTAGCCAGGGCACGATACCCCAGTGCCATGGGTACCCTCGTGCTGGTGTGCCCAGGCGATAGGGCATAGGCACAGGTAATGTAAGATAATCCGCAAGATGCGGCAGCCAGGTTTGTTCGTGGATGATCAAGGGCGCAGTGATAGCCCGACGCGGGAGGCGAATTGCCAGGTGATCGCCCAGCCGAAAGAGGGCATTGTCCCAACCAGCTTCTACACCACGTAGTGGCAGATGCGCCAGATCAGGATGTTGATCTTGTAACAGCGTGGTGACAAACTGGCTGTTAAGCGTAAATTCGGCGACCGGCGCACCTGGTACTGCGGCTGGATCTGTCACGTTCATAGACACACCACACGCTTTTTCCAGGTAACCGTTCAGGTGGGGTGGTTGGGCGGGGCCCGACTGCGCCCGGAGGTTCCCGGGGGTTGCGGGGGCCTGCGGCCCCGCAACCCTCGCTGGCGAAAGCCCCCCCTGAACGGTTACA
>CALANA010000189.1 GCA_937925925.1 uncultured Chloroflexales bacterium | reverse complement strand
GCCCCTCCTGCAACCAGCGCCGTATATTCGCCCAGACTATGCCCGGCCAGCACATCGGGCTGAAACCCATCGTATCCCTCGGCACGCGGCGCGTCCAGCATACGCAACAAGGCCACACTTAGCGTCAACAGCGCTGGTTGTGCATTTTCGGTAGCCGTTAGTCGATCTTCCGGGCCATCAAAACACAGTTGCGCAAGGTTCAGTTCAAGCACATCACTCGCTTGTTCAAAGATTTCACGCACAGAAGCATCCTGATGATACAGATCGCGGCCCATACCCACAAACTGCGATCCCTGCCCAGGAAAAACCCATGCAATGGTGGAACTCTTCACACCTGGCACTTTCTAGCTCGAATACTTTTCATTGGTGACAAGCAAGGAGTATTTCTAGTGGTCAGCCACACTGAATATGCGGAGCATGAAGCAACGACGTTCGTCGTTCCTCCGTATACCTCAACATCACGGTGGTCAACCACTAGACCAGATCGAGCGCTACCATAATCAGGACTTACACAGTCACTCGAACAACACGTCTTTTTCGCTTGCGACAGAGCGAAAGTGCCGCTCTATCGAAACCAAAAAGGGCACAGGCTTTAAATGACTCCATACCTCTTAATATAGCCAGCATACCTGTGCGACTCACTTGTAGGCATATGGCTCTGTCTCAGGCAACTGTCCCCAACGGATCACCGCCGAGGCCCAGGTTAATCCACCACCAAAGGCCGTTAACAAAACATGGTCATTGGTGTGTAACCGGCCCTGTTCAGCGGCTTCACAGATGGCAATCGGTACCGATGCGGCAGAGGTATTGCCATAGCGATCCAGATTCACAAACACACGCTCCAGCGGAATCCCCAATCGTCTGGCCGTGCCCTCAATAATACGCAGGTTGGCCTGGTGGGGAACAACGAGATTAATATCGGCAATAGTTAGACCAGATGCGTCAATCACATACAATGCCGAGTCACTCATCTCACGTACTGCATGCTTGTAGATTTCACGACCATTCATGGCGACAAAATGTTGCCCCTGCTCGATCAATTCTGCGGTTAAAGGCTGGCACGTACCACCAGCTTTCGCCACCATCAGTTGCTCACCCTGGCCCCATGAACCAAGCTTGCATGCCAACAATCCGCGTGGTTGCTCGCACTGCTGCAGCACCACTGCCCCGGCTCCATCACCAAAGAGGACACTGGTGTTACGATCATTCCAGTTCAGCAGATGGGTAAAAATGTCAACCCCGATAAGCAGCACTGACTGGCTGGCACCACTACGGATCATACTTGTGGCCACATTCAGGCCATAGACAAAGCCACTACAGGCAGCATTCAAGTCGAACGCACCGGCATTGGGAATGTTCAGGTCTGCCTGTACCCGCGATGCGGTGGCCGGGAAGATGCGATCGGGCGTACAGGTTGCCAGAATTACCAGATCAATCTGTTCAGGAGCAATACGCGCACACGCAAGCGCCCGATGACCCGCCTGTACTGCCAGCGTTGAGGTACATTCCCCATCACTCACGACGCGCCGCTCAACAATACCTGTCCGAGTACGAATCCACTCATCCGACGTATCCATGATCGCCGCCAGATCATTGTTGGTAACAACACGCTGAGGAACCGCCATTCCCCAACCGGTAATTGCCGCATAGTGCCCCATACTCTCTCCTGATCATGCCTTGCATAATAGAAGGGTTAAAAGCAAGACCCCGGTGTCTGCCCATAACCCTTCTCTCGTCGATCACCTGGATGACAATTACCGCCGATCATTCTGCCTTTAACCGCATGACCTGCCGCCCTTTGTATGAACCACAGGCCTTACAAACACGATGTGCCTGCATCCAGGCTCCACATGCTGGGCATATAACTAATGTTGGTGCTTGCAATCGTTGATGACGCCGACGATTACCGCGTTGATGGCGCGAAACTTTATGTTTTGGTACTGCACCCATAATAGACGAGAACTCCTCTATTTCTATTCTATCCTATAGCTCAGTGTCTGTATCTGCAATTTCCGGTTGCGCATTTTGACGTTCTAACCAGACTTTGAGAACTTCTAGCCGTTCATCAACCGACTCTTCGGCTTCCGTTGGTTCTTGTATGCCCTCCGATTGGACGGTATAGCGGACTGGCATATCACGGTATGCCTCAGACACCGGATTGAGCGGCAATTGTAGCAATGTATATTCACGTATAATTTCGCCAATATCAGCAAGATGAAGCTCGTTCAGGAAGAAGCAATCATCTTCAGCGGGTTTTGATACAGGTGCGCCAGTGATTACATCAATCACCGAATGGATTTCTTCACCAATATCGAGTTCAATGTGCTGATCAAACTCTTCGAGTGAACGCACACAGATCATCCGTACCAGACCCTGGGCACGTATCTGGGCAAATACCCCTGTTGTTGTGCGCGTAAACCGTACATCTCCCGCAATATCACGGAGGACGAGCGTCTCGTCCAATGTAACCTGTTCGGCGCTAAACGTATAATCGCGGCGCCCTCCCACGGCTTCCCGCAACAACTGCGCAACATTGAACTTAAAGTTTGTCATATGCTTTTTATATGTACATACTGTACCAGGCAGCACAGGGTTGCCTGGTTACAGGTTTAGCATTATAAGTCCAGGCTGAATACCCTGTCAAGCTTGCAATTCCTACAAGCAATTGTCATAGTTGACTGGGTAGACCAGGAACGGGCATTCGGCGTGAGCGAGAACAGCCTGGGCAGGGTTGAACCGTCGTTGCACACCTGCGCCAGTTACGACAATGCAGACAGGCCATTCCGTACATGCGTCAGCGCTTGCTCCAGCCGTTCATGGAGATCCTGAAGAACCTGACGGGCATATTCATCGGCTCCCGAGCGTACCAGACTGGCCTCCTGTTCAACCTGTTGTAACAGGTGTTGCCGCTCCTGCTCGACTGCCGCCAGCAACCCTTGCTCTTCCAACACCTGTTGCACCCGCGCCTGAGCCTCTGCCAGCAGACGATCACGCTCCTGAATAATGCGCCGTGCGTGTTTCAGTTCCTCCGGAAACGCAACACGCATACGATCAATAATATCGAGCATGCGCTCTTCATCGATCATTAAACGACCACTAAATGGTACACGGCGCCCTTCAGCCAGTCGCTCCTCCAGTTCGTCGATCAAGTCATCTAGCTCTTCGATGATTGATCACCTCCTTCGTCCACTGACGCCCGGCATGTTTCCAGTGCCAACTCCCCGTCGCTTGCGCACCTATCGTCAGGTATAGCTTACTCATTCCTTGTGGGCAAATTTACGCTTCAGCGCCTGCACAATATGAGGAGGAACAAACCCACTCACATCGCCACCCAGGCTTGCAACCTCGCGCACGGTTGTGGAACTGAGGAACGTATACTTACGACTCGCCATGAAGACCACCACATCAATATCAGCATCTATAGTCTGATTGACCTGTGCCATCTGAAACTCGTGTTCAAAATCACTGGCCACCCGTAACCCACGTACTATCACTCCAGCCCCTATTTGCCGCGCATAGTGAACCGTCAATGCATTATAGGTGGTCACTCGAATGCGTGGCAATTCGCGTGTCGCCTCCTGGAGCAACTCAACGCGCTCAGCGGTGGAAAAAAGCAAGTTTTTATTCGGTCGATCAAACACAGCCATTACGACCGTATCAAAGAGACGTGCAGCACGAATGGCGGTATCAAGATGACCATTCGTCACTGGATCAAAACTACCTGGATAGAGCGCAATTGTCACACGGTACTCCTTATACCGTCCGTATGCTCATAGATTGAGAAACACGAGTCGCCAACACGACGAGCCTTACTACGCTGCCATTCGCCATAGGCATCAGCCAGTACAACACGTGGGGAATGCCCAACAATCAATACACCGTGGTCTGTACTTATGCCTATGGTCGTAATCGTGCGGATTGTTGGCTCAATCGCCGGGTCAGCATACGGTGGATCCATAAAAATGAAATCATAGCAAGCGGTGCTGGCACGACGCTGGAGATACCGTGCTACCGGCATACAATACACGTGTCCTTGATCACGAAAACCGGTATGCACCAGATTTTCGCGGATGATATGGCATACATGGGTATTCTGTTCAACAAAATCGGCACCAGTTGCTCCTCGTGATAGACACTCAATGCCGAGTGAGCCAGTACCGGCGTAGAGATCCAGTATACGACCATGCAGTGTATAGTGAGTTGTCAGGGTTGAAAACAGTGACTCCTTGACACGATCAAGCATCGGGCGTGTGGTAAGACCCCGTGGTGCTTTCAGCCGATGTCCTTTCGCCGTACCTGTAATCACGCGCATGATCTATCAACCCTGACAACCCCGGCAACCCCGGCTATCACAGCCGGGCTGCGATCCTATCTGTAAAGTGGTGCCTATTGTAGCATGGCTACCACTAATCTTCAACGTGTCTCTCGTCAAAAGTCGGCAGAAACCCAGGACAGCAGGGACGTCTCAAGCTGTTCCTCACTGGTATCATCAACAGCGACGCTCGATACCACAGCCAGCGTATACGGTCAGAGCAAGACCATACCTAACGTTTGGTATACTGGGGTCGCTTGCGTGCGCGCTTCAGACCAGCCTTTTTGCGCTCTTTTGCCCGTGCGTCACGGGTCAGTAGTCCCGCTTTTTTGAGTATAGGACGCAATTCTGTATCGGAGTCAAGCAAAGCCCGCGCCACTCCATGCCGCACAGCACCAGCCTGTCCAATGATTCCCCCGCCACGGACTTTAACCAGCACGTTGAAGCGAGTGCTATTATCGGTCAATTCGAGTGGTCGACGAATATCGCGTTGTAACAACTCACGTGGGCCAAAATAATCTTCGGTTGATTTGCCATTTACAATAAATTCGCCTTCGCCCAGGTACAAACGCACGCGCGCTACCGATGTTTTGCGGCGTCCGGTACCCTGGTAGTAACGCTTTTCAGTCATCGTCCCGTTCTCCTATTTTCGTCGCCGCGACACATGTCGCTGCGGCTCATATGGTTTGGGTTGCTGCGCCAGATGTGGATGATGTGGCCCGCTATAGATCCGCAGTTTGGTCAGTAATTGACGGCCAAGCCGGTTTTTAGGCAGCATGCCTTTCACTGCCAGACGCAACACACGATCAGGATGCTTCGCATGCATCATTTTGTAGGGGATAGTTTTCAACCCACCTGGATAGCCTGTATGACGGTAGTACACCTTCTGCTCCGGTTTACGTCCGGTTAGCCGAATTTTCTCCACATTAGTGACGACCACAAAGTCGCCACCATCCATGGATGGCGTAAACGTTGGTTTATGTTTGCCCCGCAGCAACGTCGCAATCTGGGTTGCCAGGCGGCCCAGCACATGATCAGTGGCATCAATGACATACCAGTCGCGCTGCACCTCAGAGGCTTTTTGTGAATAGGTCTTCATTTTCTACCCTTCAGTTACACGGACAGGTACTGGCTGATGTCACACCAGCCAGTACCTGTAAGACAAGATTTCAGATGTCAGGTTTTGACGTAGCAGATGTCATAACGACTTCAGTTGTTTTACGGGTTTAGAAAAGACGAAAGTCGTTACCCCATGCTCTTCAACGCTATAGTATGCGCGAACGTTGTCTAACAACTATATTTTCGCCTCCGGCAGAAGCGGTGGCGTGTATCTGGTCGCTGACACGACAGGCAACACCGGCCCACCGGCCCACCCACGTCAACCCGCGCAAGCGGGCTTTGCGCCGGCGTAGCCCGCCCGTTCACGGGCCGAGTACCCCTACACATTACGCCGTTGGTATGGCAGCTATGATGCGCCCAGGGGCAGCACATGCGGTGGATAGACTACCGTCATCAAAGATAAACCGTGTGCTGCCGCCGTTGGCCCGGCTTGACGCCGATCACGTTCTTGCAAGACACGTTCCATTCGTTCCGGCTTGAGGCGTCCGCGCCCTACCAGCACCACAGTACCGACAATCGTCCGTACCATATGTTGCAAAAAGGCATTGGCCGCCACATCAATCGCCAGCAACGTCTGTCCGAGTACTTCAACCCGCAGGCAACGCGCTTCGTAACAATGCCGGATAGTTGATCCCTGCGATGTTGACTGGCTGGTAAAAGCGGCAAAATCATGTCGACCATGCAAAAACGTCAGCGCAGTCTGTATCGCTCGGTCATCAAGCGGTTGTTCCACATGTAACACATAGTGACGGAGGAGCGGTAATAATACTGGCGTATCGGCTATAAGGTAGCGATACTCGCGTCGTATCGCACTATGCCGCGCATGAAAATTGGGAGCTACTTCCCATACATTTCGGACAGCAACATCGCCCGGCAGCCATGCATTGCAACCCCGTTGGATGGTAGCTAGATCATGGTGTGTCTCCGTTTGCACATGCGCCATTTGCCCCTGGGCATGCACACCGGCATCGGTACGTCCAGCAAACACAAAGCGGCGCTGCTCTTGCGTGAACTGGAACCACGCCCCTTCCAGTTCACCCTGCACCGAACGTCCAGTATTCTGCCACTGTGATCCCACAAAGTCCGTGCCATCATAGGCAAGGCGCATGGCTATCGTACGCATGGCTCTAGAATAGATTATAACAACTCAATCACGACCATTTCGGCCCCATCGCCCTGGCGTGTCCCCAGTTTGGTAATCCGTGTTTGACCAGCAGGCCGATTGGCATAATCCTGCGGCGCAAAAGTAAATAACTGGCGCATCGCCTTCTTGCTGGCAAGTTTGGATAAGGCCATGCGACGTGTATGCGGCGTATCCTCGCGTGCCAATGAGAGCAGTCGCTCAATCTCTGGTTGCACCGCTTTCGCCTTGGCTCGCGTTGTCTCTACGCGCCGATGCTCAATCAACGATATCATCAAATTCCGCAGTAACGCCTTACGATGTTCTGCCGAACGCCCTAATTTATACCCGACTTTTCGGTGACGCATAACCCTTCCTCAACCCTGTTCGCTCGTCCATTTTTCCGAGACTCCTATTCAGGTATATCGTGTTTCACGGCTTCAACCACAGTACTCAGCGCAATCGGCGACAGGCTTCCATCATCAGACTGAGGAATATAGCCGCGCTCGACCAGTTTATCGCGGATTTCCTCCATCGACTTCTGCCCTAAATTACGCACCGAGAGCAGTGCTTTCTCATCCATTTGTAAGACCTGCCCGACCTTCGTAATATCGGCGCGCTTCAGGCAGTTATAGGTGCGTGTTGATAGATCGAGATCCTCAATCGGCGTATCATACACATCAGCCGAGATCGAGAGGCCACTTTGCACCGGTAGTTCTGGTTCAATCGGCGCAATACGGTTGAAATCGGCTATCGTCTGACTATATTGCACCAGTACCTGAGCCGCATGGCTCAACGCATCACCCGGTTTGACCGTCCCGTCCGTCCAGATTTCCAGGAGCAGACGGTCATAATCGGTTGCCTGACCAATACGTGTATTCTCGACAATATAATTAACCCGCGGTACCGGCGTAAAAATGGCATCAATCGGAATTTCACCGATCGGCAAAGCATCACGTTGATCAGCTGCGACATAGCCGCGACCACGCTCAACCGTCATTTCAATTTCAAGTGTCGCAGTTTCCGAGTCCATCATACAGATATAGTGTTCCGGGTTGACCAGTTCAACATTACTCGGGGCATCAATATCATCGGCACGCACAATACCAGCTCCCCGTCGTGATAACAACACCTTGACGGGTCGTTCGGCATAGGAACGCAGACGTACCCCTTTGATATTTAAAACAATTTCGGTCACGTCCTCTTTTACCCCGGTAATGGTCGAAAACTCGTGAAAAACTCCGTCGATCTTAATCTTGGTAATTGCCGAACCTGGTATCGAAGAGAGCAATACGCGTCGCAACGCATTGCCAAGCGTATGCCCATACCCAGGATCTAGCGGCTCAATCTTAAAACGCCCATAGTTTTCTGCCGCTTGCACGACATCAATTTTGGGCATGGCGATGTCAAGCACAGATCGCCTCCTTCGTAAAAGGCACGTACAGAGGAAAATAAACGAACGAGAGACCTACACTGGTGGCATCTCCTGCTCGTCTATTCACGCTCTTTCGGGCCTGATCTATGTTTCGCTAGCGGCTATAAAATTCAACAATTAACTGCTCATTGATACCTGGTTCCGCATCCTCCCGTCGAGGAAGCGCCACGACCTGGCCCGTAAGCTCGGTTGCGTTCAATTGCAACCAGTCCGGCGTCTGGTATCGCTTCAGTTCGCCGCTATCTACGAGATTCTTAAAATACGTTCGCTGGCGACTCTCCGGGCGTATGGCAACCACATGCCCCACTTTCACTGTGAACGAAGGGATGTTGGTTTTCCGTCCATTCACCGTAATATGGCCGTGATTGACCAGTTGTCGCGCCTGTGCACGCGTCGTCGCCAGGCCTAATCGATACACCACATTATCAAGACGGCGCTCAAGCAAACTGAGCAGGTACTCCCCGGTAATACCGCTACGACGTGATGCTTGCTCGAAGAGCCGCCGAAACTGACGCTCTAACACGCCATACATGTAGCGCGCCTTTTGCTTTTCCATCAATTGGATGCCATAATCAGACACCTGGCGCCGTCGTGCCCCAGGGCCATGTTGACCAGGCGGAAACGGGCGCTTACTGAGGATACGCTGGCCTTTTTCGGTAATACCGATCCCCAGGCGTCGGCTAATTTTACCCACTGGTCCATGATACCGAGCCATATAACAGGTCAACCTCCTGGTAATTGAGTGTTCTACGTATACATGAAAAATTTCTACGCTTCCTGATACCGCTACTACTTTTTCTTATACCCGCCGGCGCTTCGGTGGTCGGCACCCATTATGCGGTATCGGAGTCACATCCGTGATCGATATCACCGTTAACCCGGCTGCCTGGAGTGAACGAATCGCCGCCTCACGCCCTGATCCTGGCCCTTTTACAAAGACCTCAACTGAACGCATCCCATTTTCCATCGCCTTCCGTGCCGCATTTTCGGCCGTAATCTGCGATGCATAGGGTGTACTCTTGCGCGACCCTTTAAAACCGGTTTGCCCGGCGCTCGACCAGCAAATAACGGCACCTTGTGGATCCGTTATCGTCACAATCGTATTATTAAAGGTACTCAAGATATGGGCCTGACCACGTGGCACATTCTTACGTTCCCGTCGCTTGCCACGCTGTCGCCTTCCGGTTGCACCACCCTTTTGTTGTTTTGCGGGCATCAAATGCTCCTTTGACTAAGCGTTACTGTTCGGCTGATCAGGTAGGCGCACTCCCAATTTGCTGCGAACAGTACCACATTTATTTCTTCGTCTTCTTCTTAATACCAATTGCCTGCCCTTTACGGCCGCGACGCGTGCGCGCATTGGTGCGCGTCCGCTGACCACGTAGCGGCATACCGCGCCGATGCCGCAGGCCACGATAACATCCAATATCCATCAAGCGCTTAATATTCATCTGCACCTCACGGCGCAGATCGCCTTCCACCCGATACTCGCGATCAATAACCTCGCGGAGACGACCGACTTCCTCTTCGGTCAAATCGCGGACGCGTGTTTCCGGGTTAATATTTGCTTTCTTGATAATATCCATCCCATTTGAACGACCAATACCATAGATATAGGTGATTGAGATCTGTATTTTTTTGTTCCGTGGGATGTCTACACCAACAATACGTGCCATGAACTCCTCCCAATCCCGATCATCAAGGCAGATTCCTGGCACATCCTACGCGTGGATGCTACCATTTTGTTTACCCCTGACGCTGCTTATGCTTAGGTGTTCGACTGCAAATGACCCGAATAATGCCTTTGCGTTTGATAACCTTACAGTATTCGCAGCGTGGCTTCACCGACGCACGAACTTTCATTTGAACCTCCGCTCTTCGATCTTCCTGCTGTCACAGATGATGCTACACAACCAGTTTTGATGTAAAAAACGCTATAGGCAGATCTGTACTCTTAAGACCGTACCATCTCTCTCTGGTACTGACTATTTATAACGATAGGTAATGCGACCGCGCGTTAAATCATAGGGTGATAATTCTACCAGCACGCGGTCACCTTTCAAAATACGAATATAATTCATACGCATCTTACCCGAAATATGGGCCAGAACCTCGTGTCCATTATCCAATTGTACCCGAAACATAGCATTGGGTAATGGTTCAGTGATGGTTCCCTCTATTTCGATCACATCCTTTTTTTTGGACATGGTACTCCTTTCCAGAGCCATGATATCTAAACATTTACTCCTAGCGCGATCATCATAGATTCAGATACCTGGTTAATTTCCTGACAGCCATCAATTTCACGCAAACTACCCTGCTTACGATAATAGTCGATCAACGGCATCGTTTGTTCAAAATAGACATCAAGACGTCGATGCGCAGTCTCCATCGTATCATCGCTACGTTGGTACAGTTTTCCGCCACACACATCGCAAATACCCGGCTTGTACGAAGGAAAATAATAAATATTAAAAATAGCCCCACATGTTCTGCAGGTTTGCCGCCCGGCAATACGTCGCAACAATATTTCTTTGGGAACATTCAAATATACGACGGCATCAATGCGCTTATTATGTTTCGCCATCTCATTTTGCAAAGCGATAGCCTGATCAATCGTGCGCGGAAACCCATCAAAAATGACGCCATTGGTGCAGTCAGGTTGCTCCACTCGCTCCATAACCATGCCAATGACCACATCATCTGGCACCAGCGCTCCGCGATCCATGTACGATTTGGCTAACATGCCCAGTTCAGTACCCTCACGTAAAGCGGCACGAAAGAGATCGCCGCTGGAAACATGGGTTAGCCCTGTCTGCTCGACCAGTGTTTTCGCCTGTGTTCCCTTGCCCGCACCCGGTGGCCCCAGCAAAATAATGTTCATATGGTACCCCTTCTATCACTGATGTTCACACTACAGTATCTCAACGTCAATCTTGTCATTTTATCGATTAAGAAAGCCTTCATAATCACGCATTGTTAACTGTGCCTCAAGTTGCCGCATGGTATCAATCGCCACACCAACTACAATCAGCAATGCAGTACTCCCCAGACCTATCTGGATTCTGGTGATGGACTGGGTCAGAAACGGTAAAATGGCGATAACCCCTAAAAAGAGCGCTCCAGCCAGGGTAATACGGTTCAACACCCGACTCAAATATTCTTCGGTGCGTTTACCAGGACGAATACCCGGTATGAAGCCGCCATTCTTCTGAAGGTTTTCCGGAATATTCTGTTGCCCAAATAACACCAGTGTATAAAAGTAAGTAAAGCCCACAACTAACAAAAACAATAAAACTAAATAGACAATCCCTCCACCCTGACCAGTTGGACTAAAGGTATTAAAGAAAAACCCGGCAATCATGTTGCCAATACCTTCACCATCGGGATTATAAAACCAGGAAGCAACAATACCGGGAAAGATAATAATGCTCTGCGCAAAGATCAGTGGAATCATGCCCGCCATGTTGACCTTCATCGGTATATGCGTACTCTGCCCACCATACACCCGGTTGCCACGTACTCGTTTCGCATATTGCACCGGTATACGTCGTTGACCTTCCTGGATCATGACGATCCCAACAATAGTCAACAAACCGATCATGAGAAAGATCACCAATCCCACAAATGTTTCTGCGCCACCAGCCTCGGTAATCTGGAAGCCCTGCACCACCAGTTGAGGTAAACCAGAGACAATACCCCCAAAAATGATCACCGAGATACCCTGCCCAATACCACGCTCGTTGATCTGCTCCCCCAACCATACCAATAACATCGTACCGGCTACCATCGAGATTAAGATGGTAAACGTGGGCAAGAAATTATTGATAATATCGAAAGACGAGCGAAACAGCGACTGTCCAGGGCCAAGACTGCGATCTAGCGCCAGAGTCTGCCCATAGGCCTGCAGAAAGGCCAGAGGAATAGTCATCCACATCTGGTAGCGATTGAGGCGTATGCGCCCTTGTTCACCTTCTTTGGATAGTTCCTCCAGGGCAGGAATGATCGGTTGCAGCAACTGCATAATGATCGTTGCCGTAATATAGGGATACACGCCCATGGCGGCAACCGAGAAATTCTGTAATGCCCCTCCTGCGAAAATATTGAGCAGTTGGGCCAGTTGATTCTCGCGCAACGCCTGGCGCAAGGCATCCAATGATGTCGGATCGATGTTCGGCACAGGAATATGCGCAATCAACCGAAAGATCAACAGCATTCCGAGCGTAAATAGAATACGCCGCCGCAGATCTGGCAGTTGGATCGCTCTGAGTACTGCCTGTAGCATAAACTCTCCTCTCTATCTTCCTTCGTACTACAACAAGACCTCATCTCAGCGGAGGTACGGAGGCCGCAGGCCCCCACAGGAGAAGCTTCGCCCTCGCAATCTCTTTGCAGGGGAAGTCTTGTTGTAGGACTCAACCGCACATCTCCTTGTGTTCATAGGCATTCTTCCCGAGCCTGGCAGCATAACCACATTATTGTAGCACTGTATGTTCTCTATTTTAGGCCATAACGAACCAGATTTTAATCTTACTTACCGTATAGAACGAGTTACTCCGCACGATTCTGGTTACGCATACTTGGATTTGGGCCACGACTACGGCTAGGATGCTCAATGAGCCACGGTACCTCAACGATTGAGCCACCGGCAGCTTCGATCTTCTGGCGCGCACTGGCAGAAAACTTGTGAGCATGCACAACCAGCGGCACATGCAATTCGCCATCGCCCAGAATTTTCACCGGTCGGCGCTTGCGGCGCACAATCCGTGACTCAAGCAAGGCTGCGGGTGTAACGGCTACATCCTGCGGCCAGCTATTCAAGCGCTCGACATTCACAATCTCATATTCAACACGCCAGATATTCGTAAAGCCGCGCTTGAAAGGCATCCGTTTGACCAATCGATTCTGACCACCTTCAAAGGTACGATACGGCCCTGAACCAGAACGGGCCTTCTGGCCCATCATGCCTTTGCCCCCCGTTTTGCCTTTGCCGGAACCATAGCCGCGCCCAATCCGCTTGGAGCGTCGATGGGAACCAGCCGCCGGCCGCAAGTCATGAAGTTTCATTCTGTACCTCATCGTCAATTTCTTCAACCACTACCAGATGCCGCACCTTAAACACCATGCCACGCACCGTTGGCGTATCTGGTTGAATAACCTTCTGGTTCAGCTTGCGCAATCCCAATGAGCGAATCGTTTGCTTTTGCGCCTGACTATACCCAATCGAGCTTTTTTTGTATGTAATGAGGAGTTTACTCATGTCACTGTCTCCGCAGGCGCTGGTGCCACTTCGCGCCGTAGACGCCGCTGATGTAGTTCATAGGGCGTCATACTCCGACGTCGCGCCATTTCATCCAGCGAAATCAACTCTGTCAGAGCCAGGAAGGTCGCTTTGACCACATTCACTGGATTATTGCTGCCATAGACTTTCGTCAGCAAATCCTTAATGCCCGCTGCTTCAATCACTGGACGGACACCGCGACCAGCAATAACGCCGGTACCGGGCGCAGCCGGGCGCAGCATGACCTTGGTCGAGGAAAATTTGGTAATAATCTCGTGCGGTATCGTCGTATTGACCAGTGGCACATAGGTTACATTCTTCTTTGCCGCTTCAACACCTTTGCGAATCGCTTCGGGCACCTCGGAGGCTTTGCCCATACCAATACCCACATGGCCTTTGCCATCGCCAACAACTACGACAGTACTAAAACTAAAGCGTCGTCCACCCTTGACTACCTTCGCCACTCGGTTGATCTGAACAACGCGTTCCTCAAGATCAAGATTCTCTGAATTGATACGTGTTCGCGCCACAACACCTCCACCACATAGAATTCGCTGCGATGATCAGTCGTCACCCGTCGTCGTTCAAGTCCAACGAATACGAGCCAGCAACCATGTCACTTATCACCCATGCTGCTTAAAAATCAAGACCACCTTCACGGGCAGCCTCGGCCAATGCCTTCACCCGCCCGTGGTATTTATAGCCACCCCGGTCAAAGACGACCTTCTTCACCCCGGCTGCCAATGCCCGTTCGGCGACACGCTGCCCCACTATCTGCGCCTGTTGGATTTTGCTCTTCTCTTCGTCAGCACCATTACGCAGATCGGCTTCCATTGTTGAGGCCGCCACCAGCGTATGCCCAATCGTATCATCAATAACCTGGGCATAGATATGCATGTTACTACGAAAAACAGACAAACGAAGTCGTTCTTTACTACCAAAAACACGTTTCCGTATTCGGTTATGCCTTCTAATACGTAATTGACGCGGTGTTCGCTTCATAAACCACTACCTTTTTTCACATGTTGCAGAGATTCCATCCCCTGCCTATGCTTTATTTCGTTTTACCGGCCTTGCCAGCTTTGCGCCGAATACGTTCTTCAATGTATTTAATGCCTTTCCCCTTATACGGCTCCGGGGGGCGCAGGCTACGAATCTTGGAGGCCTGTTCACCGACAACCTGTTTGTTAATCCCACGTATAAACAGCGGGAGTGGTTCGTTCGCGCTACGGCGCTCACCCACCACATAGGTCACATCAGGTGGCGGTTCCAGGCGTACCGGATGCGAAAATCCCAACTGAAGGACCAGCGTTTTCCCTTCCATCGAAGCACGATACCCAACGCCGTTGATCTCCAATGCCCGTTCCCAGCCTGTGGTGACACCAACGACCATATTGGATAGCAGTGTGCGGGTCAGACCATGCAACGAACGATGATCCTTTGCATCCGATGGTCGTTGCACAATCAAGTTGCCATTTTCGTGGGTAATAACCATTGCTGCTGGCAATTGCTGTTGCAACTGACCTTTCGGCCCTTTGACGGTTATCAAATTTCCTGCACCGATCTGTACTTCCACACCTTTCGGCACCGGAATCGGTTTTTTGCCAATACGTGACATACCATTTCTCCAACCACTACCACACGTAGCAGAGTACCTCCCCACCCACCTGTTGTTGCCAGGCTTCATGACCAGCCAGCACTCCTTTAGGGGTGGAGAGGATGCTCAATCCCAGGCCACCGCGTACGCGCGGAATATCGGCTCGTTTCGTATAAATGCGTAACCCTGGTTTGCTCACCCGTTTCATGCCGGTAATCACCGGGCGTCGATCATCGGTATATTTGAGTGTAATTGATATTGTATCAAAAGGATCACCTTCTTGTAGCGTGTAATCCTTAATAAACCCTTCGCGCTTGAGAATACCAGCAATTGCCAATTTCATTTTCGATGCCGGGATGTTCACCGTTGTATGGTGTACCATGCATGCATTGCGAATACGCGTCAGCATATCTGCAATCGGGTCATTGACGCTCACAGCGTTCCTCCTTGTGAACTTCGGATAGGCCACTTCGGTATAGAAACGATCGTTGAATGATCCGAAATTCTACCAACTGGACTTTACCACACCTGGAATCATGCCTTTTAATGCATGTTCCCGGAAACAAATACGGCACATCCCAAACTTACGAATATAACCACGAGCCCGACCGCAGACTTTACAGCGACTATACTCACGTACTTTGAACTTTTGTGGCTGTTGTGCCTTTACAATTAATGCTTTACGAGCCAATGCAATCCTCCTTAGATGGTCTGGTTTTCTCTATGCCCCGCTCCAGGCGGTCTGAGCGATACTAATCACGAAACGGCATGCCTAGTCGCTTGAGCAACGCATACCCCTGAGCATCATCGGGTGCCGTGGTGACAATAATCACTTCCATCCCACGAATTTTGTCTATCTTATCGTAATCTATATCAGGAAAGGTGATCTGTTCCCGTATGCCGAGACTATAATTGCCACGGCCATCAAAGGCACGACGGCTCACTCCACGAAAATCACGAATACGGGGCAGTGCCAGGTTCACCAACCGATCGAAAAATTCATACATCCGCGCCCCACGCAACGTTACCATCACACCAATTGCCATACCCTGGCGCAACTTAAATGCAGCTATCGACTTTTTTGCACGGGTGACAACTGGTTTCTGACCAGTAATAATCGATATATCATGAACCACCGCATCCAATGCTTTTGCATTTTGAATAGCCTCGCCCACACCAGAGTTCACCACAATTTTGACCAGACGTGGCGCTTGCATCACCGATTTGAAATCAAATTCCTGCATGAGCGCCGGAACAATCTCGGTCGCATATTTTTCCTTAAGCCGTGGAACCATGCCCTGCTCCTCAGTGGTCAGGCAACAGGATTATCTTTTTCCCTGGCCCTGACTGTGCCTTAATCTATAATTGAATCGCATGCTTTACAATAGCGCACTTTACGGGGGCGATTTTTATGATCCAATTCTTCCAGAAATCGCTTCCCAGTGCGTGATGCACGTCCACAACTAGGACAGATCAGCATCACATTCGAGGCATCGATGGGTGCCTCCATTTCAATAATCCCTCCTGGCTTACGAGGGCCACGTGGCTTCATATGGCGCTTGATAATATTCAAGCCTTCTACAATCACACGCCCCTCACGTGGAAATGCGCGTTTGATCTTGCCCGATTGCCCCTTGTTTTTACCAGAGATAACCAGTACTTCATCACCTGTCTTGACGTGCATACTAACCTCTCACAGAACCTCTGGTGCGAGTGATACAATCCGCATAAATTGTTTTTCTCGCAACTCGCGCGCAACTGGCCCAAAGATGCGTGTACCACGCGGATTATTCTCTTTACCAATAATCACGGCCGCGTTATCATCAAAGCGAATATGCGATCCATCCGAGCGGCCATATTCTTTGGTCGTGCGTACGATCACGGCGCGTACAACCTCGCCTTTTCTGACCGCACCACCAGGTGTTGCTTCTTTCACCGAGGCGACAATAATGTCACCGACCCGCCCATACTTGACCCGCGAACCACCCAGGACGCGAATACACATGATCTGTTTGGCACCTGTATTATCGGCAACTTTCAGGCGCGTCTGTGGCTGAACCATCGCTGTTACTCCTCGCTGCGCTTGACAATCTCGATGACACGCCAGCGTTTTGTCTTACTCAGCGGACGAGTCTCTTCAATGCGCACCATATCACCAATCTGGCAGGCATTGTCCTCATCGTGGGCGTGAAACTTACTTGTCTTGCGTATAATTTTACGATAGAGCGGATGTGGTTTCAGGTAATCAACACGAACCACAACAGTTTTATCCATCTTATTACTTACTACACGACCAAACTTGATCTGTCGCTCTTTTTTGGTACCTACCATACATGAACTCCCATATCTGCCCTGCTATCATCTACCAGACTAGATGTCTTCAACCTGCTCTGCTTCCGCTAACTCACGTTCACGCAAAATGGTCTTAATACGTGCAATATCACGCCGTACTTGACGCGGGCGTGCGGTATTCGTCAGCTTACCAGTCACCTTTTGAAACCGCAGATTAAAGAGTTCTCGATAGCAGTCATTCAGTTGAGAAAGCAGTTCTTCAACGTCCTGGGTACGCAATTCACTCGCTCTCACTGCCACTCTCCATATCTTCACGCTTGAGAATCTTGCATTGAATCGGCAACTTCTGCGCCGCACGACGCAAAGCCTCAAGTGCCAACTCTTCGCGCACACCGCCCAGTTCAAACATGATTCTTCCTGGTTTGACGACCGCCACCCAGTGATCCACTGATCCCTTACCACCACCCATACGCGTTTCAGCCGGTTTCTTGGTGATCGGTTTGTCGGGAAAAATACGAATCCAGACCTTGCCACCACGCTTGACATAGCCAGTGATGGTACGGCGAGCAGCTTCGATCTGGCGATTGGTGATCCAACTTGCTTCCAGTGCCATCAGGCCATAATCACCAAAAGCCACAGAATTCCCGCGATAGGAGAGGCCACGCATACGACCTTTATGCCGCTTTCGATACTTGACCCGTTTCGGCATTAACATGGCTCGTCCTCCTTACGTGCGAGTGCGCGTGGTACCACCACTCGTGTTCGCACCACTCCCACTATTCCCGCCGCCGCTGATCTGCTGCTCAACCTGGGCCTTGCCCAGTTGATCGGGAAACACTTCACCTTTATAAATCCAGACTTTCACACCAATGCGCCCATAGGTTGTGTGGGCATGCACCTGGGCATAATCAATATCGGCGCGCAGGGTATGGCGCGGCACACGACCATCACTTTCGGTAACCACCCGTGCCATTTCGGCTCCACCGAGACGACCGGCACAACGTACACGCACCCCCTGGGCACCCAGTCGCATAGCACGTTGCACAGCCTGTTTCATGGCTCGTTTGTACGAGACACGCTTGTTGATCTGTTCTCCAATACTCTCGGCTACCAGTTGTGCATCAAGCTCAGGCTGGTGAATTTCCTGGATATTGAGCTTAATCTTCTTACCTGTCTGTGCCTCTAATTTATTTTTGAGATCATCAACATTCGAGCCACGTTTTCCAATCACAATACCCGGTTTTGCCGTATAGACCGTCACTTCCACTTTATTCGCTGAACGTTCAATATCCACATGCGAAATACCCGCATTTTGCAGCTCTTTGGCTATCATTTTGCGCAAAGCCAGATCTTCATGCAATTGTCGCGTATATGCCCGTTCGGCAAACCACTTCGACTGCCAATCTTTGATATAGCCTAATCGAAACCCGATTGGATGTACTTTACGTCCCAATAGATACCTACCCCTCTATGATCTGGGAAGAACAGCCGTCAGTATCACGCCGTCAGCATCACACCAGGGACTGCAACGTAAGACTGTACTAATATTCTTCACCGTCATCTACAATGACTGTAATATGCGTTGTGCGCTTGCGAATACGGTTCATACTCCCCCGCGCCCGAGGCATAAATCGTTTCAAAGCCGGGCCTTCGTCAGCAAAAATAGTCTTGACAACCAGATTATCAGGCTCCATATCAAAATTATTTTCGGCATTGGCCGCAGCCGATTTAATTGTCAGAGCGACTTCACGTGCGGCCTTGTGCGGCATATACTGCAAGGTTGCCAGCGCCCGTCTAACCGGCAACCCGCGTACAACATCCATAACCGGGCGAACCTTCTGCGGCGAGATGCGCACGTATTTTGTCACTGCTTTCGCTTGCATATTCTTTACTCTTCCATAGCCAGCAATGGACAACCATCTTCCCAGGAGCATACTGGAGGAGGTTATTTCATTTTGCCGCGCTTATCTGCCTTTTTCCCACCATGACCGCGAAACGTACGCGTTGGCGCAAATTCGCCCAGTTTGTGCCCAACCATATTTTCCGTCACATACACCGGCACGTGCCGTCGCCCATCGTGCACAGCGATAGTATGCCCGACCATCTGCGGAAAGATGGTCGAGTCACGTGACCATGTACGCAACACCCGCTTTTCGTTGGCCCGATTCATGGTTTCAATCCGATCAAGTAAGCGGATATCGACATACGGCCCCTTTTTAGAAGAACGTGACATACCACACTCCTGATGACATTATTTCTTACGACGGCGCACAATAAACCGATCCGTTCGTGGATTATGGCGTGTGCGCTTCCCCAGCGCTGGCTTGCCCCATTTGGTCTTCGGGGGCATTCCACGTGGTGCCCGTCCCTCACCACCACCATGGGGATGGTCACGCGGGTTCATAGCAGAACCGCGTACATGCGGGCGGCGACCAAGCCAGCGTGAACGTCCAGCTTTACCGAGGCGGATATTCTGGTGATCCAGATTTCCAACCTGACCAATCGTAGCAATACAGTTCAGGTGTACCATGCGCATCTCACCCGACGGCATACGAATGGTGGCATAATCGCCTTCTTTGGCCATAAGCTGCGCCGATGTGCCAGCACTGCGCACCAGTACACCCCCGCGCCCGATCTCCAGTTCGATATTATGGATCTGTGTACCGAGCGGGATCTCACGCAACGTCAGGGCATTCCCGACCCGAATGTCGGCGGTTGAGCCGCTCATCACAGTATCCCCAACTTTTAAGCCAACAGGGGCGAGAATATAGCGCTTCTCGCCATCAACATAGTTCAACAACGCAATCCGGGCAGTGCGATTGGGATCATATTCAATCGCCGCGACTCGTGCCGGTATCGCATGCTTGTTGCGCTTGAAGTCAATAATACGATAAAATCGCTTGTGCCCCCCTCCACGATGCCGAGTCGTGATCCGTCCCCGATTGTTGCGCCCTCCCGTCTTGCGGAGCGGCTCGATCAAGCGCGATTCAGGACGTTTCTTGGTGATCTCCTCAAATGTCGAAACCGACATATTGCGGCGACCCGCAGAGGTTGGTTTGTAACGTCGAACACCCATAACTGCGTTTCCGATCTAGATCGTGGTGCTATGCCTGACCACTATCTACCTTTCCGTATCTTGATACCCGATTATGTTTCAAACAACTCGATCCGATCCCCTTCAGCCAGAGTAACAATAGCCTTTTTCCAATCGCGGGTATACCCAAACTCGCGTCCACGTCGCCGCTTCTTACCGCGTACATTCATCGTATGGACTTTCATCACATTCACGTTAAAGATGGTTTCAATAGCCCGTTTAATCTGCGGTTTGGTCGCAAATCGATCAACCTCAAACGAGTATTTGTTGAGCATCATCCAGTTGGTATTCTTTTCCGTAATGAGTGGACGAATAATGATCTGATAGTCGTTCATCAGGCCTCCTCATCTGGATCAGCGTCTACATCAACACCGTCGTCGATTGCATCTATCGTGGCTTCTTCAAACGCAAGATCAGGCGTTGCGTATTGATCGTCTAATTTCAATCTTGAGGTAGTACCTACAGAAGGTACCACAACCGCCGCGTGTGGATCGTCTGACTCTCCCACAAGGTCAGTCTCAGCTTGATTCGCGGCACTCCTGAGTGTCCCTGCCGTCTCCTGGCCGAGATAACGCTCAAGTACCTGCACGGCAGGTTGGCTCAGAATGATATTGTCATAACTTAACAGATCTACCACATTGAGGTAATGTGCCAGCAATGTCTTCACGTATGGCAGATTATTGGCCGAAAGCTGAACATTCTCGTCCTTACGATCAAGCACAATCAGTGTCTTCCCGCTCAGACCGTGAGCATCGAGCAACTCCAGGATATCCCGGGTACGGGGGCGATCCAGAGCGATCATGTCCACAAAGCGGATATCATCGGCAGCCTGCTTGGCCGATAGTGCCGAGCGTACTGCCAACCGACGCATTTTACGCGGCATTTTCTTTTCATAAGAACGCGGGTGTGGCCCATGGGCAATACCGCCGCCAGGCCGGTGTGAGGCACGGATAGAGCCTTGCCGCGCCCGCCCAGTACCTTTCTGCCGATACAGCTTGCGCGTACTGCCCTGTACTTCGCCGCGCCCACGTGTATTTTGTGTTCCTGCCCGCGCATTCGCCTGCTGCCGCACCATCGCCTGATGCATGACCGGAACATGGGGATTGATTCCAAAGATGTATTCATTTAATTCAATCACACCGATGGATTCGCCCACCTGGTTATAAAGTGTTGCTTCCATTTTACACCTGCTATGAACTACTTCCTTCCTGACATATTGAATTAAACCAGAATGGAAGCAGATCTTTATCCCTTGACAGCATGTTTTATTTCGAGCAGACTCGAACGATGCCCAGGTACAGAACCTCGTATCAGCAGCAAGTTCTTTTCTGACAAAACCTCAACGACTTCCAGGTTCTGGATCGTCACTCGGTCATTACCCATCCGTCCAGCCATACGCTGGCCTTTCCATACCCGGCTTGGTGCAGTACCGGCCCCGATGGAACCCGGCGCACGGAGCCGATCGCTCTGTCCGTGTGTGCGTGGCCCACCGCGAAAGCCATGTCGCTTCACCACCCCGGCAAAGCCACGCCCTTTTGATGTGCCAACTACATCGACCAGTTGTCCGGGTTGAAACATATCCACACGCAACACATCACCGACAGTATGTTCAGATAGATTGGTCGCCTTAAACTCGCGTAAATGCCGAACAACGACTCCCGCCTCCTTCAGATGTCCGCGCTCTGGCCGGGTTAGTTTACGCTCTGGAACCTCTTCAAAACCAATCTGAACAGCTTCATACCCATCGCGCTCATGAGTACGAATCTGGGTGACAAAACAGGGGCCAGCCTGAATTACTGTGACTGGAATAACCTCACCAGCCGCATTGAATACTTGCATCATCCCCAGTTTTCGACCTAACAAGCCATTGATCATCCCGTTAACCCCTATCCTCCGCAGCATACAACCTATTCATAGTGTAGCGGCTGCACTCGCTCATCGTATCACGTTCTACACTAACTGTTACAAACAAGATCTTTTTTTCGTGTCAATCGTGTCAATCATTTTGACTAGAGTTTGATCTCAATATCAACACCCGCTGGTAGATTGAGCTTCATTAATGCATTTATCGTTTGCTGACTCGGATCTAACACGTCGATCAGGCGTTTGTGGGTACGGATTTCAAACTGCTCCTGCGAGTCTTTATCAATAAAAGATGATCGAATGACACTATATTTTTCGATCTTCGTTGGTAAGGGTACCGGCCCGGCTACAAGCGCTCCCGTTCGTTCTGCCGCCTCAACGATTTGCCGCGCTGATTGATCAAGAATTTTGTGATCATATGCTTTCAGGCGGATACGTACTTTCTGCTTTGCCATACGTTTTCGTACTCCTCAATAGCTGGTTCAGAGTGAGGAAGACCGGCTAGCATATACACTTCCTCACTCTGAACGACAGATTTATGCATGAATCTTGGTTACGACTCCCGCGCCGACGGTACGCCCGCCCTCACGAATAGCAAACCGCAACCCTTCCTCAATGGCGACGGGCACAATCAATTCCACGTCCATCACGACATTATCGCCCGGCATCACCATCTC
>CALANA010000188.1 GCA_937925925.1 uncultured Chloroflexales bacterium | reverse complement strand
GCTTCGGTCTCTTCCAGGATACTCAGTGCGGTTGCCAGTTCATCTTCAGCAACACGGGGGATGTTGAGCGCCTGGCGGAGAAAAGCTCGCGTCGGGCGCAAGTTTGGGTCGGACACGACCTCGCATAACGCCACAATTTTGAGGATGCGCTTTGCCAATGATGTGTCAACCGTTGCGTTATGCAGGCGTTGATACGAGTGTTCGTAGACACTTTCCAGGTCGGGCTTCTTCGTTTCGATGCTATTCTGGAAGTAATCAAAGAGGAGGTCGAGGGTAAGCAGGTTGTGCCAGTTGGGGTAAGGACTGGCAAGGTGTTCGCGTTGGAGAAAGCCGCGCAATCCACGTTCATCATTAAGAAAGAGAAACATGGTGCGCTGACTCTGCGCAACCCGGCGGTTGACCAGCGGCAATGCATAGGTGGTGAGCGGATGCATGGGAAAGGCACCTTCGACAACCACCGACATCACCCACTCTTTGTTCCGGCCCTGTGGCTTCCAGAGTGCTGTGGCCAGATCCATCAGCATGTCACGTTGCGGGTTCGGGAGCAGGGTCATGGTCTCGGCCGCTGGCAAACGCTGAATAGCACCACGGATGAGTTCTTCACTGCCCTGAACCTCTAATGAATGATGCTTGAAGCGCCCACCAATGCGTTCCACCGCCTTTGCGGCCTGCGTGGTGCCACTTTCTATCGACGCACTGGCAAAGCTCTCCAGGCTGGCCACAATAAAGTGGATCTGGCTATCCCCCGATGAGGCGCTCCGTTCAGCCAGATTATCCACCGCTTTGGTCTGGGCGTCGATAGCTGCTGCCCCCTGATCAATTGCCTGCTCGAACCGGCGCAGGAACTCGGTAAATTCATCGCAAACGATTAAAATACCGCTATGTGATTGCTGTTGTCTCAGCTTCCGCGCCACGTCGAAGTAGGTCTCGTGTGGCTGACTGTAATCATAGATATGAAAACCCGAGCCGGTGACGGCTGTGTAGGTGCGTTCAAACACGGAAAACGCGAGATCAGCCTGGGCACTGCCCAGTTCTTCCCGTAGCTGATCCAGTTCCTTCCCCTCGCGCTGCTGGAGGAGGCTGCAAAAATCATCCAACCGGGGATGGGAATCGCGCTGCCATGTGGCGATCTGCTGCTCTGCCGCTTGATATTTCGTGCCTTGCATCAGGTGTGCCAATCCAGCCTGCTTCAATGCCTTGTGCAGCCCGTGCAATACGAAGCCAGGAAACGGGGTCGTGGCATCGGCCTGGAGCAGAACGACCAGGAACGGTGGTTTGTTGGCACGCTGTTCACGGATGGTGGTGTACTGGTACTGGCTGTCGTCAATTCTCTTCAGGCGCTCGTAGAATGGTTGCAGCACCGGATCGTCCACCGGGCGGGAAAAGTAGTTGCATAGCATGAGCAGCAGATCGGACTTACCGGTGCCATACGTACCCACCAGAGTACGCGCCCGCTCTGTGCTGCTTGGATTGAGGCTGCGTGCGATCTCAGTGAATAACGCCAGGGTCTGGTTGGTAGGAATGTAGGTTTGAATGAGACGGGCGTTAATTGTGGCATCCTCAAAGTCAACCGGGAGCTGAACAGAGGGTTTGAAGCCCGCATCAACACGCACAATATCCTTAAAATTTATAGCTGTGGTACTCATACAGCCTCGCGTGAGAGAGTAATACAAGAACGCTGACCACCATCAGGGAGGAAGGGTGCTAGCCTGGTACATGAAAACAGATGGGTGACCAGCACGACCCCACATGCGAGATAAGCCAGACGACTGACCTGATTGGCCCAGACGTCGCGCTGATCCAACGACCATGTTGTCAGCACTGCGTCAAGCTCATCCACGATCAGCACTGGAGCAACACATGTTGCACACCAGTCTTTCACTGCCGCGATCAGATCTTCGGCCCGATAGGTGGCGATCGTGTTTGCCAGTGCATCGAAGTAGCCGGAAGTAAGCGTATAGTCCAGATAACGCCAGCCATGCGCGTCACACAATCGTCGGGCGAGCAGTGTCTTACCACTCAATGGTGGGCCGGTAAGCCATGCCACTCGGTAACGTGGTTCGTGAATACACCACGCACTTAACTGCTGGCTGGCATGGAGCAGCGGATCATTCATCATTGATAATAGCGCTCCAGTAGATTCAGTGGTTGTTCCTGAAAGCGACGGGACACGGGTTCTTGCTGCGTATCGGCCACCGTGACCAACCCCATTGCCTGCAGCGTACTCAACCAGCGCAGCACCTGCTCACGTCGCGCCAGCAAGATGCGCCCGGGCAACTCCGACTCCTGGCAAACCTGGGTCAGGCGCAGCGTGTCAATGCCCGGGAAGCGCCGTGACCAACTCGCAAAGAGCATGAAGGCGAAGATGTGTGGATCAGGTTCCTGTGCAATGCCAACTTCATACCGGTCTTTCCCATCCTTGCGTAGCAGGTGGAGATCACCGAGCGCTTCGAGGCGCGTATAGCACTTGACCGCTTCTTCCACGTCCTTTGCTACAGCGGTTTTATTGGGCGGCAAGCTCTCCACCACCCGTTCAACATAGGTCTGGAGTTCGGTGCGTGTGAATGATGTGCCAGGTGTGGCAAACTCGTTAAACAGCCGGTACCAAACCTCGGCGCGCTCACCATCATCGCTGGCGAGGTGGTAGTGCAACAACCAGAGCGTGCCAGGGCGTTCCAGGGCTGGATCATGGGCCGCCACCAATGTACCAATTGGGGACAGGGTATACTCATGCTTGCTGGCATTGCCCAGGCCGGTCTTGCACAACCAGCCACGAAAGCCTTCGACCATGTAGGGATTAACACCCATATAGGCACCTACCGCGTCTTCCGACGTGGCTGCGCCGTCAGCAATGCACTGTACCATGCGCGCCAGACGCTCACGATTCAAGGCAAATTTCTGATGAAACGCAAAGGAACGCATATGTACTCCAAAACAACTTTTCTGAGACCAACACGCGCATTTGCGCCGTTCGTGCAGGAGTGGTTTTTATCATATCTACCTTCGAATATACCACATTTTGGTAACGGTTGCATTACCAGTCGTAGTCGTGATAGGAAACAGGTGCAAGTGTTGTGTGCTGCTACGTATGTGTCCGTATACAGATAAGGGGACAAGAGGATATTGACAGGCAAACGGGCGGCTCCGTATGGCTTTGGCAGTGCTGACTTCCCTGCTCCGACCAATCGGAGCAGGGTTCACCCGTTTTGACAGCAGTATCCGCACAATCTCTGGCATGGCGGATTCGCTTGACATTATACCGTTTCGACGTGACCACTCCGCATAGTCTTGCCATGCGTCCTCCAACGAGACTACGTCGTGGCAGGGGTGCAGGGGCCTGCGGCCCCCGCCCAGGTGGGGATTTCGGCGTATGCGGAATGTCTATGTCAAATTGGTATTAGACATTCGGCACAATCGGCTTCAGGCGCGGATCGTATCCGCCGACCTGGTTGGTGCGCAAGACCCAGGCCGTTGCGCCGTGATCCAGGAACACCTCGGCAATGCAGCGCACGGCCACCGAGGGCAGCATGGTACGCCA
>CALANA010000187.1 GCA_937925925.1 uncultured Chloroflexales bacterium | reverse complement strand
CAGTCTCGTGGTCGTATGCGCAAGCGGCGATTTATACCGTTTTGACTTGAACATTCCGCATGGTCGTGCCATGCGTCCTCCACCGAGACTACGTCGCGGCGGGGGGGCGGGGGCCGCAGGCCCCCGCCCACGTGGGGATTTTGGCGTAGAGGCGTTGCATGCAACGCCTCTACGCCCCGCGAAATCTTTTTCGAGGGGAAGGCTCGTGGTCGTATGCGCAAGCGGAAGACAGACCAACGGATGCGGAAGGTCGAAGTCAAATTGGTATTAGAAGATCGGGCTGAGAAAAGACTGACCTGCTTGAATGCGACTCAGAGCGTCACATCTGACTCCGGAGTTTTTCAGCAGGGCTACTACGTAAGGAGAAAGCGATGGCAACCAGAGAAGAGGTGGCAGAATGGCTGTATGATGGCGCAGTCGCACTACGTGCAGGTGATCGACAACGGGCACTTGACCTGCTTATGCAGGTGGTGGAGATCGATGAAGAGAACGAGCAAGCCTGGCTCTGGCTAAGTGGTGCTGTAGATGATATCGAGGATCAACAGATTGCGCTGGAGAATGTGCTGGCGCTGAACCCGCACAACGAACTGGCCCGGCGTGGGTTAGAATGGATTGCCGCCGAGAAACAGCGTCAGGGCACGCGGTAGGCGGTATATCCCGTAAGTGTTCACTTTTTTTCCTGGGATCGAAGACATCTTACTCTCGTCTCCGCGATGGAGGCATCCCGCTCTTGCTCCCAGGTATGCATGTTCCACTAATACCAATTTGCATTAGACACGTTGCATCCGTTGGTCAGTCTTATCACTATGACAACGAAACTGCCCGTGGCAAGAGAGTGCGAGGGCCGAGAGCTTCCGCCGAAATCTCCTATTTTCTAGTGCGGCGCGGCGAAGCCGCGCCGCACTAGAAAGCGAACATGGGCGGGGGCCGCAGGCCCCCGCATCCCCACCGCGAACTCGGCTGCGTTGGAGGACGAGTGGCAAGAACATACGGAAGGGTCACGGCGAAACGGTATGACACCCTGCTATTCTGCGCCGACAGATTCTATGCCTCCTCTGGCGATGAAGGGAGCTGCCAGTGTACCAGGACTGGCACCCTGCTATTCTGCGCCGGCGGCTTCTATGCCCACCCAGAAATTGTTGCGTCGAATATTGGTGGCACCGCGTACCGTCACATCCGTATGCTGCACCACTTCAGCTTCGTTCACCAGCACTACGTTGGGTGTCATGGCAAACCGATCCGTATAGGCCTCGATCGCCGCTTCAATTTTTTTTAACACCGATAGTTTAGGATTATCATCATACCACATCAGAAACATTGTTTTTGCCATTGTTCCTCCTGCCCACACACGCATTGCGTTACTCTACCGACCTGACCAGGTACCAGGTGCCTAGATCCAGATCCTGAAAAAGCGTATAGTGTTGATTATTATTGCAACGCACGGCAAAATAACGCCGCGCTGCTTGATTGCGCCGAGCCAGTTGTTCCCACACCGCCTCGATACGGGCGATGCGATAGACCATGCCCCGCCAGCGAAAGCAGAGCGGTTGATAGAAAAAGCGACGCTCTGCCAGTTCAACCGGTTCTTCCCGCACCCGCTGCCGCCAGGGCCATAATAGCCGCCAGTTCCAACCAGGTCGTTCAAGTTGCTCATAGCGATCTATAATCTGTAACATAGTTGTTCTCCACGATCTCTCGTCTTTTTACCACACTATTTCTGTGCTGTATTTATTTATTATAAACATACTTTTTTTCGTTTGTAAATATACAAAATTCTGGCTTCAGTCGTTTACCAGCTATTACGAATGTGACTGTGCCCTTCCGCATCCGTTGGTTCGTCTTCCGCTTGTGCATACGACAACGCGCCTGCCCCTGACACGCGATGGCGCGGGGTGGAGGGACGTTGCATGATACCCCCGCCGCGCCGCAGGCTCGTTCGAGAACGAATGGTACGCACATGCGGAAGGGTCACGTCAAAACGGTATAACATGCGGCTGAAACTGAAACTCCCATTCACAACTGCTGTAGGATCGCTATATCTATGACACGATGTCTTTTGTAGTACTATTGTACACCGCAGGTATTACCGGTTTATAACAAGCTACTCTATTCAGCGCCTGTCTAAACAGCTTTAGCCAGTATGGCAGCCATATAGGGAGCATGTCTAGAACTTCGCTCCGCGCATACTTACCCCGCCGCTTTAGGGGTTTCTGTCAACACAGCGGCAGCCCATCCTGACCCAATCTGCTAAAAAAACCGTGTGGTCTTGCTGCTCTTATTATAATAGAACAAAAATTCTATGTCAAGTATTGCGATTGCCAGTGGCGTGTGCTATGCTGAACCTATGAAACAACGTAGGCAACAACCACATAGTCAGCTCAGAGGCAGAGTCGAGCGGAGAAAACCCGCTCAACGGCAACAGGCGCAGTGGGATGAACTCAAAAATATCCATGCGCTCCTCCACGAACTGGCCTGGGAAATAGAAGAGGTGCAGCAGCGTCTGGAAACACTGCTGGCACAACGCGAAGGCCCAACCGATATTCTGGTTGAGCGCGAGATCAACGAACTTCATCGGCGTCATGCGCTTCTGGAAGACCAGATGCTCCACCAGATGGTGCGTGCCGATGAACTGGCGAGCCAGATTGAACATGGATCACCGTGATATAGATGCAGGCCATCTGAAACGGTAGCAGCGTTCGCGCCTTTATTCTTCTAGTACCAATGTGCCGCTCCGTCCACCACGTTTTTGCGCCAGCCGGATATCCGTAATGCGCATGTGCCGATCTACAGCCTTAGCCATGTCATAGACCGTCAGCGCTGCCACACTGACAGCCGTCAGTGCCTCCATTTCGACTCCAGTTTGACCCTGTGAGCGCACCGTCGCTTCAATCAAGAGCGCATGCCGCGACTCGTCGGCTGTCAGTGTCACCGCCACATGCGTGAGTGCCAGGCTGTGACAGAGCGGGATAAGTTCAGGCGTGCGTTTCGCGGCCATAATACCAGCTACACGTGCAACGGCCAGTACATCTCCTTTGGGCAAATTGCCGGCTACCAGCAGCCGCAAGGTCTCCGGCTGCATCAGTACCACACCGCGCGCAATGGCTTCACGCGACGTAACACTCTTGGCACCGACATCAACCATATGTGCATGTCCATGGGCATCTAGATGGGTTAATTCACGATCTTGTTGCTCATCCACTGCTCTTTGCTCCTTATCTCCAACATCAACACGATTTGCCACTAGTGGTTGATCACCATGCATGCATGATAGTACCAGATACGTCGTCACGACGTTCGGCGTTTCTGACGCCCTGGGAACGACTAATGGAGTTTGCGTCATGAATCCGGTATGACCTGCTCCAGCCCGCGCAGGCGGGCTTCGCATCCCGTAGCCCGCGGCTTCAGCCGCCGGGCGGGGAGGCGCAGAGCGGAATATGTAGGCAAAAACCATAAGTCGTGACGACATACTGCGCACCATGATACTGCCGGATACGTCGTCACGACGTTCGGCGTTTCTGACGCCATAGGAACGACTTAGATCGTTCCTACATACTCCGCATATTCAGTGTGGCTGACCACTAGATAGCCAGGTGGTATCTGAGAAAGGTCTTGTTCCTGGCCTGGTGAGACGTCTGGGTATCGACGCAGAGTGTCCCACCAGAGCAACCGTGTACCTCCTGTTATTGTACTGTGAGGTATGTGCCCGAACGCGCTATACCTTTATGTCTCTATGCTTCATACTAACATGCCCCGTAAAGACTTTTGCTGTACATGGGGCAATCTCATCCTAAAACGCTTGAAATGGGGCAACAGGTGGTATATAATGGGGTACACTGGTGGAGGAAAGTGGGGAAAAGTGGGGAAATCGAACAAATTTTCTTTTTCTGGTATATCTCTAACCAGCAATTTCGCTACGATAACATCAGCGCTGATCAACGATCAAGACGATCACAACTGTTTAGAACATTTTTACTATGGCAAATCATGAAAGTGGACTGCCAATAGATAACGCTCAATAGTTCTCCCAGGTAGTAACTGTAATCAAGACCAGCCCGCATACCATAAGATCAACCCCGTCCGTTGGTGACGACAGAGAGGAAGCGGGAGCGTGTTTCTAGGTGAGTATGAACACACCATTGACGACAAAGGTCGCGTGGCAGTGCCGGCACGTTTCCGGGAAGAGGTGGCAGAGGGATTAGTCCTGACACGCGGTTTTGATCGCTGTCTGCAGGTATTCCCGCGACCGATCTGGCAAACGCTCGCCCAGCGCATCAGTGCTTCGTCACTGGGCAATGAGGAGGCGCGTAATTTACGGCGTCTGCTCTTCTCGGGTGCCGCCGAGGTTGAACTGGATCGTCAGGGACGGATACTTATCCCGCACAACTTACGCGAGTATGCCGGGTTAGTCGAGCCAGTGGTGATCGCTGGGCTGGATACCTATTTTGAGATCTGGTCGCGGGAGCGTTGGCAAAGTGTGCTGGATACGCTCGATACCAGTGGGAGTGCAATTGCGGCCCATCTCGCGGATCTTGGTATATAGCAGCAGTCCTGGTGGGAGTCTCGAGTATGCCATATGTTCATACACCAGTGTTGCTGGCCGAGGTTCTGGCCGCTTTCCAACCTCAGCCAGGACAGGTGTACATTGATAGTACGATTGGTGGCGGTGGGCACGCGGCCGCGTTGCTGCGACATATCCAACCCGGTGGCCGGTTGCTAGGGATCGATGCTGATCCAGCCGCTATGCAAGCTAGTCGCACGCGATTGGCGGCTGTGGCTGGCACACCTGCGGAGGGGCAGGCCTATTGTTTGTGTCAGGGAAGTTTTGACACTCTCCAGGCACTGGCACTGGCGCAGGGTTTTTCCGCTGTGGATGGCATTCTGTTTGACCTGGGTGTCTCGTCCCATCAGCTTGATACGCCGGAGCGTGGATTTGCGTTGAGTGCCGATGGGCCGCTGGATATGCGCTTGAACCCGATACAGCCCACCACCGCCGCTGATCTGGTGGCGAACCTGGACGAGCAGAGCCTGGCGGATATGATCTATCGTTATGGCGAGGAGCGCTATGCGCGGCGTATTGCGCGCCGTATTGTGGAGCGACGCCAGCAGCAACCCATTCTGACGACTGGCGACCTGACCAGGATCGTGCTGCAAGCCATAGGGTCAGTCAATGCTCGCAAGCAACGCCGTCCAGTCCGCATTCATCCGGCAACGCGTACATTCCAGGCTTTACGCATTGCCGTGAATCGTGAGCTTGAACAGTTGGAAGCTGCCTTGCCCCAGGCGGTGGAACTCTTGCGACCAGGCGGACGGCTGGTGGTGATTAGTTTTCACTCGCTCGAAGACCGGATCGTCAAGTTGTTTTTGCGGGCCGAGTCTGGTTATGGTGGTAGTGAGGCACCTGATCGTCCAGTGCGGCTGCAGATCATTACACGTAAGCCGGTGGAGCCGGCTGAAGCAGAGACCCGCGCCAACCCGCGCAGCCGTAGTGCGCGGATGCGGGTTGCCGAACGGATTAAGGTGGTTGACAACGAGACACATAGAGGCGTAGTGCAAGACGCCTGGATGTAAGGATGATTATGGCTATACGATTTGAGGATCTTTCGCCCATTCGCCAGGCACGGGTACGCCGTAGGGAACTACCGCATTATCTGCGGTTCGATGTAAGCCGCTCCCTGTTGATCGCCGTAGTGATGCTGTGCCTGATGAGTCTCATTGCTCTGGGACAAACCGGGGTGGTGGCAACAAAAGGGTATGCGATTGTGGAACTAGAAGCACGTCGCACTGAACTGCTACGAACACGTAGCCAGTTGCAACTGGAATACGCCGCTGCTCAGGATTTGAAGCGGATCTATGCCCGTGCAGCAGAGATTGGCTTGCGACCGACGCATAGCAATCAAGTGCGCTACCTGGTTTTGCCGGCTGACACAGGCGTGCCACTGATTGACTCCGCGAGCGAACAGCCGCAGGCAGAGCGCCTGACATCGGTAGATACGGCCCTTGATGCAGAACAGGGCGATAATTAACCGTACGTCTGTCTTTGGGTAAAATTTAGGTACGAAATCATAGATTATAAAGGATGGGCATGGCTCTACGTCTGGTGACACACACGCAAAATCGCAAAGATAGCGCGCCAGCGCGTGCGTATGTCCGTATTCCGCGCTGGCGTATTCAGGTTCTCCTGGTAGTCAGTGCGCTGCTGTTCTTGCGGGTTGCTTTTCGTCTGGGCGAATTGCAGATCTTGCGCAGTGAAGAACTGGCAACGAAAGCCGCCCGTGAGATTAATCACGAAATTACCCTGCGTCCGGGCCGGGGCGTGATTACTGATCGCCACGGCAATGCGCTGGCAATTGATGTCGAACGCGAGAGTCTGTGGGTAGTACCGGCCTATATTCCGCCTGACAAAGCCCCACGCCTGGCGCTGACGCTGGCTCCTCTGCTAGGACAGGATGAACAAAAAATTCTGGAAGCGATGACCAATACCGAACGCTACTGGATCAACGTGGCCCGCTGGTTAGAACCAGCAGTGGCCGAGCGGATTGCGTTGCTCGGCGAGCCGGGGTTGCGCCTGATCTACGAACCTCGACGTATTTATCCCCAGGGATCGTTCGCATCGCAAATCATTGGGGCCGTCAATTTTAACAACGACGGTATCGGTGGGGTGGAAAGTTTTTACAACACGGCGCTCAAAGGTATTACAGGCACGTTGACGGCTGAATTTGATCCGTTTCGCAACCCAATAGCGATTGCGCCCCAACAGCGACAGCCGCCCCGCGATGGCGTCAATCTTACATTGACGATTGACCCATTCATTCAAAACATGATCGAAGCCGAATTAAAAAACGCCGTTGAGCGGCATCAGGCCGATGGTGGCTCGATTGTGGTGATGGAGACGGCTACTGGTGCCATTCGTGGCATGGCCAGTTGGCCGCCCTTTGATCCGAATCGGTATTATGATTATCCACCGGAAGTGTATAGCCGCAATCCCGCCGTTAATGACTTGTATGAGCCGGGGAGTACGTTCAAAATTATTACTGTCGCAGCGGCGCTGGAAACCGGTGCCGCTACCGCTGATACGCCGATATATGATCCGGGGGTAGTACAGCGTCTGGGTACCCAGTTTCACAACTGGGATCGCGCCGGTAATGGGACGATTGATGCAACCGGGGTACTGTATTACTCGAGCAATGTGGGCGCACTCCAGTTAAACGAAATGACCGGGGCCGAGCGTTTCTATCGGATAGTGCGCGATTTTGGTTTCGGGGAGCCGACCGGTATCGAACTAGGTGGCGAAGAGCGTGGTCTGGTGCATGATCCTACTTCACCCCTCTATAACGATGCCTTGCTGTTGACGAATTCTTATGGACAGGGCATTGCAGTGACGCCGCTCCAGATGGTGCGAGCGGTAGCGGCGATCGCTAATAATGGCCTGCTGATGAAACCCTATGTTGTTGAAAAGTTCTGTGAAGTTGATACCTGTACCTACACAGAGCCAACGCCGGTGCGTCAAGTGGTTGATCCTGGTGTAGCCTGGACTATTCGCCGTATGCTGGTGCATTCGGCCAATCATTATGCCCCAGTTGTCTGGGTACATCGCACCGGTAGTTGGGCCGATCAGTGGTTGGTACCAGGCTATCAAGTTGCGGCCAAGACCGGCACATCCTCCATCCCCATCCCTGGCGGTACCTATGATCCCAATTTTACCATTGGTTCGGTGCTAGGGTTTGCGCCAGCCGAGGAGTCCCGGTATGCGGTGCTGGTTAAAATCGATCGACCCAAGGATGACATCTGGGGTGTCGGCACGGCTATTCCGGTATTCTACAACGTCATGGATGAACTGATTCGCTATGCGCGTATTCCACCCGACCCGGCCCTGTTCAGTCCCGGTCAGTGAGTTGTCGGAACAACACGACGACGGATATAAAAAATGCGTGGAGCTGATGACACTGAGTAATTGCGAGCCAGGATGCCAACATACCTACCATTGTGGCTAACATTATGGCCAAATTTATGCTACAATGCCGCCGCATTGCCCGTTATGGCAGGAGATAGGCATGCTCAGTTTGATCCATATTTTATTTGGTGTTCAACCCAAAATCACTCGGCAGATGCCACATATTCCAGCAGCGTGGCAGGAGGTGACGTTTTCCGCTGTCGTGACCGATTCACGCCAGGTTGAGCCGGGTGTACTGTTTGTGGCTCTGGCCGGTGACCATACCGATGGGCACAACTTTCTGACGGAGGCCGCCCAACGTGGTGCGGTGGGGGCGCTGGTGCAATCAACCGCAATTGAGCCACGCCGGACGGAACTGGAACAACTGGAACGGCCCTGGATACTCCTCAATCCCGCCACTGGTGAGGGGTTGAGTACCGCACCGGTGTCAACGTTTTTGCTCATTGGGGTGGATGATCCACTGATGGCCTTACAACGGCTGGCTGTGTATCATCGCCGTCAGTTCACACCCACGGTTGTGGGGATTACCGGTAGCGTTGGGAAGACCTCTACGAAAGAGGTCATGGCAGCCGTGCTGCAGCGGCGATTTTGTACGTTAAAAAGTCAACGGAGTTATAACAGTGAAGTTACCATACCCACGACCTTGCTCCAGTTGACTCCTGCTCACGAGGTAGCCGTGCTGGAGTTGGGGATGTGGGCACCCGGTGAAATCCGTTTTCTGGCTGATCTGGCTCGTCCACAGATCGGAGTGGTGACAAATATTGGCCCCTCGCACCTCGAGCGATTGGGTAGCATAGAGGCGATTACCCATGCCAAGGCCGAACTGGTCGAGTCCTTACCCGCCGATGGTGTGGCCATACTGAATGCGGATGACGAACGCGTGCTGAGTATGGCCGGGCGTACTGCAGCACGTGTGCTACGCTATGGCTTAGACCCTGCGGCCGAACTCTGGGCCGATGCGATTGAGAGTCGCGGACTGGAAGGGATTGCCTTTCGGGCCCATTATCAGGACGAAGAGGTCTATCTGGCACTGCCCCTACTTGGACGCCACAGTGTGCATACCGCCCTGTCAGCGATCGCAGTTGGCTTGACACTGGGTATGGGATGGGATGACATTGTGGCGGGGCTTGCGGATAAAAATACGCAACTGCGGCTCTTTGTTGTACCGGGCGTTGGTGGGTCACACATCATTGATGATACCTACAACGCCGCTCCTGCCTCTTCGCTGGCGGCGCTGAATCTGCTGGCTGACTTGAACGGGCGGCGGATTGCCGTCCTGGGTGATATGCTCGAATTGGGCACAACTGAAGAATCGGCTCATCGTATGGTGGGCCGTCGCGTGGCCGAGGTGGCCCACCATCTGATCTGTGTTGGCTCCCGCGCCCGCTGGATCGCCGAAGAAGCACGACTCAGTGGCATGGACTCGGCCAATATTCTCGTATTCGAGCGCAACAATGACGTAGTTGATGCGCTGCAAACCATGCTGCGCCCTGGCGACTACGTCCTGGTAAAAGGATCGCGTGGTGTTGCATTGGAACAGATTGTGATAGCTCTACAGCGTCACCCCGAGGAGGTAAAGTAACGTGGAAGTCCTGCGTGCAGTGCTGGTTCATGATATGGCGCGTGCGTTGTTGCTGGCTGCTGCTGCTTTTATCTTGACCCTGATCATCGGTGCCTGGTGGGTACGCTTTGCGCGGCAACATAAACTGGGAAAGCAAATTCGGATTGAGGGACCACAGAGCCATATGACTAAAATGGGTACACCCACGATGGGCGGCATTATGATCATCAGCACTGTGGTTATCCTGACTGTACTCTTTAATCTGGTCGATCGCTGGTCAATACTCTTACCGCTGGCGGTATTGATCAGTTTCGCTATTCTGGGTGGGATCGATGATTGGATGACCCTGACCGGTTCTCAGTCAAAAACATATGGCTTTACCATACGTTATAAGTTTTTGCTCATGCTGGCAATCGCTTTTGTTGCCAGTCTGATACTCTATTTACCTGTACCCTATGGGTTGCAGAACGAAGGTCTGGTACGTATCCCGCTGGTAGGTACGATCAATATCGGGGTCGGATTTATCCCGCTGGCGGTTGTGATTATTGTTGGCGCGGCCAATGCGGTGAATCTGACCGATGGCCTGGACAGTCTGGCGGGCTGGAGTCTGACGCTGGCATTCGCGGCCTATGGAGTAATGACGTTTTTGTCTGAACCACGCCTGACCAATCTGATGGCCTTCAGTTTTACGCTGGTGGGGGCCTGTGCGGCGTTTTTGTGGTACAACGCCTACCCGGCTCAGGTGTTTATGGGTGACACGGGATCGCTGGCATTGGGGGCCGTGCTGGCGATTGTGGCCCTCCAATCGCAGCAATGGCTGCTGTTACCGGTTGTGGGCATTGTGTTTGTGGCCGAGGCGTTGTCGGTGATTATTCAGACCACCTACTTTAAGTGGACACGCTATCGGTTTGGTGAGGGACGGCGCGTTTTTAAGATGGCACCGCTGCATCATCATTTTGAGTTGATGGGCTGGAGTCAGCCGCAGGTGACCCAACGGTTTGTGTTGATTGCAACCGTGGCGGCCATGATCGGGATTTCGCTGGCGCTAACGTTTGCGGCCCAGAACCAGCCTCTCCAGGTGGCACCCGGCCCAATAACGACGATGACCACATTTGCGGAGTTACGGCACGCAAAATAACAGGAGGTACACGGTCGCTTGAACAAAACCCTTCTCGCCGGAGTTTACCCCTTCGACGACGCTCAGAGCTTGCCCTGAGCGGAGCCGAAGGGGGCAGGCTCTGAGCGGAGCCGAAGGGGGCAGAGCGGTACTTTTGTGGTTTTCTCTCCACCTTGAAAAGGTGGAGAGAAAAAGCGTTTCTTCCATGCTGTCACAGGTGAAAAGGGCATGGACTTCAAGCTACCGCGTAAGTCTGGTACATAAATAACATGAGTGAGATCGCCCGGCCCATAAACGGGCAGGCGACACGGGAACACAGCCCGCCTGAGCGGGCCGACTGTGCATCTGGTACGCCATCGTAGCCCGACGCTTCAGCGTCCGGGTACACACGACCGCGTACCTCCGGTACATAAGAAATGAACGACGGGTGAAAAGCCTATGCATCTGCGCGGCACACGAGTATTGGTGATGGGGTTGGGCGTTCACGGTGGTGGCCTGGGCGTAACGCGCTGGCTGATCCGTCAGGGGGCGCGCGTGACGGTCACCGATATGGCAACAGAGGCAGCGCTGGCCGAGCCACTGGCAGCGCTACGCCACGCGGCGCATGCGGCTGGAGCGCAGGTGGAATATGTGCTGGGCGAGCATCGCGCCCAGGATTTTAGCCAGCACGCCATGATCGTTGTCAATCCCGCCGTTCGGCCCGACTCGCCCTGGATCGCGCTGGCGCGAGCATCCGGGGCACAGATCGAGACCGAGATGACGCTGTTTTTTCGGCACTGTCCCGGCCCGATCATCGGCATTACCGGTACCAAAGGCAAATCAACCACAACATTGCTGACGGGTGCGATGCTACGTCAACAATATCCGGATACGGTGGTAGCGGGTAATTTGCGCGTATCGGCGCTGGAAGCACTGGAGCGCATCACAACCACTACGCCAGTAGTGCTGGAGTTGAGCAGTTTTCAACTGATGGGATTGGGGGCCGCCGGGATGAGTCCACGCTATGCCTGTGTCACCAATATCGCACCCGATCATCTGAATTATCATGGCTCAATGGAAGCCTACATTGCGGCCAAGCAGCAGATTTTTTGCCATCAGTCGGCCGGCGATGTTGTGGTATTACCAGACGAACTGACCTGGGGGGACTGGGCGTTCGGCCCATTGCCCTTTTATCCGCCTGATCCTGATGCGCTCGATGCCGAGGCGCGACGTTGCTACACGTTTAGCACCGATCCAGAGCGCACAGCGGATTGTTCGATTACCAGGCACGGTCAGATCGTTTGTGGTACAGAGTATATTGCTGATCAGACCGATATTCGGCTACCGGGGAGGCATAATCTGGCAAATGTTCTGGCCGCTACAACCCTGGCCCACAGCGCTGGAGTCAGTGCAGCCAATATCCGTGTCGCTATTCGCAGCTTTGGCAGTGTTGAGCATCGTCTGGAACTGGTGGCCGAACACGCTGGTATCCGGTATATCAATGACACGACTGCGACCAATCCTGCTGCGGCGTGTGCAGCATTGCACAGCTTCTCGGAACCGATTGTGCTGCTGGCCGGTGGCGCGGATAAACAGTTACCACTGGATACCCTGGCGCACACGATTGCGCAGCGGGTAAAGGCGCTGGTCTTGCTGGCTGGTAGCGCCACCGAGCGACTGGAACATGCGGTGCGCCGCCAGTCTCGCTCAGTGCCGATTGCTGGCCCATATACGGACTTTGCGGCAGCGATACACGCGGCACAGGCACTGGCCGCCCCCGGCGATGTAATCTTGCTCTCGCCGGGATGTGCCAGTTTTGGCATGTTTCACAACGAATTTCATCGGGGCGAAGAGTTTCGGCGGATTGTCACCAGTGAAAAAGGAGCAACAATTGGCCTTTGAGCTACGTCAGGCCGATGAAGATGAGCGGGGGATGCCGCCTATGTCGGGCGACGCGCATCCGATCCCGCCCCCATCACAATCAATGAGTTTGCCGCTACCAACCGACGAGCCACGCGCCGTCTGGGTATTACTGGCTATCAATATTGTTATGTATGTGTTCACGATTTTTCTGAGCCTGCTGCTGATACAGGGCACACCAAACTTTTTTACGCCCAGTCCATTTATTTTGAACCTGGGTTGGAAGCGCAATGATTTGATTGTACAGGGAGAATATTGGCGCTTGCTCACCGCGATGTTTTTGCATGGCAACCTGTTGCATATTCTGTTTAACGGCTATGCGCTCTACATCCTGGGGCCACAGACTGAACGTATCTATGGCACCTTGCGCTTTCTGGCAATCTATTTTCTGGCCGGACTGTCGGGCAGCATCGCCTCATATGCCCTTTCGAGCAACCCTTCCGTCGGGGCCAGCGGGGCTATCTTCGGGCTGGTCGGGGGACTGGGTGCCTTTTTCTATCTGGGGCGCACTATTCTGGGTGATGCCGGGCGCAGCCAGTTGCAGGGTATGATCACGATTGTGATTATCAATCTCATCATTGGCTTTAGCGCTGGTGGCGGGATCATTGACAACTATGCTCATATCGGGGGGCTGATCGGTGGCATGCTGGCGGGGTGGATGCTGGCACCACGGTATACGATTGACCGCCGGCTCTATCCGCCAGTGGTGGTGCGGCAGTTTCTGTCACTCAGTTGGGTTGGTGCCGGCGGGATGCTGCTCCTGCTGGTGTTGCTGGTGCTGGTTATTCGGCCCCCGCTCTAAGACCGGACCAGGCAGTGAACGTTGATTGTTGCGGTTGAAGAAAGATCATGTTTGATACGAGTACTCGTAAACCCGATTATATCTTACTCTCCACTGTCAGTATTTTGCTGGCACTAGGATTGGTAATGGTCTACAGCTCTAGTTTTGTGGAAGGGTTTACGCTGCATAATTCACAGTTTTATTATCTACTGCGGCAACTGGCGGGCGCAACGATCGGCATCGCGGGCTTGCTGATCGCCCAGCGACTGGACTATCGTATCTGGCGGCGACTGTCGGTGCCCTTTCTGGCGTTGATCCTGATATTGCTGGTGCTGGTGCTGGTGCTACCAGCTTCGATTACCACTGTCAACAACTCAAAGTCCTGGATTCGCTTCGGCGGCGGTTTTTTTAGCATGCAGCCTTCAGAGGTTGCCAAACTCGGCCTGATTATCTATTTTGCGGACTGGCTCTCACGACGCGGCGAGAAGATCGGCAACGTCACCTATGGCTTGATACCGTTTGCGGTGATGCTGGGTTTGATCTGTGGCCTGATCATGTTGCAACCTGACTTCGGATCCACGGTGACGATCATCGTGATCGCTGGTGCGATCTATTTTGCAGCGGGGGCCAATCTGGTACACATTGCCGGTGCGGCTGGCCTGGGTGTGCTGGCGTTCTGGTCGTTATTTGAGCTGTTTGGAATTAAAAACGCACGCATTGAGGCGTTTAAGAATCCCTGGGATTACTACAGTACGCACGCCTACCAACCCATTCATGCCCTGTATGCGTTCGCCAGCGGGCGGGTCTTTGGTGTGGGTCTGGGCCAATCACGCCAAAAGTTTCAGTGGCTACCGCAGGCACACACGGATACGATTTTTGCGATCATTGGTGAGGAACTGGGGTTGATAGGTGCGCTGCTGGTTCTGGTGGGCTTTCTGGTGGTTGCCCAACGCGGCTATCGCATTGCCACCCGCACCACCGATCCGTTTGCGGCCCTGCTTGCCACCGGGATTACGGCCTGGATCACGTTCCAGACGCTGATCAATCTGGGGGTTACCACGTCGTTGCTTCCATTTACTGGCTTAACCCTACCTTTTATCGCCTATGGGAGTACATCATTAATTATGTGTCTGGTGGGCATCGGTATTCTGCTCAATATTTCGCGGCATACCACCACACAGCGGCTTGAGGAAACTGTCAATGTTCCCAAACGGCTCTCGACATCCTTTGCCTTCTTGCACGCTCTGCCTCTGTGGCGGCGGCACAGGCGGTCACGTCTATCCGGCGTTGGCAGTCGCCAGCGCTCTGGATTTAAAGGCCAGGGATCAGGTGCGAGAACACGTAGTACCAGAACGGGTGGGCACTTCTGGGATTGAGCTTGATCTCAACACCAATGCACGTTTCTCGGTATTCTATATCGGTGGTCAGCGAGGAATGGAGCGGCGTATTGTGACCAGTGAAAGCAATCTGCCATACCATGCTATTCCAGCAGCGGCGCTACGCGGGCGCAATCCGCTCGCGTTGGGGCGTGGCCTGCTGACAATGATGGGTGGGATACTGGCGGCACACCAGTTGCTGCGCACACTCCGGCCGGCAGCTATTCTGGGCACCGGGGGCTATGTGTGTGTGCCCGTGTTTCTGGCCGCCCGGTTCATGGGTATTCCAACGCTGATCTACCTGCCAGATGTGGTGCCAGGGCTGGCAGTGCGCTTTCTGGCACGGGTAGCAACACAGGTAGCCTGTACGGTCGAAGATGCGCGGAACCACCTGCACGTCCCTGCTGCGAAGATCATTATCACTGGCTATCCGGTGCGACCGGAGTTGTTTCAACAGCAGAAACCGGCGTGCCAGGAGGCATTTGGCTTGAGCGCCGATATGCCGGTTTTACTCGTCTATGGTGGTAGTCTAGGCGCACGAGCCATCAATCGTGCTGTTGCCGCGCTGTTGCCGGATCTACTGGCACTGACGCAAATTATTCATATTTGTGGCCGCGAAGGCGACGAGGTCTGGCTACGCGCCGCAGCCCAACGGCTCGATCCGGGGCTACAAAGGCGCTATCGGCTCTATCCATATCTGGAGCGCAAGCATGATCCAGCACCAGCAGTCCAACACCAGGTATCGAGCAAGCAAGAAGGAGGTGTACAAACTACAACACGTGATTATCAGCTTCATCAGGTCACACCCACCATGGCCCAGGCCTTTGGTGCCGCCGATCTTGCACTTTGTCGCAGTGGCGCATCAACGCTAGCTGAACTACCGGCTGCCGGAGTGCCGGCCATACTGGTGCCCTATCCGTATGTTCATCAAGATGAAAACGCCGACTATCTGGTGCGCCACGGGGCAGCGCTCAAAGTGGCCGATACGGCAATGGTAGGGGCCGCAGCCCCGAGCGATGGCCCGTTGTTCCAGCACCTGCAACGGTTGCTTGTAGGAACAGAGAACGAGGAACGTCAACGTATGGCAGAGCGCTGTCGTACCCTGGCCCGGCCTGACGCGGCCAACCGACTGGCAGAAGCCCTCTGCAATCTGGCAACAAGGAGTGGTAGCTCATGTGGACGGTCGAACTCATTCGATTAACATTGCCCGAACTGGTTGTACCGCAGCCAATCCTTTTGCAAGCGTTTACCCTGCAACTCAGTGGGGGGGCCTTGCTGCTTATTTTTATGGTGATTGGAGCCTATATCGGCTGGCTTCGTGGTCTCCGCGCTATCTTGACCGTGACGCTGTTCAGTATTATTGCCTACTTGATTACGGTGCGGGGGGGCAACGAAATCGTCGCGTTTATTAATCGATTTTACCAAAATGCGCCCCGTTTAGCGGCCTTTGCGGTCGGACGTGATCCGGATACCGTACAGGCGCTTGATCCATTGATTACACCCGGGTTTCAGGTGCCCTTATTCTTTCGCTTTATCCTGTTTATCGCCATCATTGTGTTTGGTTGGGTGTATAACAAAAAGACACAATGGTATAGTACAGCGCGCAAAGAACCGCTGGCACCGATGCTCGGCCTGTTAGCCGGAGCGTTTACCGCCTTGCTATGGGTAGATGGATTGGCAACGTTTTCGCGTGAGGCGGGGAATAATCTGGGAGGCCCTATCGGTACCATTCTGAGCATTATTCCCGATGTGGGTGTTTTTATTCCATCGCTGATTACTATCTTTTTTCTTATTTTGTTTTTGATTATCATCTTTAACCTTCCGAAAGTATGGAAGGCTAGTTAATCGGTGGGTTTTCAGTTACAATAGAAGACGTGTTGTCTGCCTATTGAAAAACCCGAGAGGGTCAGCAAAAACTTTTCGTTCTGCGCAGAACTCTGAGCAGGTATGAAAAGGGTTTCGGCCCACCAGTCAAACCTATGCGGTATCACATTGTCGGCATTGCGGGCGCTGGTATGAGCGCTATCGCCAATATCTTGCTCGATCAGGGCCACCACATCAGTGGCTCTGATCGGCAACCCAACCAGGTCACCAGCGCTCTGGCCCGGCGCGGTGCAACCCTGTATGTTGGGCATGATCCAGCGTATATTCAAGGTACCGATGCCGTGATTGTCACCTCGGCTGTCCGTGGTCACCACCCGGAAGTCGATGCGGCCCATGCTGCTGGCATACCGGTGTTGAAACGGGTGGATGTATGGCGCGACTGGTCGCAACGCCGGGCAGTGATTGCGATTGCTGGCACCCATGGCAAAACGACGACAACCGCAATGATTGCGTTTGTTCTCTCACAGGCCGGGTTGCAACCTGGCTTTTTAGTCGGTAGCCATGTGCCCGATCTAGGAACCAATGCCCGTTGGGGCGATCCAGCGGCACCATTGATTATTGAAGCCGATGAGTATGATTATACCTTTCTGGCGCTTTCACCGCAGATTGCCGTGATCACCAATGCAGAATGGGATCATCCTGACGTTTATTCGACTGAGGATGCGTATTATGCCGCATTCAACCAGTTTATTGCCCAGGTACAGACGACCGTGCTGGTGTGTGGCGATGTCGGGTCGGGCAGCGAACGACTGGCATGGCAGGTGCTATCAGGACAGCGTCTGACGTATGGCCTGGAAGCCACCAATGATTATCAGGCGATTCTCGCACATGCGGGGCGATCCTGGTCAGTGTACCGCCATGCACCTGATCGTCGGCACCCTATTCCAGCTACACCGGTTGTCCAATCCTGTGAACTTACCCTGCCTGGCCTGCATAATGTACGTAATGCCCTGGCCGCCCTGAGTGTCGCTGACCTACTGGGCATTGATAGCGCCTCCGCTGCTAGCGCATTGGGTGTGTTTCGCGGCACAGCACGGCGTTTTGAACACAAGGGTGAGGTCGCCGGTATTACCGTGATTGATGATTATGCCCATCATCCAACCGAGGTTCGGGCGACACTGGCGGCGGCGCGTATGTGGTATGGCTCACGCCGGCTGGTGGTCTATCTCCAGCCGCACACCTATAGTCGCACGCAGACGCTGTTGGATCAATGGACAGAGGCGTTCCATGCTGCTGATCTGGTACTCATTGGTGACATCTATGGCGCGCGCGAACCGCTGGCAACCGCTGCGGCACACACGAACCTGGCCCGGCATCTGGCTGAGCGGGTGGCGGCAGCACACGCACAAGCTACACGACCAGCGCGGGTGGTTTATGCAGGCAGTGTGCCGGAGGCGACCAGATTGGCCCAGACTCTCCTTGAACCGGGTGATGTGTTCTTGACCCTGGGCGCAGGTGATGGCGACCAGGTTGGCATGACTATTTTGGAAACACTGTAATCTGAGCTATAACGATGGATGCCCAGGCTTTTCATCAGCGCACAGCAGAAGAGTTGGCTGCCCTGTATACCAACCGGGATCAAGCTCCTGATGGATGGCGGGAAACCCTGGCCTGGCACTGGGAACTGGCAGGTGCCTATGGCGAAGCCGTTGATGCCGCGCTGGAAGTCGCTGAGATGCGTGTATCGGAACTGGCTTTCACCGAGGCGTTACGCTGGGTTGAACGCGTCCTGGCTTTATTGGATCGACTAAGTACCCTGGAACGGCGGGCATATGAGATGCGGGCCTATTCACTCACGATTATGGTGCTAGAATTTGGGGGGCAGTATCGTGAAGCACTCGGATATGCGCGGTTGCTGCTGCGTCTGGCGGAAGAACGAGGCAATGTTGAAGCCCAGGGTCGCAGTTTCCTCTTTCTTGGTCGCATGCAACGTGAAATCGGTCGCTTAGCCGCGGCTGAAGCCGAACTGCTCCGCGCCTTAGATCTGGCGGAACGCCATGAACTGTTTGAACTGATGGCGGAAACGCGGTTACATCTGGCGAAGGTGCATCAACTGCAGGGCCGCCACCTGGAGGCGTTTCAGCAACTCGAATTGGCCCAGGAGTTGTCACAGGATGATCATGCCCGCCTGGCACGGGTTTGCACTGGTATTGGTGATGTGTATCGGGTATTGGGTGCAGGGCGCGAGGCGCTGAGTCTCTACCATCGGGCACTCAAGCTTGAAATCGGTACCAGTAATCGCCTCGGACAGGCCATGCTCTACGAAAAACTGGCGCTATCACACCTGGAGCTAGAACGAATTGGCGAGTCGTTGCAATGCGCTCAAGAAGCCCTGCGCATCCGTGATGATATGAATGATCGGGTTGGTCAGGCACGATCGCATACTATTCTGGGTAGTGTGCAACGCAAACTGGAGAATCTATCGCAGGCATTGCAGCATTTTGAGCATGCACGCGAGTTAGAGCAAGGATTGCAAAATCAGCGTGGCCTGATTATTGCCCTGACAAATATTGGCGATACATCACGGTTGCTCCACGACGATGAACGCGCTCGTGCCAGTTATATTGAAGCGCTAGCGCTGGCACGAGATCTTAATGACCACATTGCACTGGCACGGATGCACGAGCGTCTGGGCGATCTTTCCCACAAGGAAGGCTTAACCGAGGCGGCGCGGGCACATTGGAAGGAGGCATTAAACATTCGTGACATGTTGGGCCATTCCGATGAATGCATCAAACTACGCCAGCGCATTCTGTCAGTGGCACCTGACCAGCCGCACAGTGAGTAAGCAGATGATCGAGAACGAACCTCTGGCGAAACACACATCCTGGCGTATTGGTGGGCCAGCACGTTACTATCTGGAGGCGATCAGTATAGACGAACTGCGCAATGCTTTGCAGTGGGCCAATGAGCGCGATCTGCCCATCTTTGTACTAGGTGGTGGCACCAATCTGCTGGTGCGTGAAAAGGGTTTTCCTGGCCTGGTACTACGTTATCGTGCCCAGGTCTGGCACATTGAAGCCCATGGTGCAACCGGGGTGCTGCACGTTGCCGCCGGTGCGCCGGTAGCCGGAACCGTGCGCCGAGTGTGTGCGCAGGGGTGGGGCGGGTTGGAATGGGCCGAAGGTCTACCCGGAACAATCGGCGGGGCAATCTATGGTAACGCTGGTTGTTATGGCGGCGATATAGCACACGTGCTGGAACGTGCGCATGTGCTGGTGGATGATGAAGTGCAAGCGTGGTCAACGGCGCAACTCGACTATGGGTATCGCACCAGTTGCTTAAAACAGGCCCGAAGGAGATCGGGCACTGGGCCTTATGAGGCCGGTAGCCGTCGTGTGGCACCGATGGTGCTAACGGCTGAATTGCGCCTCACCCGCGATGATCCAACCACGCTGGCCGCAACCATGGCCCGGATTGCCGCCGAGCGCAAGGCTAAAACGCCCTGGGGCCGTTCGTGCGGCAGTGTGTTTAAGAATCCTGTCGTACCTGATGGAACCCGGCTCAGTGCAGGACAACTGATTGACCAGGCCGGGCTAAAAGGTGCCCGTAGCGGTGCGGCTGAAATTAGCCAGCGCCATGCGAACTACATCGTCAACCTGGGTGGCGCAACAAGTGCCGATGTGTTACGCTTAATTGAACTGGTGCGCACAACCGTCCTGCGTCAGTTTAACGTGACATTGGAATTAGAAGTTCAGGTTATATAAAACACGATGAACCAGAAAAAAACAAGGGTAGCTGTCCTCTTCGGTGGGCAGAGTGGTGAACACGAAGTATCGTTGGTATCGGCGCAGGCGGTGATGGATGCCCTGGACCGGGCAAAATATCAGGTCATCCCGGTGGGTATTACGAAGGATGGACACTGGCTTTCCGGGCCAGAGACGATGGCGACCTTGATCGCCATGGCCGATCCGGCCCGCCTACCGGCTGATGTTGCCACCAGCGGCCTGGCAGAATCTCCGACAATGACACCCGCCTCAACAACGCTCCCGCCGACCGTCGTACAATTGCTGCTGACGGACGTTGATGTTGTTTTTCCGGTTTTACACGGCCCGATGGGTGAAGACGGTACGATCCAGGGTTTGCTTGAGGTGCTGGGCCTGCCCTACGTCGGTTGCGGAGTCGCTGCCAGTGCTGTTGGGATGGATAAGGCGTTGATGAAGGCCGCCTTTGCGGCTGAAGGATTGCCGATATTACCCTGGGTGCTGGTGCGCCGCCATGAATGGCAACGTGATCCACAACACGTTTATACCACTATTGAGACGCAACTGACCTACCCTCTGTTTGTGAAACCGGCGAACATGGGTAGCAGCGTGGGTGTGAGCAAAGCCCATGATCGGGCCACATTGGAGATGGCGCTGATCGAGGCCGCCCGCTATGATCGACGCATCGTTGTTGAACAGGGTATTGATGCCCGCGAAATCGAAGTGAGCGTGCTGGGCAACGATGAACCAGAGACGAGCATTCCTGGCGAAGTTGTTCCCGCTGGTGAATGGTATGATTATCAAGCGAAATACTTGAGTGGTCAGTCGCAAATTATCATCCCGGCCCCCATTGATGAACCACTCACCCAACGGCTATGTACATTAGCACGTTATGCCTTTACGTCTATTGATGGAGCCGGATTGGCACGGGTTGATTTTTTGCTCGATAAGACCAGCCATACACCCTGGCTCAATGAAGTCAATACCATGCCTGGCTTTACATCCGTTAGCATGTATGCCAAAATGTGGTCAGCCAGTGGACTAGAGTATGCTACGTTGCTTGATCGACTCATTATGTTCGCCCTGGAACGACATGCCGCCAGGCACCATGCATGATCTATGGGAGCAGAACAGCAGGGAAAGCGATGAGACAGATGGAACAATCACCTGCAAGCCGACGGAGATATACTACCGTGCAGCAGCATAAGCCAGTTCGTGAGCGCAATGGGGGCCATGCGCATCCTGGAACCTGGCGCACTGTCCTCTACTGGCTTGGTTCTGGGCGCCTGTTCAGTGGCGGTGTGTTCCTGGTCTCACTGGGATTGTTGTATCATCTGTTTACATCACCTGACTTTCACATCCAGCAGGTGCAGGTTGAGGGGAATAATGCGCTCAAAACAGCGGTCGTTATAGAGTTGTCACAGTTACTTGGAACCCCGATCTGGTTTGCAGATCTGGATCACGCTGCGGCACACATTCTAGAGAATGCCTATATTGAGCAAGTCAGCATTGGTATCACCCTGCCAGATCGTGCCCGTATTCGCGTCGTCGAACGCAAACCAGATCTGCGCTGGCAACTGGATGGCATTCATTATTTGATTGATGGCAACGGCACAGTGCTGGATGTTGCCCATACCCCACCAGAACCAGATACTCTGGTGATTGTGGATACAACCCGGCATAGTATTCAACTGGGGATGCGAGTCGATACTGATGCGCTGAAACTGGCCCGTTTGCTGGCATTACGTCTGCCGACCGAACTGCAGTTCACACCGGCCAGTATTGGTTGGGACTTTGGTCTAGGAGTTTTTGTGACATCGGATAGCGGACAAACTATTGTTTTTGGACAGTCAGATAATCTAGATCATAAACTAGCTATTTTTCATTATCTGCTCAACGATAATACAGACTTTACCTTTTTGGATTTGCGACCATCAAATCCCTATTATCAAAATACACATACTGATGTCGAGTAGTGATAATAAAGTGTCTATGAGATTATGAGTTCAGGATCGATCTTGCTCAGGTCATTGATACAGAGGCACGAAGATATAGCAAGCTTACCTGAGTCGTAAAAAACTGGAGATCCGGCTTCAGCCGAGGTTTAGCTCCCGGAGCCCCGGCTTCAGCCGGGACTCTGATTGACCATAGTGATACGCTTGCTATCGTTCTGGTTGGACACTATCCGCATTCCTACTAGCATCGAGATAAACCGGAATGGGCACAATAGCTTTATGAACCAGCAAATATAAGCAATGAAGAGAGAACGTTATGCAACATACCATCGTCGGCATTGATGTCGGAACGACGAAGGTCTGCACCGTTGTAGCCCAGTTGCGTGCTGAAGGCCGTATCAATATTCTTGGCGTAGGTCTAACTCCCAGTAAGGGGTTAGACAAAGGTATCGTGGTGAATATTGATGATGCGATCAATGCCATTGCTGCCAGTATTGAAAAAGCGGAACGACTGAGTGGCTATCGCATTGGCACGGCCTTCGTGGGCGTTGCTGGACGGCATATTGCCTCGCTGAATAGTCGCGGCGTGGTTGCCATTGGTCGTCCTGACCACGAAATCACCCGCAACGATATTGCCCGCGCTGTTGAGGCTGCACAGGCGGTAGCGATTCCCACCCAACGAGAGGTTATTCATGTTATTCCCCGCGCCTACGTAGTTGACGGGCATGAAGGTATTCGTGACCCGATCGGCATGAGTGGCTATCGTCTGGAAGTTGAGACCCATATTGTCACCGGCGAAATCATGGCGATTCAGAACTTAATCAAGAGTGTGCAACGAGCAGGTGTGGAGATTGACGATCTCGTATTGCAGCCACTTGCTTCGGGCGAAGCTGTTCTCACTGACGAAGATAAAGATCGCGGGGTCATGCTGGTTGATATTGGCGGTGGAACAACCGATATTGCGATTTTTATTCAGGGTGGTATCTGGCATACCAGTGTTATTCCGATTGGCGGTAATCATTTTACAAACGATATTGCCTGCGTTTTACATGTAACTGGAAATACGGCTGAATATCTTAAAATAAGATACGGTAACGCTATTGCTGATGATAACCCTGATAACGATGTTATTGATGTCGAAACATTGACCAGTGGTGAACACCAAAAGATTAGTCATCACCTACTGAACGAAATCTTACAGGCACGCGCTGAAGAGGTGGTAGAGTTCCTGTACCACGAAATTCGGCGCAGCGGTTATGAGGGTTTATTACCTGCTGGCATGGTGTTAACCGGGGGCAGTGCGCAATTACCACGGTTTGATGAACTTATTCGGGAGATGCTAGGGATTCCCGTGCGGGTGGGGGTTCCCGTCGATGTAACGGGGCTGGCAGACACAATTGACAGTCCCCCCTATGCGACCGCAGTCGGATTACTACGCTGGGGCGCACGCCACGGGCCAGCCCTGGTGGGCACTGCTCAAAATGGTCACTATGAGCAAAATGGGGGTTGGGGAAGCGCCTATGAACGCTTGAAGGGTTGGCTGAAAGAGTTTTTACCATGATCGGCTGACTGACTCGTGGCATGTGAGGTATACCGCAGTATACAGACTGAAACCTCTCATCTGTCGTCTAAAACAAAAAACCAGGAGGATAAGGAACATGGGAGCATACGAGAATAACGATCTGCCATTAGAAAATGTGGCTGAAATCCGGGTCGTCGGTGTGGGTGGTGGCGGCAGTAATGCAGTCAATCGCATGATTGCCGAAGGGGTACAGGGCGTCGATTTTCTTACGGTGAATACGGATGCACAGGCGCTGATGCATGCCCTGGCACCTGTTCGTATTCGGATTGGCGATAAATTAACCCGAGGTCTGGGCAGCGGCGGCAACCCCGTTACTGGTCAGAAGGCGGCAGAAGAAAATCAGGAAGAACTGTATGAGCATCTCAAGGGTGCCGATATGGTCTTTATCGCCGCCGGTATGGGTGGTGGTACCGGGACAGGTGCTTCCCCTATTATTGCTGGCGTAGCGCACGATCTCGGCGCATTGACTGTGGGTGTGGTGACACGCCCCTTCTCATTTGAAGGCAATCATCGCCGCAAAATGGCCGAGCAGGGGATTGAGCAACTGCGGCCAGTGGTGGATACGTTGATTATTATTCCCAATGATCGCCTGCTGCAAACAGCCAGCAAGAATACCTCTATGGTCGAGGCATTTCATATGGCCGACAGCGTGCTGTTGCATGGGATCCAGGGAATTTCCGATTTAATCACCCAGAGTGGTCTCATCAATGTGGACTTTGCCGACGTCAAGGCGATTATGGCTCAGGCTGGTTCAGCGCTTATGGCTATTGGGCGCGGAGCAGGTGATAACCGCATGGTCGATGCTGTGCAGCAGGCGATTGCCAGCCCACTGCTGGAAGTGAGCATTGATGGAGCAAAAGGGGTGCTTTTCAATGTTACCGGCGGGGAAGATCTGGGTATTCTGGAAGTATATGAAGCAGCCGATATTGTGGCCAAGGCGGTTGACCCCGATGCAAACATTATTATGGGCGCGGTGATTGACCCCCATTATCCTCCAGGCGAGGTAAAGATTACGTTGATCGCCACCGGATTTGATATGAACCGGCCCGCCGTGCAACGGACGCGCTCGTATCCTACGGGTACCACCCAGTCCCACAGTGCCCATACGGCCCAACCCCAGCCGGCACCGGTTGCAGCACCGCGCCAGGCACCACCGCAGCCCCAGCCCCAACCCCAGCCGACACGGTCGATGCCCAACTTTGGCAATAGTGATGACCTGGACATCCCCCCCTTCCTACGCAATCGTAATCGGGGACGCTAGCTGTGGTGATAAAACTAGGAATCGTCGTTTTCTTGACAAACTTCTGAGACTGATTATACTTTACGTCCCTTAACAAAGGGGAGGGGGTGATCCCCCTCCCCTTTGTGGCCCTTGAGGAATAGTACGATATGGTAACGTAGGACATACAATTGAAAAGTGTAAACGATTTCTTGCAATACGATGGTTGAACCTGACCTGTCTGTGTCTCTGAGGTGGAGAAGATGATGAAACCCCGACGTTGGTACAGCAGCCCGGAAGCAAACCCGCATCCGCAACCGCCGTCGTCAGGCCTGTTCTTGAACCAGATGCAGTTGCGTTATATCGGCAAAGTTCGCATCCCGTCTTCTGGCCCGGTTCTGAAATACAGAACCGGGTCTCACATTACAGCGGGTATGCGGTGGACAATGACACAAGGTACGCGGTCGTTCCAACACAACGTCTTTTCTGTCTACAGCCGTGTGAAAGAACGTTATTTTTCTCTCCACATTTCATCTATAGGCGAAAATGTGAGAGAAACATACCAAAAGTACCGCTCTGCTGAAGGCGAACAGACCGGCTAATCATACCACCGCATACGTTCTGCCACATTAGCGGTTCAGGGTAAAGGTATCGATCACCTCACCCGTGCGGGTAATAAATTGCAGCGTGAGCTGCTGTTCAGTCGCTTCAACCAGTTGCGCCCCGTGATCAGCGTTGAAGCGCACTACACTCCCTTCCTCAATCGTATTCCCCCAGGCATACCGCGCACCCCCACCCAGACCGTTGGTGATATAGGGAAACCCATCGATCATAATCCGCTCGTAGACATGATTATGCCCGGTGAGTACCACATCGGCACCCCACTCCTGGTAGGGCCAGCGCATCCACGAACTGGGGCCATGATAAGCTGATCCATATGGCGGGTGGTGAAACACCACGATATTCCAGGTATCGGGTGACGCGGCCAGTTCTTCTTTTAACCACATTGCTTGCACGGAGTCACTCTTGATCCCGTCTGGCTCGATCCAATACACACTATTCACGGCATACATGCGCACGGGCGGCCAGTCAACTGTGTAATACCGTTTGTTGCCCGGCAGAAACGAGAAGTAATCAAAATAGGCCTGACCATTCGCAATATCGGCGTCGTGGTTGCCCAATGTGGGAAAGAAGCGATTCGTTGGCGAACCAGGCCCATAGGCACTGGTACCATCGGGCAAAAACTCGTGGTAGTACTGGCCGATATTGGCATCAATCGTTTCGGCCGCGCCCATCGGATAGTTATTATCTCCGGTTGTTACGACAAAGTCCGGGTTCCAACTCTTGACCAGTGCCGCTACATCGGCTGCAGGCTGGCCCGCCAGTCCAAAATCGCCAATCACGGCGAAACGTGCCTGCTGTGGTTCGGGGGTCGGTGTGGCTGTTGCTGTGGGTGTGGCCGTCGGGGTGGGGGTACCTGTAGGCATCATCGTTGGCGGTATATTGGTCGGTACAGATACTGTTGCCACGCTACCGGTGGTAGAAGGAACGGATCGGCTAGAACCACAGCCAATCAGAATGAGGAGTGGCGATACAAGCAAAAGCAAAGCCCATGTTCGATATGTGCTATACCAACCCTTACACCACACGTCTAAGAAATGTCTCATGATCCTCTCTTGCTCATATATGCTTCAAACCAATGGTATTCTGCTCCCACTGTTGGATGACCTGCTAGCGCCAGGCCAGAGCCGGTGTGCCATCGGATTGCCAGACCCGCTCACCGGGATCGTTGTACCCGCCACGATGTCCGACAGAGTGGATGCGATAGGCGCAATCCATAGGAGCCAGATGCATGAGCTAGCCCGGCATGCGGAGCAGCATCTGTGTGTGCGAGATGTGTCTCTGAATCTCAATGTAAGCCGTTGATGGACTGATCTAGAATTTCTTTCCACGGCATATCAAACATGTCGCAGGTGGACATACCGTTATCTCCGACATAAAAGACGGGCATAGTATAGCACATGGTTCTAGCATTGTGGCGGTGGGTAATGCGGGCGACCACACGGCTCGCCCCTACGCATGGCTCCGCATAGCCGTGCCCATGCGCCACATAGCCCACCATGGCCGAACCATGCCGCTCAGCGCCGAACCGTGCTGCCCATTGCTGGTCATCGCCGCGCCATGTGCTACAGGGCGATCAGCGTTGCACCATGATCGTAGGGGCACCGCTTGTGGGTGCCCGCCATGTCCCGCATCGCCGCACCATGCGTCACAGGGCGATCAGCGCTGCACCATGATCGTAGGGGCACCGCTGGTGGGTGCCCGCATTGATCTGCAATGCTCGACAATGTTCGCCATGCGGGGCATTGCAGACGCTGCCCCGCGTTGTCTTGCATTGCCCCGTCATGGTTTATCATTTATCATTGATGGGCACTGCGGGCAACCACACGAGTACCCCTGCCACTATGCCTATGAACGTTGCAGACCGGGTTGCAGCGCCATCAAGCCGGGTGTGGAACAGTCAGGCAGGGGGGATCGGTGCAATGTTCAACTTCGACACTGATATGGCTTAGTTCAGCAAAGTGAGCCAACAAGGCCTTATAGTGATCTGGTGGTTGAGGATAATGGGTGACGACCGTCAGAATGGCAGCCAGATGCTGCGGGCCAACACGCCAGACATGCAGATCGGCAAGGCGATTATCGGCATCGGCTTCAATTGCGGTACGTATCGCTGCAACGGTTGACAAATCGACATCACTGTCGAGTAATACCCGGCTCGTATCACGCAGCAACCCATATGACCAGCGCGTAATCACGACCGCACCGAAGATACCCATCGCTGCATCCAGCCAGACCCAACCCAGGAACATACCGGCAGTCAAGGCAATGATCGCCAGGAGCGACGTTAACGCATCCGCCAGCACATGGAGATAGGCTGCCCGCAGGTTGTGATCATGATGGTGTGGAACAGAGGGTGTAGGATGGTGATGCTGGTGATCGTGATCATGATCGTGATCGTGGTTATGTCCATGGGCTATCGTATGATGACTACTATGGTGATGATGATCCCGCAGCAGAAAGGCACTGATCAAATTCACAATCAAGCCCACTATCGCCACCGCAATGGCTTCGTGAAACTGGATCGCAACATCGCCAAAAAAACGCTGTAAGGACTCCACGGCCATCAGCAACGCCACAACTGCCAGAGCCACCGCGCTGGCAAATCCACCCAGTTCGCCCACCTTACCGGTGCCAAAGCTGTAACGTGGATTATGTGCATGTCGCCGGGCATAGCGATAGGCAAACATGGTGATGCCGAGCGCAGCCACGTGCGTTCCCATATGCCAGCCATCGGCCAGCAGGGCCATCGAACCAAAAGATAATCCGGCCACAATTTCGATCAGCATCATGCTGAACGTCAATCCGATCACAATCCCGGTATTGCGTTCGCCCTGACGATCCGCCACAGTAAAGTGATGGGTATGCTGCCATTGTTGGAGCTTATAGATATGCATGCGTGTATCTCTGATTTACAGGAAGTACGTGGTCGCTCAAAAAAACGACTTTTTCGCCTTCACCCCTGCGCTGCCACCCTGTCAAAGGCGAACAGGCAAGTTGACCATATCACCCCGGCCATCCTGTGATTTACTCTTCCGTCCCCACCAGCGTAATAATGCGCGGCATTTTACCGATAAACGGGCATGGCCCGGCACCAGAGGCACATGTCGGGCCACATTCAGCACGACACGACGAGGCTGTGGCCTGGCTTTCCTTGAGCCGTCCTTTACGTACCCAGTAGGCAATCATGCCTTCTAGTGCAGGCTGATCGACATCGAGTTGACGCGCCAGATCAACCAGATTTAATGGTTCACGGGCTTCTTCAAAGGCGCGTAATACCTGCTGTAGCATCTATGACCTCGCTTATCGTCACTTCTGCTTTACCTTAGCCCCATCCCAGCAACCGGCCACCCTGAAACACAACCAGCGCGGCAATCCAGGCAATCACCAGTTGTCCGACGACACTAAACCACATCCAGCGATTGCCAAACTCCTGCCGTGCGGCGGCAATGACGGCCACACAGGGCGTGTATAGCAACACAAATACCATGAATGCCAGTGCCGCCAGTGCGCCATGCCCACCGCTTGATACCTCGAAATTCGATTGCGCCGCACGCATCAATCCGGCTGGCTCTGCTTCGTCTTCCGCTTCTGTGCCCATCAGGTCAATGCCAATAATGAGCGGAATAGCGCGCAGGGTGTCTATTGTTGCGCCAGCAAAGCTGGTGACCACCTGCCCCAGATCGTCCACCAGCGTGGTTGGTTCGGCCGCTTCTTCTTCCTCGGCCACGCCATAGATCTGCGACATCGTGCTAACCACGACCTCTTTGGCGATAAAGCCGGTCACCAGCGCCCCGCTCGCTTCCCAGCTCCCGAAGCCAAGTGGGGCAAAGACTGGTGCCACCACACCCGCAACGGTTGCAAAGGCACTATCATCAAGCTCTGTATCGGCAAATGCGCCATCGCCACGGGTAGGAATCGCCATCAGTAGCCAGATCAGAATACTGGTTGCCATAATGACCGTCCCTGCGCGTCGGATAAACGAGGCAGTGCGTTCCCACATATGCGTCCAGATACCACGCAGTGTTGGTAGGTGATAAGGTGGCAATTCCATAATAAACGGCACGCGATCTTTCGTTTTGAACAGGGTATGTTTGAGTGCAAATCCCAGCCCAATTGCGGCCACAATCCCGAGCATGTACAGCCCGAAAACCACCAGGCCGCTATAGGCGGGAAAAAAAATCGTGGCCAACAAGACATACACCGGTAAGCGAGCGCTACAACTCATAAACGGTACGAGCAAGCCAGTCAAGATACGGTCTTTCTCAGTTTCCAACGTGCGCGTCGCATAGATAGCGGGCACATTGCAGCCAAAGCCGACGATCATTGGCAGGAAGCTCTTGCCATGCAACCCCAGGATGTGCATCAGCCGATCCATCACAAAAGCCGCCCGTGCCATATAGCCGGAATCTTCCAGAATAGCCAGCGCCAGATAGAGCGTCATCAACACTGGTACAAAGACCAGCACACCGCCTACACCGGCAATAATACCATCCACCACCAGACTCTCGACCCAGGTGCCGTCGAGTCCGATCAGCGTCAGCAGTGCGACCAACTGGTTCGTCAGCGGGCCACCAATCGCTTCCTCCACCCATTCGAGGTAGGGGGTTGCCACATCTGTGGTTAACTTGAACACCAGCCACATCAGCGCCAGGAAGATCGGAATACCCAGAAGCCGATGGGTGACAATCTTATCCACACGATCGGAGAGGGTCTCGCGTTGGGTTGCCGGACGGGTCAGCACACGTCGCACGAGGGTATTCACAAAGCGGTAACGCTGGTCAGTCAGAATGACATCAATATCTTCGTTATAGATTGCCCGGAGCCGGGCCTGACTATCGTTCAACACCTGCAACACAGGCGCACCATTGGGTGCGTTCTGCACCTCGGTCAGCAAGCCACTGTCACCTTCGAGCAGTTGTATCGCCAACCAGCGTGGATGATACCGTTGCAACAAGGGGGTCTGCCCAATCGCGGTACTCAGCCGCGTCAGTTCATCTTCTATATCGGGTTGATACCGTACATAAATCGGTGCATTGAGTGCGGCCGTTCCAATCACGGTCATCGTAGTTCCTCCGATGGGGTTCTATGCTGCCTGTTGTTGTGATGGTTGTAGCACGTAGGCAACCAGTGCCTGTTTTAGTTCTTCCAGCCCGTGATTATGGCTGGCGGCCATCGGTATCACGGCAATACCATCCAACAATTGCGAGAGGTGCGCAACGTCAATGATGATACCACGTGCATCGGCCAGGTCGCACATATTCAGCGCAATGATCAACGGGATACCCGTCTCTAAAATCTGGGCAGTGAGGTACAGATTGCGCTCCAGATTGGTGGCATCAATCACATTCACCACCGCCTGCGGGCGTTCCAGCACAATAAAATCGCGGGCGATCTGTTCTTCGAGCGAATAAGCCGACAGACTATAGGTACCGGGCAAATCAACTATGGTCAACTCCTGACCGGCACACTTCAAAATCCCGGTCTTTTTCTCCACCGTCTTGCCCGGCCAGTTGCCGACGTGCTGGCGTGAACCGGTTAGCCCATTAAAGATCGTACTCTTGCCGACATTCGGATTCCCAGCGAGGGCGATTGTCCAGTTACGCATCGAGCATCCTCCTCGCTGTTATACCAGTTGTACCCGAATTTTATGGGCAACGCCACGCTCCAGCGCCAGACGGGTATCGCGCACCGAGAGGATCAACGGCCCACTGTGATCATGCAGAATATTGAGTTCAACTCCGCGAATAACACCTAGTTCTGCCAGCCGATGACTAACCTGCTGACCCGCCATAATATCCACAACCCGTACCCGCTGACCCGCCGGAACCATAGTCAGTGCCAGTGTCGCATCAGGATGGTTCACCATGACCTACCTCCACCAGAATTTCACGCGCTTCATGCTTGCGCAACGAAAGATAGTAGCCTTTGATAGATATTTCGATCGGATCACCCAGCGGTGCCACCCGTTGCACGCTGACTCGTTCACCCGTCACCAATCCCATATCCAGAAAGCGCCGTCGCGTCATCTTTTCGCCGCCAACCCGGACGATGGTCGCCACTGTACCGGGGGGAAGTTGTTCCAGCGTCATCTGCGATTCAGCAGTCGTCATTACGCACTCCTTACCATAACAGGACTTACGCGGTCACCCTAACAAACCATCTTTTTCAAACATACCACTATTCAGACAAGCAACTGTCCAGGGTTCCTCGTCTCGACCATAGCAGTGCGCGGCTTCTATCAGATAGTGTTATGGTTTATCAACACTTGCAGTCGAGAAGTACGCCGGTTGCCGATGACGATCGATCTGACTAAACGTTAACACATCACACGCACAGTCACGGTTGCCTTGCAGACATGACCAGAAAGCGCTGCATTTTTCCCAGGCAGCAGACCGGTGGGTTGGCGCATCCATCAGCGGAGTAACCTCGATCTTCATGGCAATCGATCGAGCCAGCGAGAGATGTTGCGTACCAGTACCGAGTAGGATCGAGCCACCAGCACCGACCGCCAGCACCTCAAACTCGACATCTGGATGGATACCCTGGGCATGCAAAAAATCTATAATCGGATCATCGGCATTGATCGCCACGATCCGCCCGTGAAATCCGGCGGTACATGTCGCCAGCGGACAGGCTTCAGATGCTTGTGCAGAAGGGGGGGGATGTAACGGGGTGGGTGAACGTGCTGTAGACGGCGCGTGTTCCAGAAATTGTTTCAACGACTCAACCAGTTTATCCGACGTGATGTGTTCAAGCTGACAGGCAATCTCATCGGCCTCCACTGGTTCGATTCCGAGATTCTGCACCAGGAAGATCACCCAGAGCCGCCGTCGGCTTAACACAAGCTGGGCTTCGGCCTCGCCTGTGTCAGTCAACGTCACACCCTTGTAGGGTTGATAGGAAACCAGACCACGCTCTTCGAGCTTGCGGCACATCTCGTTGGCCGAGACCGAAGAGATTGCCAGTTTGCTTGCCAGTAGCGAGAGCGGTACAGGTTGATTATTCTCGCGTAGCAACGCGATCATTACCAGGTACATTTCCACGCTTTCGCTCATAACTTCCTCCACGCTCAACCACCGTTGATCTTTCCTGGCCAATCATGTTCAGGCTACCCATAAGCTTGCGTACTCACGGATTATGGGTTCCCTGTTTCAGGCTATCATACATCGCTGGCTGACAGTTGTCAATGACTCTATTGACAAATCAGTACTGTCTAAATCTCACTATTAGTATCATCAAAAAGGCGCGGACAAGCCGAAAAAAAGCGCACAACCCGCCAGGGCAGTCAGTGAAGATTTCGCTACTATTCTGGTTAACCAGAACAAACTCTAGGGGGAACCGTTAGGAAGGGTTTTACAACATCATGTTCCTAGCCTGATACCGACGTTCCGCGTCGGCACCAGGCTAGCAGGCTACCGGGCACCCCGATGCTATGCCCGTCGAAAATCCTTGACCAGCAGGCGCAGGGAACGCTGATCGTTCCACTCGTGATCTTCCAGCGTATAGGCCACATCAATGCACGGATGCTGACGGAGTGGTTCGGCGAGATGCCCCAGGCGGAAGGCCATGGCCTCAACTGGCTGACCGTTGTTCTGCTTCAATACCAGCCGCAAATGATCACCGGTGCTGCCACGGGCCGTTGCCGACACCACCTGGACGTTACGGCTCATCAAAACCGGTTGGGGATTAGCTTGACCAAACGGCTCCAGTTGCCGCAGTTCGTGCAGCAATTCCCAGGTAATCTCACTCAGAGCCACCTCCGCGTTAATATCCAGCGTCGGCACAAGCATGTCGTCGGTAAGCACAGTCAGGGCCAGTTCCTGCAGGCGTGTGTCCAGTTCGGGCAACCGCGCATTCTCAATCGTAAATCCGGCTGCCATCGAGTGTCCACCAAAGCGCACAAACAGATCTTTACAGGAATTTAGCGCCTCAAAAATGTTAAAACCCCGCACCGAACGGGCCGAGCCACGCGACTGCTCCGGGCCACGTTCGATCAGCAGCACCGGACGGGCCCACTCCTCAACCAGCTTGCCCGCCACCAGCCCCACAATGCCCGCCGGGTAATCATCGCCAGCCAGCACCACAATCCGCTGTTGATGTTTGCCCTCGACCTCGGCCTGGGCACGGGCTGCCGCCTGCACCTGCTTCGTCAATTCCTGGCGCTGGCGGTTGGCCTGGTTAAGTTCCTGCGCCAGCGTTTGCGCCGTTGCAAAATCGTCGGCCAGGAGCAAATGGTAGGCGCGTACCGCGTCATCAAGCCGCCCGGCAGCATTAATGCGCGGGCCAAGCATAAAACCGATTGCCGTCGCATCGACTTTACTCTGAGCCAGACCGGCCATCGCAATCAAGGCCTTCAATCCGGGTCGTTCGCTGCTCTGGATCGCTTCCAGACCTTTCTTGACCAGCACGCGGTTTTCACCGTCCAGTGGCCCCATATCGGTCACCGTCCCCAGCGCGACCATATCGAGCAGGTCGCGCCCGCGCAAGCCGTGCAACCGTAAGCCCTGCTTGACCAGCGCCTGCACCAGTTTATAGGCAATCCCAACACCAACCAGTTGCTTATAGGGATAGGAACACCCTGGTTGTTTAGGGTTGACCACTGCCAGCGCTGCCGGTAATGTGGCCGGCGGTTGATGATGATCGGTGACGATCACATCCAGGCCGAGGGTTCGTGCGTGAGCCACCTCGGCGACATTACTGATGCCGCAGTCAACAGTAATCAACAGACGGATACCCTCAGCAGCAAGCTGTTCAATGGCCTCGTTGTTCAAGCCATAGCCCTCGCGGACACGGTGGGGAATGTACGGTTGAATAGTACCGCCCATCGCGCTGATCGCCTGCATCAACAGCGTGACTGACGTCACGCCATCGGTGTCAAAATCACCATACACGGCTATCGGTTCATCATCAGCAATGGCGCGGGCAATACGCTGGCTGGCCTCACGCATCCCCTTCATCGCAAAGGGATCGTGCAGTCCCTTTGGAAAATCGGCTTCGAGAAAGGTTGCCACCGCTTCAGTAGTATCAAAGCCACGCTGATACAACAGCGTGGACATAATCGCACTACGACCCAGGCGTGCCACAACTTCGGGTGGTGCAGACGGCTGGAGCGCCCAATGCTTATTGTGAGCCGAACGACGTGTTGCCATACGTTGGATATCTTTCCAATTATTCCTGCCGAATTTCCGTTATTGGTCGCGTCCGCCGTCCAGTCATACGACCACACATGAAGACACTTCTTGCACGAATAGCGCGTGCGGGCGGGCTTCGCCCCCAGTAGCGTGCCCGTCCACGGGCCAGGCAACGGTGGTGCAAAAGCCGCTGGTGCGAACGGCGCGTCAGCCCGCGCAGGCGGGCTTCGCTCCCGGTAGCGCGCCCGTTCACGGGCCAGGTGACGGCGGTGCAAAAGCCGCTGGTGCGAACGGCGCGTCAGCCTGCGCAGGCGGGCTTTGTACGGTGTAGCCCGCCCGTTCATGGGCCGGGCGATCCCACCGCGTAGCTCCTGTCAATTATAGAGTTTTTAGGCTCCATGTCAACAGTAGCGGTATAAGTACCTGTTCACATTTGTGGGGAAACTCTGTCGTCAGCATTCATCTTGCTCCTGGGAGCGCGGGCGTCCCGCCTGCCATCGCGCACGGGCAGGCACGCTGCCCGTGTCCCCGGGCATGCCTGTGCCCTTGAGTGTGAACAGTTACCGGTATAACTGTTTTAGCAGTCAGCCATAGCTACTGGATGAACCGGTAGGTATCTCATCAGGTTTGACGTGGCACTGGCACAACACTATAATGATTGAAATGACATAATGGGTAAAGACAGTATCTATGCAGAGGAGCTATGTTATGAGTACACAGGCTCAACGTGGTCGCAAAGTAGATAACAAAAATGCCAAAACGTTACGAGTTTTCTATATTGTGCTGGCAGCGATCGCGGTGGTCGGCGTGGCTTTGTTGATCATCTATCTGGTGCGCAACCAGGGAGCAGCACCCACGGGTGGAGCAGCGACCGGTACCACGGCGCAGATCTCGCCGCTCAATGCACCGACGGGAATGACGCCGGAGGGGTTTTACTATAAAGGTGACCCGGAAGCGCCAGTGCGTGTGATTGAATATTCGGATTACCAGTGTCCCGCATGTGCACAATTCCACACGGTTCTGGCTGGTCAGATTGACCAGGAGTATGTGGAGACGGGCAAGATCCAGTTTGTGTTTCACGATTTCCCGCTGAGTATGCACCAGCATGCCGTGATTGCCGCTGAAGCCGCACGTGCTGCCGGGTCGCAGGGACAGTTCTGGCAGATGAACAAACTGCTGTTTGAACGCCAGCGTGAGTGGGCCGGTACTTTGAATCCGCAGCAACTCTTTGTGCGCTATGCCGAAGAATTGGGACTGGATCGTGACCAGTTTGAACAGGCGCTGCAAAACGGTACCTATCGTGATCAGGTACGCGCTGCTGAACAGGCGGCAATCCAGGTCGGTATCGGTGGCACGCCTACGTTTATGGTTGAGGGGCGGCAGGTAAATGCCGGCCAGTTAGTTGCGGCTATCGAATCGGCGCTAGCTGCGAAAGGGCAGTAGGTATGTATAGCGAACGCTCGTTATACCCCCGCATGGCCGTATCGTTGTTCGCTCTCCTGGGGTTGTTAGTATCGAGCTACCTGGCGCTGACACGCTTTTTTCCCAGTGTCAGCCTGGTATGCCTGGTAGGATCGGGTTGTGATATTGTGCAGCGCAGTCCCTGGAGTACGATACCACCCGGCGGTGGTATTCCAATTTCGGTGATCGGCATTGTGGGCTATGTGTTTTTGCTCGGGTGGGGCTTGCTGGCACTGCAAACGGATCATATTGGTGGTCTGGCGCTGCCATTCTGGTTTTTGATAATTACATCGGTCGGTCTGATCTTTTCCATCTATCTGTTCCTGGTACAGCGCTTTATGATCCAGGCGTTCTGTACATGGTGTGTCATTTCGGGTATTTTGATGATTGGGATCTGGATAGCCGCGTTGTTTGACTGGCGAGCCTGGCAGCGGATGACGCAACACCGTGCGTCACCGGCGATGGAAGCCACGCAGCGTGCCAGTTAGCGCCTGATAGCAATCGTAAATGCGTTGTGAAGACCGGAGTCCCGGCTTGACATTGGTTAGCTCTGTCCAGGCTGAAGCCGGGAATTCACGTGTGCAATGACAAGAAGCTGGCTTTATGCTGCTGGTGCCCACCCGTAGTTGTGAGTACCAGGGAATCAGGGAGTGGGAAAAAGTGAGGGGACACCTGGTACGATCTGAAGATCGCTTTTAGACTCTAATCTAAGTCATGAAGTAGTCAGGGGCGTAGCATCTTGCGTCCCTATGTGCATCACGTTACGGGCTACCGCCGTTAAAACCAGTTGCGAGATTCTTGGGGCCGTAGGCCCTCAAACCCTGGTCGGAGGCTTAACATGATGCGTATAGGGTGTAGCATCTTGCTTCCCGCCTTCAAAGAGGAACTAAATAGCTGTGCGTAATCGAAATATATTCTCATTATTGTTTATTCTTATTCTGGTTGGCCTGGCATTATTGATCAACTTTGCGCCCGCCGATGCTGATGGTACGCCCCGGTTTCTGGGCCGCGATGTGAGCATTCGGTTTGGCCTGGACTTGCGTGGTGGCATTCAGGTATTGCTGCGGGCGCAACAGGCAGATGTCTCGCGGTCTGATATGCAGACGGCAGCCGGTGTGATCGAACGCCGCATCAACGCTCTGGGTGTAGGCGAGACGGTGGTACAGCTTTCGGGCGATGACAGCCTGATTGTCGAGTTGCCGGGTGTTGAAAATCCAGAGCAGGCGATTGAAACCCTGCGGGGTACGGGACGCCTGGAGTTTATCGATCCGCAAGGTCAGTTTTTGCCCAACAATCAGGTCGTGCGTACCACGGGCAATCCTGATCCGATTGCGGCCAATCCACCCTTTCTGATCGAGGAAGTCAATGGATCGGACGACGAGGGAACCGAGACAGTTGATGGTCAGGCGCTCGACCAGGTTCCAGAAGCCGATGACCCTATTTTCGAGAGCATCACCGATGGGCGCGATCTCGATACGACTGCGGTGCAACCAGTCTTCTCGCAGGGAGCGACTGGCATTAGCCAGCCGGCGGTTTCTTTTGCTTTTCGCGGTGAGTCGGCTAGACGACTGGCCGATTTCACGCGGCGCAATATTGGGCAACCGATGTGTATTGTGCTGGATAATGTGGTCGTCAGTTGCCCGCGCATTGACGATGCCTTGAACGATGGGGAAGGCATTATCACCACCGGTACTCCCGCTGATCGTGATCGTATCTTTAACCAGTTAAAATATGGTGCGCTCCCGGTCGCCTTGCAAGTTGAAACCAGCCGCACGGTGACGGCCACCCTGGGCCAGGGATCGGTCGATGCCAGCATTACTGCTGGTATGGTCGGGTTGATCGTGGTGGCATTGTTTATGCTGCTCAACTATCGCCTGCCGGGGCTACTGGCAGTACTGGCGCTGCTGGTCTATACTGTGCTGAGCTTTGCGATTTATCGGCTAATACCCGTCACGCTCACGCTGCCTGGGATTGCCGGCTTTATCCTCTCGATTGGTCTGGCGGTTGATGCGAATGTGCTGATTTTCTCGCGCCTCAAGGAAGAACTGCGCCGCAAACGCGAGTTACGTACGGCCATCGAAACCAGTTTTACCGAGTCCTGGCCGGCCATCCGCGACTCAAGCGTTTCGACGTTGATTACCAGCACGATCCTCTACATCTTCGGAAATAGCTTTGGGGTGAGCATTATCAAGGGCTTTGCATTAACGCTGGGAATGGGTATGCTCCTCAGTCTGTTTACCGCTGTAGTGGTGACGCGCACGCTGCTCCGACTGGTGTTGCCACTGCCGTTCGCTCGCAACCCGTGGTTGCTTGGTCTGGATCGTGAGTTAGGTACTCAGGCGTCAACTGGCTATCAACCGGCGGCCAGCACCGGGCAGACTGGCATTGAGGGTTGATGTCACCTGATAGCAGGAGTTGTGTATGAAAAGTCTGGTTCGCCGCCGTTACTGGTGGTTTCTTCTCTCTCTGGTTTTTATTTTGCCCGGAATGTACTTCCTGCTGCTGCACCCGCTGATCACCACGGGTCAGTTTCGTCTGGGACTGCGCCCAAGCATCGACTTTAGTGGCGGCACGCTCTGGGAGTTGCACTTTGCCGAGCGCAGTGTCGATGAATTGAGTACGACTGCCATTGCTACTATTTTTGCCGAGAATGGCTTTGAAAACGCGCTGGTACAACTGAGTGCAGTGACTAGTGGTGGTGAGACGATTGGTGCGGCAGTGGTACGTACGTCCGATGCGTTGAGCCGCGATAATCCGGTTGCCGAACAGGAACGGGTACTCGGTGCGCTGGAAGCGGAATTTGGCACGGTGAGCCGGGAGCGGCTGGAAAGTGTTGGCCCGACGGTAAGCCAGGAGTCCACCCGCAGCGCAGTGATTGCGGTGATTGGGGCCTGTGTCGCCATTTTGATCTATCTGACGCTGGCCTTCCGCCGCACGGCCAATCCGATACGCTATGGCGTGTGTGCTATTCTGGCAATGCTGCATGATGTGTTATTGATCCTGGGCATTGCTGCGTTTATGAGCATCTTTTTTGGCATTGAAGTCGATGCGCTGTTCCTGACGGCATTGCTGACGATTATCAGTTTCTCAGTGCATGATACCATTGTTGTCTTTGACCGCATCCGCGAGAATCTGATCTTGAAGCGGAGCGGCGAGACATTTGACAATATTGTCAATCATAGCATTGTGCAAACCCTGCCACGCTCGATTAACACCCAGCTTACCACGATTTTTGTGTTGACTGCGCTGTTGCTGTTTGGCGGGGCGACGATCCGCAACTTTGTGATTATTCTGTTGATTGGTCTGGTCAGTGGCACCTACTCATCGCTTTTCAACGCCGCCCAACTGCTGGTGGTCTGGGAACACCGTGAGTGGCAGCACTGGTTTCGCCGTCGCCCGCCGAGCGTAGAAGTTGGTCAAGCCTAGCGATGCCACCGCTGATTACACTGACCACCGATTTTGGTACCCGCGATAGTTATGTGGGTGTGATGAAAGGCGTGTTACTGGGCATCTGCCCCACGGCACATCTGGTGGACATCACCCATGCGATTACGCCACAGAATGTGCTGGAGGCGGCGTTTGTGTTAGACACGTTTGTGCCCTACTTCCCACCAGGCACCATTCATCTGGTGGTCGTCGATCCGGGCGTTGGTAGCGAGCGGCGGGCGCTGGCGCTGGCAACGCCGGATGCTTACTTTGTTGGCCCGGATAATGGGGTGTTCAGCACAATCTGGCAGACGGCGCTGGCTCGCTGGTCAACAACGGACGTGCGGGCGGTGGAATTAACCGAACCGCGCTTCTGGCGTATGCCGGTGAGTGCCACGTTTCATGGGCGTGACATCTTCGCGCCTGTGGCCGCGCATCTGGCGCAAGGGGTCGCCCTCACTGCGCTGGGGCCAGACCTGGATACGATCACGCTGCTGGAGGTGCCAGCACCGGTATGCACCGATACAAACAGTTTGCGTGGACAGATTGTCTACGTCGATCACTTCGGTAACTGCGTCAGCAATATCACCACAACGCATCTGGCACCATTGGGAGCGATGCACGATCTGGTCATCAGCGTTGGCAAGCATACCATCACCGGCATCTGTTATACCTATGCGGCTGTGGCACCTGGCGCGGCGCTGGCGCTAATCGGTAGCAGCGGGCATCTGGAGGTGGCGATACGTGACGGCAATGCCCACCAGTCGCTGGCAATTGCCCCCGGTACGATCGTGGTTGTCAATCGGGTATGACTTCCAGGCATTCGAGCCTTCGAGCGGCAAGATGGTGCCGTAGATCACCCTGAAGAGACGCACCACTACAGGTGGGCCGGTTTTGTCCAACGCTAACCGCCGAATACAGAGGTGTTTCAATACTTATAATGTTGTCATTGTCATCGTAATCAGCGAAGCCGCACCACACTGCGCCATACAGAGGTGTTTCAATACGCTCTAGTGGTCTGACCTCTGTGATGGTGCAGGATGCGCCGTAACGACTTTCGTCGTTTCTGAGGCCGTAGTAACGACTGAAGTCGTTATTACATGCTCTGCATATTCAGTGTGGCTGACCTCTAGCCACGATCCTGGTAGTGTAGGGTCGGGGTTAGTGGGTCAGAACCAGTTGGCAAGCCTCTACACTTGAGCGATCTCCACTCCGCGCTCACCCTCCGCTACCCCATACGCCTCGGCCAGGATCTCGATTGGATGCCGGGTAGTGACGCCGGTGCCATGCGTGATCTGCCAGCGACAGGTCTCGCTGTCGCACAGAGCCAGGTCGCTCTCTGCTGCACGCACAAATGCGAATAGCCCCTGCCCCACGTCCATAGCAATCTGGTACTTTTCCAGCTTATAGCCATAGGTGCCAGCAATGCCACAGCAGTCGGCGTTGCTCTCGGCCAGCCGTAGTCCCGGCACCAGCTCCAGAATATCGAGCGCCGGACGCCCAATGCCATGCGCTCGTAGCTGGCAAGGTGGGTGGTAGGGCAGTTCACGCTCAACCGTCTGAAACTCCGTATTCAGTTCCCCACGTTCATACAATCCGCGCAGAAACTCAAAGATGTCGTAGGTGTTTTCGGCCACGGCGCGAACCTCGGCGTTATGCATGCCCAGCAACTCCGGCGCTTCATCTTTCAGCGTGAGTGTGCAACTGGTGCTGGTGCCGACAATCGGGATACCCTGTTGGGCATACGGGAATAGCTTGCGCACATTGGCAGCGTGATAACGTTTGCCAGCTCTGAAATCACCATTGGAGAGCAGAGGTAAACCACAGCAGTTTTGTTCAGATAGAATAACTTCGTAGCCGTTGCGTTCTAGCACGGCGACTGCTGCCTGCCCCACATGTGGCTCATAGTAGTTCGTGGCACAGCCGTGAAAGTACACCACACGCTTTGTGGTACCGAGCGTTGTCGCGGCTGTTCGGCTGGCTCGCTGCCGGAACCAGGAGCGGAAGCTGTAGGTGGAATAGTGCGGCAGCGGCGCGGCACGGGCAATGCCCAGCACCTTTTCCATGATCCAGCGTAGGGTCAGGCTGGTCAGCGCGGCGTTGGCCCACCGTGCCTGCGGGCCACATCCCAGCCAACCCACCAGACCCGAACGCGCAATCAGCCGATTGCGCAGCGGCATACCCCGTTCGGCGACGATCTGGGCACGGGCGCGGGCGTTCAGTTCCGCAATCTTGACGCCGGTTGGACAGACCTGATTGCACACCCGGCAACCCGAACAGTAGTCTACCGAGTCATCGGGGACTGGTTGGTGTTCGTGGCGAAAGCGTTGCGCCTGTGGCCCGACGTATTTTGGCCCCGGAAAGAGGTCGGTAACGGCGCTGACCGGGCAGGCCACGGTACAGATATTACACTTGATACAGTGATCAAGCGATTGTTCGAGCGAAAGCTCGATATGATCATGTGAAGTTGTCATCAATAATCCTGGTATAGCAATTCTAAATCAGTTCTGAAGCACTCCAGTCCAGGCTTTAGCCTGGGTAGCGATCCAACCAGGCTAAAGCCTGGACTCCTGCTTCCCATCGCCCCGAACCGCTGCTGATCCAACCAGGCTAAAGCCTGGAATGCTGTGTATATTCGCTCGACCGCTTGAACGATCAGAACGCTCAAACACTCGACCGCTTGACCGCTCGACCGCTTGACCGCTCGACCGCTTGACCGCTCGACCGCTCGACCGCTTGAACGATCAGAACGCTCAAACGCTCAAACGCTTGACCGCTCGACCGCTCGACCGCTTGACCGCTCGACCGCTCGACCGCTCGACCGCTCGACCGCTCGACCGCTCGACCGCTCGACCGCTTGACCGCTCGACCGCTCGACCGCTTCAACGCTCGACCGCTTCAACGCTCAAACGCTCGAACGCTCAAACGCTTCAACGTTCCAACATCGCGAGCATCTGCCCGGCGTGCCAACCGGTTGCCAGCGCCAGCCCGCTGTAGCAGCGTTCATAGATTGGATCGGCGTCGGCGAGCAGTGAACCGGCAACGGCGACATTCTGATAGACGACCTGGCCCTGCGCATCTAGTGGGCGCAAGCACGCATCGGTCACGACGCCCGCCCGAAAGATCGGGTGGCCGTTCTCGTGCAAAAACTGGGGCGCAAACCAGGCGGCCCGCGCTTCAGGTGCTTTGAGTGGCAGGCCCAGCGCTGTCTCCCACACGGTACCGGTATAGTCGGTGCGGATACCGCCGCCGGCAATGCCGCCCGTCGCCAGCAAGAAGCGCTGGCCGCGATGCTCCTGCTGCCGCGCCGCTGCGGTGCTATAGACTGTCGTCAACCAATCGCCGCTGCCGACAGTACGCACCACCTCCGAGCCGATCTGCATCCGCCCGCCCGCCTGCTCGATAGCAACTTTGAAGATGTTGAACAAACGCATGCCCGGCACCGAGGCGGGCAGTGTCGGGATCTCAAAGATTTGTGCGCCACTGATCGCCTGGAGTTCTTGCACTACAGCGGGGGCGTCTCTTAAGCCCAGCACGGCCGGTAGCCCGATGCGTGTCGCCGTACTTCGCGCCGCCCGTAGCTGCTCGCCCACATCCTGGCGAAAGGCTGCGTCGTCGAACAGATCGGCAAAGTTGCGTGTATTGAAGTCGAGCCGACGCTTGATTGGCGGCAGATTAAGATATATGCCCCGCGCTGTGATCCGCTGGTCGCGTAAGTTGGCGGCAATCAGCGGTGGAAAAAAATCGCGCAATTCGCGGAAGCCAGCGATCAACAGGCGCTCGCCAGCTTTGAGCGCACCAGCGGCCATCGTTGTCGGCACGAATGCTGCCGGACGAAGCGCACCGGCAGCCGTCGGTACGAGCATATTTCGTTCCAGGCTACCCACGTAGGGATAACCAGCCGTTTCCACGAGGGCACGAAAGCGATCCAGCGCGGCTTCAATGCCGACCATACCCACCCGGGCATAGGGATGTTCCGGGTGGGCGGCGATCATCTGGGCGACAACCTCGCGTACATTCGCGCCATCAGTGGCACCCCATACATCAACTGTACCACCTGTCCAGTGGGTAGCACCCTGGCCCTTCGCCAGCACCAGCGGGCGCTGACCGGCTTCTGCCAGCGCCAGCGCTCCCATCAGGCCCGCCAGTCCGGCTCCAATTACAATCGTATCACGCATAGTCCGTCCATATGTCTACGTAGGTGTCAATACGTTTTTGTCACTTCGGCGAACTGTCAAAAACTATCGTCCTACATCAGGAAGCAGTAGACCAAACAACCGCCATTGTACAAACAAATTGGCACCTACTTAGTCGTCAGCTACATTGAAATGGAATGTGAGAAGTTATGTAGTAACGACTTTAGTCGTTGATAGCGCATCAGAAACGACTAAAGTCATTATATCAAATCCGCGTGATGACGGCATGTTTGTCATTCTGAACGGAGCGAAGCGGAGTGAAGAATCTCGGCTTTCGGACAAGAGATTCTTCGCTCCACTCCGTTTCGCTCAGAATGACATACGGGGTACCAATAAATGTCGTTATATCAAATCCGCGTGATGACGGCATGTTTGTCATTCTGAACGGAGCGAAGCGGAGTGAAGAATCTCGGCTTTCGGACAAGAGATTCTTCGCTCCACTCCGTTTCGCTCAGAATGACATACGGGGTACCAATCAGTCGGATTTGGTATTACTACATATCCCTCAACATCACGGTGGTCAACTACTAGAGTAAGCTTATCCCACCGATCAACCGGAGTCCCGACTTCAGTCGGGACTCCCATCCGGTGCGCATCTGGCCCGGCGCAAGCCGGAACTTCTGGCGTGCCCGGCAATGCGCACGTTATCTCGACCCCATTTATTGCGACTCGGTTGCAACCGCAGGATGCTCCAGCACCAGGCCATCATTGACGGATTCATCGTCCGTTGTCAGTGGCAGGTGATCAATCGCCAGCGTGTCCAGATAGATAATCTGGTCGAGCCGCTGTTGGCGCAGTTGATCGCCCCAGGTCACCGGGAGCAGGCCCTTCCAGCGCGCTTGCAAAAAATGGCGGAGCAGCCGATCAGAGCGAATCGGCTCCGTACCACCATTCTCGGCCAGTTGCTCGCGGTTCAACTCATGCCAGATCGCCACGGCACGATAGGCGCAAAAACCACCCTGGCACGGCCCCATGCCCAGGCGTGTATCACGCCGGATGTCATCGAGATTGGCGGCCCCACCCTCAATGATCGCCTGCTGCACCTGGCTGCCGGTTACCAGTTCGCACTCGCAGATAAGCGCCCCATAGCTATCTTCGGCTTCGGTCTCGGCCAGGCGATGACCGAGCCAGTAGAGATCGCGGGTTGTATTTGCGCCCGGCAAGACTGTTTCGCGTGTACGGCAAGGTTGGGTATTGCCGAGTCTGGCAGCCAGTACATTGACCGCTTCCTCGGCCATAAGGCGATAGGTCGTCCACTTGCCGCCCACGATCGACAGCAATCCCTCCACACCATCGCGCTCGCGGTGGTCAAGGAGCTTGTAGGCCCGGCTAATGTCGCGGTCATCGACAACCTCCGTGTCCTTGTAGAGCGGGCGCACACCCGCCCAGGCGCGCAGAGCGCGGTAGGTGCTGAAGCCAGGGATGAGTTTTTCGCCCTCCTCTAGCATAAAGGTGATCTCTTCGGGATCGATGCCATACACATCGGGATCAGGGACATGCACATCGGTGGTACCAATGACTGCCACGGTATGGATCGGTACCAGAATGTCGCCGTCGTCGGGCAACTTGCAGCGATTGATCACTGTGTTGACCATGCGATGATTCATCGCTACCATTGTGCCCTTGCCGGGAACAACGGACACGGTCACGCCCGCCAGCGCCGCAATCTTGCCGGCCCAGGCACCGGCCGCATTCAGCACATAGGCAGCTTCGATCCGCTTTTGCTCACCCGTCCGCAGATCCTCGACCAGCACACCAACCACGCGATCAGCACTCCGCAGCACTTCAATCACGTGATGATAATTTAGCACCTGCGCCCCGTGCTGCCGGGCGGCATCGGCCACGGCATGCGTTGCCAGGAACGAGTCGGCTGCGCCATCATGCACCTCAAACACGCGGCTGATACGCGGGTTGAGCCGCGGCTCACGCCGGAGTGCTTCTGTCAGCGATATTTCGCGCACGGGCACGCCGGTCGCATGACAGCCAGCGACAAAGCGATCGCCATAGGCCGGGTCGTCCCAGGGCGTCATCACAAAAAAACCGCCAGTATCCTCAATGCAGTGCGGCATGATCCGGCGCAAGATCCTGTTTTCCTGGGCACACTCAACGGCAGACTGGGGATCTTTGACCACATAGCGCCCGCCGCTGTGCAGCAGGCCGTGGTAGCGCCCGGTTGTGCCATGCGTCAGATCGCCCTTCTCCACCAGGATGGCGCGTATGCCCCGCATCGCCAGGTCACACAACACGCCGGTGCCGGTCGAACCACCACCAATCACCACCACGTCTGTTGCTAACACGTGCATTCTGATTTTGTCCTGGTTGCGGGTTGAAACGTGTGAACGCTCAACCCGACAACACTACAAGACTACTCCACCCAATCGAAAGTACGAGTTACGGCCTTTTTCCACAATTTATAATGCGCTTCACGCTCGGTCGGATCCATCTGCGGTTGCCAGACCTTATCCACCTGCCAGTTCTGGCGCAGATCTTCCAGATTGCTCCAGAAACCGGTCGCCAACCCGGCAGCATAGGCCGCGCCGAGCGATGTCGTCTCGGCCACCTGTGGGCGGATGACTGGCACGCCCAGAGCATCGCTCTGGAACTGCATCAGGGTATTGTTCACCACCATACCGCCATCGACTTTGAGCGACTCGGTCGGAATACCTGAATCCTTCGCCATCGCATCGGCGACTTCGCGTGTCTGCCAGGCCGTGGCCTCCAGCACCGCCCGTGCAATGTGCCCCTTCTGCACATAGCGTGTCAGCCCGACGATCACCCCGCGTGCGTTCGATTTCCAGTAGGGCGCAAACAGGCCTGAAAAAGCGGGCACAAAGGAGACTCCGCCATTATCCTGAACGCTATTCGCCAGGGCCTCAATGTCAGCGCTGCTGGTGATCATCCCCAGATTGTCACGCAGCCACTGCACCAGCGCGCCCGTAATTGCAATCGAGCCTTCCAGGCAGAACACGGTCGGAGCAGCACCTATCTTATAGGCAACGGTAGTGACCAGACCACTGCGCGATGGCACGATCTCGGTACCGGTGTTGAGCAAAAAGAAGCACCCCGTACCATAGGTATTTTTGGCTTCACCCACACTATAACACGTCTGCCCCACCAGCGCGGCTTGCTGATCGCCCAGATCGCCGGCGACGGGAATGCCAGCCAGGTCGCCGGTTGCCAGGCCATATATCTCGCTGCTAGACCGAATTTCGGGCAGCATCTGGCGCGGAATGCCCATAATGCGCAGGATCTCGGTATCCCACTGCTGGGTCTTGAGATCCATCAGCATGGTGCGACTGGCATTGGTGACATCGGTCACATGCACACCACCCTGCGTGCCACCGGTAAGCTGCCAGATCAGGAAGGTGTCGATATTGCCGAAGATCGCATCACCGCGCTCGGCAGCGGCGCGTACACCGGCCACATTGTCCAGAATCCACATAATCTTCGGGCCGGAGAAATAGGTTGCCAGCGGTAAGCCGGTTTGCGGCCGAAAGCGATCCTGCCCGCCATCCTGGGCCAACTGGTTGCAGATCTGATCGGTGCGCGTGTCCTGCCACACAATCGCATTATAGTAGGGCTTGCCGGTCTTGCGATCCCAGACCACAGTGGTTTCACGCTGGTTGGTAATCCCGATGGCGGCAATGTCTCCTGGCCCAATATTGCCTTTGCGCAGACCATCGCGGATGACGGTGCGGGTACGCTCCCAGATCTCGTCCGGGCTATGCTCTACCCAGCCAGGTCTGGGGTAGATCTGCTCGTGTTCTTTTTGATCAAAACAGACGATGCGCCCGCCGTGATCAAAGACCATAAAGCGCGTGCTGGTGGTGCCCTGGTCAATCGCTACTGCATACATTGCCATATGAAGACCTCCTTGTCATGCTTATGCTTTTGTTCTGTGTATCGGTCAAGGCTCACAATTGTTGCGTCAAAGTATGTCCGAGTTCAACATAATACCATGCCAGGTCTAGCAAGCGTATTACACGATGACGGAAATCGCTCCAGGGTTTTGTCATGCTGAGCGGAGCGAAGCAGCTTGCGCAGCGAAGAATCTCCCCTTCTGATGGGATCACGATCCTTCGCTCCGCTCAGGATGCCATACGCTCCGGCGACGCCTCCGCGCAGGATGACAGACAACTACGGCGGGCTGGAGGCCCTTTTGTAGTATCCCAATGATCCATCGGAGTCCCGGCTTTTGTACATCGGAGTTCCGGCTTTAGTCTGGGTAGCGTTCCGTGCAGGCTAAAGCCGAGACCCCGGTAGGTTACGACTCTGTTCCGTCCCAGCTACAGCCGGGACTCCTGCTGCTATCCCGACTAATGGAGTTTGCGTCATGAATCCGGTATGCCCCGCTCCAGCCCGCGCAGGCGGGCTTCGCAGCCCGTAGCCCGCGGCTTCAGCCGCCGGGCGGGGAGGCTACTATCCGGGCTACAGCCGGGACTCCGGCTGTTGATGACTCATGATTGTTATCTCTTACATACCAAGCGTCAACGCCAGCAACGCCGCCAGCGAACTGCCGATCAATGGCCCCACGACGGGAATCCAGGCATAGCCCCAATCTGGATCACCCTTACCCGCAATTGGCAGGACGGCATGCGCAATGCGCGGGCCAAGGTCACGCGCCGGGTTAATGGCATAACCGGTACTTCCGCCCAATGCCAGGCCAATGCCCCAGACCAGGTTGGCGAGTAGATAAGGATAGAGATTAGTGGCCGGGTTCTGATCGGAGCCAGACTGAAAAGCGCTAAAGATCGAGAAAATGACAAATACGAGGACAAATGTCCCAATAATTTCACTGATGATATTGGCAAGCGGGTTGCGAATCGCCGGGCCAGTACAGAAGCACGCCAGTTTAGCATCCTGTGCAGTGGTTATACTCCAGTGGGGCAAATAGTTAAGCCATACCAGCACAGCGCCAATAAAAGCGCTGATAAACTGACCAGCGATGTAGGTTATCCCATCCTAATGCTCAATCCACCGCGTACCATGGCCGCAACAGTGACAGCCGGATTAATGTGTGCATCCGGGCTACCCGTTGCCTGAGACACAAATACACCAGACATAACCCCAAATGACCAGCCAGCACTAAGAACGATCCAGCCACTATTCTGGGCTTTCGATTTGTTGAGTAGTATCCCAGCCATCGCACCGTTACCAAACATGATCAAGATCATTGTTCCGAGTAGCTCGCCCAGGAAGGGTGACATAGGTGGTTCTCCTGTATAGCAAGGGACACAGAAACCGTATCAATGTATGATTGTTGATGAACATACATCTGCTGGTCGTGACACTGGATCGAGCAGTATAAAGTGGGTTCATTTCAAGCGGCCACAATGCTGGCTGATGTTTAGTATAGATGTCAGCAGCCTGTCTGCAAAGCGTACTCTGCCTGGGTTGAGGCGAGCCAGGCCGGTACTGCTGCCCCACGTTCGTATCCGGCTAGCCCGATCTGATGCCTGGACAGGAACTGGTGCCGATACAGAATGTTGGCGTTAGTCCTTTATAGCTAGCAGAGCTGCCGTATTATTGTAGTACATGCTCTGTGTTGATTCTATCACAGGGTTATTGGCGTTTGCGGAGCAACTGCGGACGATATCTGGCCTGGTTGCGCCTATGGTCAACCAGCTTCAGAATGTTGCGACATCCTCTGGTTCGTCTTCCTCTTCTTTATGTCAGAATATATGCGGTGCTATGGGCGATTCGTCTTTTCGCCTTCGGCAGAGCGGTACGTTGTCTTCTTTTCCGCCAAATTTTCGCCTACGACGAAAATCTGGTAAAAAAGAGTCCCTTCCATTCTGCCGCAGGCGCAAAAGCTTGTTCTGAGCGTAGTCGAAGGAACGTTGGGTTCACGCGACTGGGTACGTCCTGAAAAAGAAGGCCATGGCAAACGCAGAGGCGTTTTTAGGGAACAAGCACGATGCATACGATGGAGGGGCCATGGCACGGCTATGGTAAGCGCGGAGGCGTTTTGGGGAAACAAGAGACAGATTGAGCAGAAAGCATAAGGAGCAGTGAGCAATCACGAACGCTCAAGAAGACTCCGATCAAAAATTCATACGTGAAGAGACACGTGCAGGGGCGGCAAGCCCCTGCACCACCAACAAGACAAAGTCTCGTTGCAGTACTAACCAGTCGTTTCTGTGGCTGCCATGCGAGACACTGCGGCTCTACGCGGGAACCAGTGCTGCGTACTGATACAGATCTTCACCAGCAGCAACATAATCGGTACCTCAATCAATACCCCTACAACGGTTGAGAGTGCCGCTCCTGATGTCAGGCCAAACAGCGTCACCGCCGTGGCGATGGCTACCTCAAAATGGTTGCTGGCCCCGATCATCGCCGCCGGCGCAGCCTCCTCGTACGACAGACCTAACACCTTCGCCGCACCATAGCCGATGCCGAAAATCGCCAGCGTCTGGATGATCAGCGGCACGGCAATCATGCCCACGATCAGCGGGGAAGTGAGAATAACCCGTCCCTGGAGCATAAACAGAAAGATCAGCGTCAGCAACAGTGCTACCGTCGAAATCGTGCCCATATGCTTGAGGAACACCCGCTCGTACCACTCAATCCCCTTGCGTTTGATCAACTGCGTGCGGCTGATATACCCCACGACGAGAGATACGCCAACATACAGCATCACGCTCAGAAAAATCGTCAGGAACGGCACGGCCATATCGGATACACCCAGCAAGAAGTTGCCCAGCGGCGCATAGAGCAGCAACATCGTCAGCGAATTGATCGCCACCATAATCAGCGTCAAGCCCATGCGCGTACGCGCCAGATAACTCCAGACGAGCACCATTGCTGTGCAGGGTGCAATGCCCAGCAGGATCATTCCGGCCATATATTCGCTCGCCATGGTTGGATCGACATAGGGTGCCCAGACGACCCGGAAGAACAACCAGGCAAAGAACACCATGGTAAAGGGCTTGATCGCCCAGTTAACCACTAACGTCAAAATGACCGGGCGCGGTGCCCGCGCAACATTGACCACTTCGCCAAAATCGATCTGTACCATAATCGGATACATCATCGCAAACAACAAGACGGCAACGGGAATGTTCACCTGGGCGATCGCCAGCGAGTTCAAAAACTCGGCACCTTCTGGGAACAGTGATCCCAGCGCAATGCCGACCACAATACATAATCCAACCCACAGCGTGAGATAGCGCTGAAAGAAGCTGAGATTGTATTCTTTACGCGGCTTCATTGTTTCTGCTCGGGCTGTGTTCATTCAAAAACCTCCTCAATTGTATCAAGCGTAAGCAGAGTACTTTGCGGCCCACATGTTGGTTGCCGCTGCTGCATACGCGCTGGATGAAAGAAAGCACCAAACGTGGCGTTCAATGCCTGCAATGCCGCCAGGTTGACTGAATAGTACACCCAGCGTCCATCGACCTGATCCCGTTCCATATCGACCAATCCTGCCTGCCGTAACACGCTCAAGTGATGCGAAATCAGGTTCGGAGCCAACTGCAACTGTTCCCCCAGTTCACAGTTACACTGTACACCCTGCATCAGCAGGTCGAAGATTTGCAGACGGCGTGGCTCGGCCAGGACTTTCAGCCAGGCCACCAGTGTCTGCAACTGATCGAATACAACTGGTTGTGTTGGCATCACATCCTCCCGCATCCTCCCCTGAAATACTTCAATCACGATTGAAGTATAATACAACATACCAGAAAGTCAAGTGAAAGAATCACAATTCAGCATTATTCTGGTGGCCCCACACCTGGCAGCTATGAGGTCATACCGTTTCGACGTGACCATTCCGCATGTTCTGGTCATGCACCCGCGGTACGCGGTCGTCCATGACCAGATGGGTTGCGCCTTCGGCAGAGCGGTCTTGTTGCTGTTTTTTTGGTTCCCCTTCCACGCGGTCGCGGACGAACCGTGGCACTGCGCGGGCGTTCGTAGGCGCATTCGTCCCCTTCCACGCGGCCGCGGACGAACCGCGCGGCGGATGACCCACCGCGTCCGTCCAGACATACGGAAGGGGCAGACGAACCACAAGCGGCGGAAGGGCGACGGTAAATTGGTATCAGATGTGTAGTGTGGATCACCAGTCCTGTCGGGGAGCGATCGCCGTCGTCGTTGTCCATGTTGTCAAAGACCAGCGGATCACCAGTCCTGTCGGGGAGCGATCATTGAGCCAGTACCACTTGATCACGGCCGCCGGTTTTGGCTTGATAGAGAGCGGTATCAGCTACTTTAATGACTTCCTCAATCGTCACACCATGCACCGGAAAACTTGCCACACCAACCGAGGTCGTTACGGTCGGTAATTGCTGACCGTTATGCTGAATCTGCAGATCTTTGATACCAGCACGGAGTTCATGGGCGCGATGGTAGGTATCCTCCAGTGGGGCATCGGGTAGGATCAGAATGAATTCTTCACCACCATAACGACAGGCCACATCGCTCCCGCGAATATGCTCTTGCAAAAAGAGTCCTATGGCGCGCAAGACCGCATCACCACCATCATGCCCCCAGGTATCATTGAACTGCTTAAAATGATCAATATCGAGCATTACTACGCCAATCGAATGTTGATAGCGGTTTGCACGTTGCAGCTCCCGTTTCACTGTCTCTTCCATATAACGCCGGTTAAACAGGCCCGTTAGCGGATCACGGATAGATTGCTCGCGTAGCTGTTCACGTAGTTGCAGGTTTGCCAGCGCGAGGGTCAACTGCTCGACCATCATCAGTCCTAACCGCTGCAAGCGTTCATTGATCTGTGGCAACCGGATTTGCTCGCTACTGAGGCGCAATATGCCAATCTTATGCTGGTCGGCAATCAGGGGAATACACAGGCATGGATGCGACGGTACTCCGGCTTTATGCTGACAATGCTGGCTGGCATAGAAGTTATTGGCAAGCTGTCGCTGATGCGGATCAAAGATCAGGCATAACTCAGGCTGAAACGGAGTGGTATTGCTATCAGAGCGCCCCCAACTGGCAACAACTTCAAATACACCGCTGCCAGGATTACGTATATACAGCGTGCCCGCATGCTCCACAAATAGTCGCTTGCCAAACCGCGCCACCAGTTGATACGCCTCGCTAACTGTCCGACAGGCTTGCAACCCCTCGCTGAACTTATTGAGCAAGGTCAGGTCATGGTTATGATTTTTTAACTCGTTCACCGAATGCACCAGTTTGGTATTGGCCCGTTGTAACTCGGCTTCGGCGCGTTTGCGATCACTAATATCGGTGACAATCGCAACCAGGGCTGTGGGCATGCCCCGGTCGGTACGGATGGGCGTGAGCGCCAGATCGCCCCAGAAGGTGCTGCCGTCACTGCGGATGTAGCGTTGTTCCACCCGATAGGCTGTCATTTTCCCATGGATAAGCGCCTGCATGGCCTTCCGGCTCTGTTCACGATCGTGCGGATGGGTAACATCGAGATACGTTGTCTGCAACAGTTCTTCAGAAGTGATACAGATCATCTCCAGCCAGCGCTCGTTGAACTGTAGATAGCGCCCCTGCCCATCGATCAGCACCACCCCGACCGCAGCGTTGTCAAAAATGGCCTGTAACTGTGCCTGGCTGGCCTGCAACGCTACTTCGTCCCGCTTGCGCTCTGTTACATCCCGAAAGCTCCACACCCGGCCCGCAATGATGCCGCGTACCCGATAGGGCGTCGTATACCCCTCAAGAATACGACCGTCCTTCAGTTCAATCAGGTCATAACCCTCGGCTTCGATCAGATCACACAACTCGGCCATGCGGCGAATAAAGCGCGATCTGTCCTTCACCTGCGATTCGAGCAGAGTAAACCGTCCCTGGCACATAAAACGGATGTGCCAGTCGTCTGGTAATCGCCACAGTTCTACGAAACGGTGATTAAAGTTGACAATGCTGCCATCCTGAGCCACCACCAGCACCCCATCGGAAGTTGACTCAATGGTCGCCTTCTGGCGTGCCAGTGACTGTGCTAACTCGGTTTCAATCTGTTTGCGCTCGGTAAAGTCGTGCAAGATACAGCATACCTGCTGCGGGTTGAGCGGGTGGATGGCACCCGTAAACCAGTGCGTCCTGGTGGCCACAGTGAGATGATAGTCGATAGATATGACCTGCCGGGTAGCAAGAGCCTCCTGGATCTTCAGCAGCAACATATCGGCCTGGGGTGCGGGAAAGGTATCGTGGAGTGTCTTCTGGTTCAGCGCTTGATTGGGTGTAGCCGGCAGGATGGGATGGATAGCAAAGATTTCTACATAACGCCCGTATGCGTCAACAACCAGCACCATGTCTGATAGCTTTGAACATAACGTATGGAGATAGGATGCACGGTACTCTAAATCGGACACACGCTGTTGCAGGAATCTATTTTCCGCCTGTAATGGTGCCAGAGCCTCATCCGGTGCAATCATTATATCCTGGTTTTTCATCGTTCATCGTCTTTCCAGATTTTTCTTCGCTCGCACGAATACGCCAACGAGACTTCGGCACAAGATTGCGCGAGGCGAAGATCCGCCGAAATCCCGGAACATGTGCGGGATCCGCAGGCCCCTGCACCCCCGCCGAGATGAACCGGACTTACGCAGTCACGTAAACAAACCATGGTTTGCGCCTGCGGCAGAGCGGTACCTTGTAGCGTTAGAACGTTAGAACGTGCCAACGTGCCAACGCTTTTACGCTGTCGCAGGCGAAAACGGTCGGCATATGATCCACCGCGTAAGGTCTGACGCGGTCTTGTTATAGTACGAAGCACCTCATTTTGTTAAAAACGCAAGGTACTAACCATACTAGTATTTATCGACAGCAACTGGTGTTGTTTGTTTTTCCCGATAAATACAACATTCTCTATGCCCCGTAATGTCAGGGTACCATGCATGCCAGACATACGGCAAGCTATGGTATGATGTGTGCTGGTGAAGATCTGATGGACACTATGGCCTGTTTGAAGCGATGCTGACGACCATTGCGTCTCCGTATTTTTCGCTAATGCCGACTAGCGATCGACAACGAGGTAACGGCTTGCGCTCGTATATGTTATACATATACGGTAGCTAATACCGGCTTGCACGACAATAGTACCTTTGTCCTCTGTCTGGTATCCCGCTTGTCATAAGCCAGGCATTGCGTACATCGTTCATCAGTCGGGACTGCGTTGCTGCACGACTTATGCAGAAAGACTGTAACGAAACGTTTGCTAGAATCTTTTGCGATAAGCATTCTAAACGACGCGCGTCACGCAGTGGCTTGAATCCCAGGCCCTTTGCGCCTGTGACCGCAGAGACAACGCATCGCTCTGCCGCAGGCGCAAACCATCTGGTGATAGGTGATTGTGTAACTCGTGTCAATGACGATGAAAGAGGTGAGGTATGCGTACCCCAGACCAGCAACCGCCGTCTCCATTCCAGTCGCCAAAGGATACGCCGGAGGCACGGGTGCGCCGGGGGTGTTTCGGTGTTGCTATTTTGATCGCTGCTATAACCTGGATCTTAATTTTGCAGACGGGTAATCTTGCCTGGAGTTTGTTGCTGATCCTGGTGGTGATAGCGCTCCTTGTGCGGCGGATGGTGTAGTGGTTGACCACCGTGATGTTAAGGGATACGTTGTAACGACGTTCGTCGTTCCTGACGACAGAGTAACGACGAATGTCGTTACTCTATTCATACCGTTGCGACATGAACCTTCCGTATGTGCTTGCCATGCGTCCTCCCACGAGACTGCGTTGCGGTAGGGGGGCGGGGCCGCAGGCTCTCACCCATGTGTGGATGTCGGCGTAAAGGCGTTGCATGCAACGCCTCTCCGTCCCGCGACCGCTCGTTCCAGGGGACGTCGCGCGGTCGTATGCGCAAGCGTACGACGAACCAACGGATGCGGAAGGGC
>CALANA010000186.1 GCA_937925925.1 uncultured Chloroflexales bacterium | reverse complement strand
CCTGTCCAGGGGAAGGCTTATGGTCGTAGGCGCAAGCGTACGACGAACCAACGGATGCGGAAGGGCGACGTCACATTGGTATAACTCGTGTCATATGACAGGAGGTACCCGGTGGCTTGAATCCCAGGCCCTGTTCGCTTTCAGCAGCGTGGAAGAGATGTTCTTTTGGTTCTCATTTTCGCCTACGGAGACAATGAGAACCAAAAAAGAGACAAAGTACGGCTCTGTCGAAGGCGAAAATCATGCTGTGCCGAAAAGAAAGTGAGGCAGGAGCCTATATCTCCCGCCTCACAGTCCCTATTCCATATTCCATATTCCTGGCGAAGACCGGTTCTGTCAGGTTCCATCGCCTGCACGATCCGACAACCTGGCTTTATTGTTCCTTCATAGCACTGACGAGATCGAGCATACCTTTCTTGGCATCGGCAAAAAACATCAGCGTGTTATCGGCGGCAAATAGTGGATTCGGAATCCCGGCAAAGCCCGGGCTGAGACTACGCTTAACCACGATAACACTTCTGGCATTAATAACGTCGAGGATGGGCATCCCGGCAATTGGACTCTGCGGATCAGTGCGGGCCAGCGGGTTTGTCACATCATTGGCCCCGATCACAATCGCAATATCCGTCTGCTCAAACGTCGGGTTAATCTCATCCATCTCTTTGAGCTTGTCGTAAGGAATATCGGCCTCGGCCAGCAAGACATTCATATGACCGGGCATTCGACCAGCGACGGGATGAATGGCAAACTCGACTTCGGTACCACGCGACTCGAGCAGATTCGCCAGGTCACGCACGGCATGCTGGGCCTGCGCCACGGCCATGCCATATCCTGGAACAATCACTACCCGGCGCACACCGTCCATCATCATTGCCAATTCTTCCGGGCTAGACGACTTAATCTTGCCCCCATAGACTTCATCTTCACTGGCTGCGGCCCCCTCTGGTACCCAGACCCCAAACAGCACGTTGGTTAGTGAGCGGTTCATGGCCTTACACATGATCGTGGTCAGAATTAACCCGGAAGCACCCACAAGCGAACCGGTAATGATCAAAATGCTGTTACCAAGGACAAAACCCGTGGCAGCAGCCGCCAGACCGGAGTACGAGTTGAGCAGCGCGATCACCACTGGCATATCGGCCCCACCAATAGGCATCACCAGATACCAACCCAGAATTGAGGCCAGGATTACGATTGCCCAATAGAGCGCAATGTTCGACGGGTTAATCACCAGTAACAAACCGAGTAACGCACAGATACCCAGCAAGACACCCTTGGCATAGACCTGCGTTGTCAACGCATGGTTCAGCCGCGTTACCAATGGAGCCACTGCGGGCGTAGAACGCTGTACAGCCGTTGTTTCACCCGTTGCAGCGACTGAATCGGTCTGTTCGGCACTGGCTACGGGTGGCGGCGGTGGAGCCGGCAACTTAAACCGATCCAGAACCGGAAATCGCTTCCGAATCTGGTCGCCATTAATCCCCTCCAGTTTGCCATAGGCCACCAGACTGCCCCAGAACGTCACCGCACCGATCAACCCGGTTGCAGCGGTAGCGATTCCAAACTGCACCACCATGGCCGTACCACGGTTGAGAACGCTGTCGGCAACCGCCTGTGGTGATGAAAACAGATAGTTCGCCTCGTTCAGCGCGGCCCCGGCCACCAGGATCGAGGCAATGCCGCCAAAACCATTCAACAGCGCCACCATCTGGGGCATCGCCGTCATCTGTACGCGTGTCGCCATTGCGGCGCCAATGCCCGCACCAATTACCAGACCCGCCATGATCCAGGTATAGCTTAAAATGCTCTGCGAGATCAGCGTCACCAGCACCGCCAGCAACATACCGGAAGCGCTCATCAAGTTGCCACGCACAGCAGTACGAGGGTGGGTTAGACCCTTCAAACCAAAAATAAAAAGCGTGGCTGCCACCAGATAGACCAGATTAATCAAGGCTTCCATTATGTGACATTACTCCTTCCTGCGGAACATACTCAGCATACGGTTCGTGACCATAAAGCCACCGACGACATTGATTGTGGCAAAAATGACCGCTAGAAAGCCCAGCAGCGTGGGAAAGAACGTGAGTTCCGCGCCGGCTGACAGTAATGCGCCGATCAGGGTAATGCCCGAAATAGCGTTTGAACCAGACATCAGGGGGGTGTGCAAGGTTGGTGGAACTTTGGTAATAATCTCGAACCCCACAAATATGGCAAGCACAAAAATCGTCAGGGCAGTAATAGGATCCATGAAACTCCTCCTTACAACTGCGATTGTCTCTTCTCTCGAAAAAGCGCGTGACTATCCACTCGTGCTAGCTAGATGGCACACTGGTCAACAGATCGCGAATACGGGGATGTACAACCTCGCCCTGATGTGTCACCAGCGTATCATAGACGATCTGATCTTCCATATTAAGGTTCAGCTCACCCGCCTTCAACATATGGCGTAAAAAAGTCGTGACATTGCGGCTATAGAGCTGGCTGGCATGATTGGCGACCGTAGAAGGCAGGTTGGTGGGGCCGAGAATAGTCACGTCATGAGCCACAACCGTTTCATTCGGGCGGGTTAGCGCACAGTTGCCACCCCGCTCGGCTGCCAGATCGACAATCACCGAGGCCGGGCGCATACCCTGTACCATCTCTTCAGTCACCAGCAGCGGCGATTTTTTGCCCGGTATGGCCGCAGTGGTAATCACGATGTCATTACGGGCAATCACCTCGCGCATCAACTCCTGCTGACGCCGATAAAACGATTCATCCTGAGCCTTGGCATAGCCCCCTTTATCCTCGGCATCAGCCGTTTCCAACGGTAACTCCACAAACTTGGCTCCCACACTCTCGACCTGATCCTTCACCGCCGGGCGCACATCGTACGCTTCCGTAGCCGCACCGAGACGTTTGGCCGTTGCCAGCGCCTGCAGGCCCGCCACACCCACGCCGATGACAAACACCCGTGCCGGAGTGATCGTGCCCGCTGCCGTCATCAACAGCGGAAACATGCGCGGCAGGTGATTAGCGGCCAACAACACCGCTTTATAGCCAGCGATGGTTGCCATCGAGGACAGCGCATCCATACTCTGGGCACGGCTAATGCGGGGCATCAATTCCATCGAGAAAGCGGATACACCACGGGCGGCGATTTCTGTCATCAACTGTGGTTCCCACAGTGGTTCGAGAAACCCGATCAGATATTGCCCGGAGCGCATCAGGCCGAGATCGTCCGCAGCCAGTTTCGGGTTGGCTCCGCCAGCCCGTACCTGCACAATGATATCTGCCTGGCTAAAAAGTTCTTGCCGCGAGGAGGCAATACTGGCCCCCTTCTCCTGATAATCGCTGTCACGAAACCCGGCAATCATACCGGCTCCCGCTTCAATCAGCACCTCTGCCCCCGCTTTTTTCAGTGCTGGCAGATCGGACGGGATCAATGCCACCCGTTTTTCTTCTGGAAAAGTCTCTTTGGGAACACCTATTTTCATACAGTTACACCTTACCTACAATCAACTTGCCCCCGATTTCGTCCATACCTTACTTGCTGCAGCACACATGATAGCGCGACGATGCGACAATAGTGAGCATCGTTGCTCCAGACTCTCTACACGTAGCACCAATGGTAGCACCCTGCCGGCAGTGCGTGTGATAGTTCGTCTGGATGATAGTCCAGACGCTGATTCGACTTACAACATATGATCAGGACGTACGCGGTGGTCTGGTTAACTTGCCTTTTCGCCGGAGTTTATCCTGAGCGAAGCCGAATGGGGCAGAGCAGTACTTTGTCTTTTTTTTGCAAAATTTTCGCTGTAGGCCAAAATTTCGCAAAAAAAGAGTCCCTTCCATGCGGCTGAAGGCAAAAAAGCTTGTCCCGTTCGACTGCGCTCAGGGCAAGCTCTGAGCGTCGTCGAAGGAACGTTGGGTTCACGCGACCGCGTACGTTCTGATGGTAAGTTCCGGCTACAGGGTCATCGGTCGTCTATTATACGTGGCATGCGTAAATTTGAAAAGCGGAACCGTAACAGTCAGCATTCATGGTCGGAAGAGTCCATCCATCAACTCTTCTGGATCATCCTGAAACGGCCAGAGCAGCATACCCTGCGCGTGTTCCGCCCGTATCGTGTGCCAGGCCAGGCGCAGATCGCGTTGTAAGTCTACACTCGTGCGGGTTGAATCCGCGTCGGTGGGAAAGCCCAGTTCGGTAATGACCACTGGCCGGGTCGGCGTCAGGGCGGTCAACTCGCCAATGGCATGGCGTAGATCAGTGGGGAAGCCCTGCCCATAATACCAATGCGCAGCATAGCGACCGCTGTCATATGGCTCATTGTCGTAGTAGTGAAAGGTATAGAAGTCAACCAGATCCGCCAGGCGCAGGTCAGTCCCTTCTGGCGAAAAATAGTTTTTGGCAAAGGCCAGGCCTATCGTCGTCAGTCGATCGGGATCAAGCCGTTTGACCTCAGCATGCACGGCACGGAGGAAGTGCTTGCGCTCGTTTGCCAGCGGAAAGCAGAGCGGGAAATCGCCGTTGTGCCAGTCCCAGCAGCGAATATCAATCGGGCTGCCAATGTCTGGCTCGTTGAACAGATCCCAACCGAGAATGCCCGGTCGTCCGGCTAGATGGCGTACCACGGGCCGTACATGCAGTTCAAGCGCCAGTTCATAGTCCTCTGGCCCAAGACGATCTTGTGGGTATTTGGTGAGCAGCACCGGTAATACATAGATACCGCGCTGGTTGGCCTCGGCGATCAAACTGTCCAACAACATCAATGGTTGCTCAATCGTATAGTTGGGGTTGACCAGACTGCCCCCGCCAAAGGCATAGAAATTGAGAAAGACGCGAATGGTGTTGACACCCAGCGCCTGGAGGTGATCCAGATCAGACTGAATGGCCGGCAGATTCCATGGACACTGGCCGTCGGCCCCGAATTGCAGACGGTAGCACAGAACCGGGTCATCGGTGCTGGGTCGCAGATAGTTGGTGCCACGGACTTCAAACCGTCGGCCATTGACCAGCAGATGCGACTGACGTACTGTTACGGGTGCTAACATAGCAGGGACATCTGTGGTTGATATGGGTCGCCACAGCCCTCCTTTATCCGCCAGCAGAAGCAACAGCAGACTGAGAAACAGGAGGGATATGACCGTTGTGGTTCTGAAACAAGCACGACGGTTGCGCCGGAAGAATGAACTCACGGGTATCCTAATTTCATGGATCAAAACTGAAGATGTTGGTTTCACCTGGCAACCTGTTGAGCAAATTATATCATTAACTCTTGACCCAAAGTACACGGTCGCTCAAACAAAACGTCTTTCGCCTGCGATAGAGCGGTAGAGCAGTACCTTTGCTTTATTCCCCTGCTTTATTCCCCTTCAAATTTCGTCTAAGACGAAATTTGAAGGGGAATTTTTGCTCCACATCGACCTGCGAATTTCAGCTCCCGTTATACCGTTTCGACGTGAACCTTCTGCATGTTCGTGTCATTCGTCGTTCCACGTACCTGCGTCGCAGCGAGGGGGCGGGGGCCGCAGGCCCGCGCCCGTGTTCTTTTTCCGGTGCAGCGCGGCGCAGACGGGCCCTCCCCTCCACACCCTCGCAGGGGAAGTTCGGGGGGGCGGCGGAGAGACGTTGCATGCAACGCCTCTCCGCCCCGCGACCGCTCTCTCCAGGGCCAGGCTCGACGTCATACCTGAAGTATCAACTAATGACATGATATGTGTGCTAGATCACGTCGAGCATGAAGTCTTAGACATCACTCTTTGACTCAAAGCGGATATAAGCACAATCTATCACGAATATCAGCAGCATACTTGAGCGAACTATTGCCTTTTCTAATGCGCTGGAAGTAAACTGCAAAGACCTTGCAAAGCATTTGCCTATATATACTAGAACTTGACTCTTATGCTATAATCAATTTGTAACCTTTGTAGTTTTGAATCTGAACTACATCACAGTCAATTTTACTGGATCGGCAGCAAGAGTTGCCAGAGTGGTCAAGCACTGCCTTCCCGATGAAAGCGGGGGACAGTGGTGAAGCACCGGATGACCAGCTTGAGTATGGGAATCGCTCCGTCCCGGCTTTTGCCAGGACAGCATTGGAGTTTCGGCTGAGTCCTGGGACGCCGATGTACCATTGGTAGAGGCTTGCTCTGTCATGAGACTGTCAGTGGCAGTGATGGGTTTTGGTGCTTCAACCTCAGAATTCGGTGGTGATGATGTTCAGGTCGAACCTGCCAGGCCGTGGAACTGTGAGATCGAGAAGGCAATCAAAACTGGCGCATGGTCAAGCAATTAACTCACAGGAGAGATCGGGATGAGCAAAGATAGCTCGGCACACACAATCTCCCACCCAACCCCGCTCCATACACCCTCTCATGCCAGAATCGGCCCCAATGCGCTTATTCAAACAGTGCGTGCGTTGCAAGAGGTCTGTGGCGTTGCTCAAGCCACAGCCATACTTGAGCAGGGCCAGCAGACCCATCTGATCGATTATACCCCGACCGAAATGGTTCCTGAAGCCGATTTTAATGCGCTCGTGCTGCTGCTCACCGGGCATCTTGGTGTAGAGCAGGCAACGCACATCTTATATCTTTCAGGGCAGTATACCGCCCGCTACTTATTGCAACATCGTATTCCCAGGCTGTTTCAGCGTTTGCTCAAGGTACTGCCGCATCGCCTGGCGCTGGCCCTGCTGTTGTTTGCGATCAGCAAGCATGCCTGGACGTTTGTGGGAAGTGGCACGTTTACCTACCGTGTTGGTAAAGCAACGCGGCTAACCGTCGCCAGTGGCATTCATTCTAACGGGACGGTGTGTGGCTTTTATGGTGGTACTTTTACGACACTCATCCAGGAGATAATAGATGTGGAGGCACAGGTGCAGGCCACGCGGTGTCAGGTAGGGGAAGACTCACGCTGTGAGTATGTCGTTCTATTCGGATCTTAGCCCGATAGAACATTACAGGTCAAGAAGAAGACGAGGAGGTTTCTCATGCGCATTATGATGATCCAGCCGAATTACCATTCTGGCGGAGCCGAGATTGCGGGCAACTGGCCGCCAAGCTGGGTACCGTATATCGGTGGTGCGCTCAAGACGGCCGGCTATCCCAACATCCGGTTTGTTGATGCGATGACCAATGATATTCCTGATGATATTCTGGCGGAAATCATTCGCAAGAATCAGCCCGATGTGGTGCTGGCAACTGCTATTACCCCCATGATTTACAAGGCCCAGAATACGCTGAAACTGGCCCATGAAGTACGCCCCCAGGCAAAAACTATTCTGGGTGGGGTGCATCCCACCTTTATGTATGCGCAGATCTTCAGCGAAGCGCCCTGGATCGACTATATTGTGCGCGGCGAGGGTGAAGAGATTATTGTTAACCTGATGCGCTCGATTGAAGCCGGTACCGATCGTACGGATCGCCATACCATCAAGGGTCTGGCCTTTCTCGAGAACGAGCAACTGGTTTCGACCCCGGCCCATCCTCCCATTCGTAACCTGGACACACTCAAGCCGGATTGGAGCCTGTTAGAGTGGGATAAATATATCTACATTCCCATGAATGTGCGCCTGGCCGTGCCCAACTTTGCGCGCGGCTGCCCCTTTACCTGCCGCTTCTGCTCACAATGGAAGTTCTGGCGCGGCTATCGCTCTCGTGACCCGAAGCTGTTTGTTGATGAGATTGAAACGCTCGTCAAAGATTATAAGGTCGGCTTCTTTATCCTGGCCGACGAAGAACCAACGATCAACAAGAAGAAGTTTACCGCGCTGTGCGATGAACTGGTGAACCGCAAGCTTGATGTTCACTGGGGCATTAACACCCGCGTCACCGACATTCTGCGCGATGAAGATCTGCTGCCTACCTACCGCAAGGCCGGTCTGGTGCATGTCTCGCTCGGTACCGAAGCTGCCAGCCAGATGAATCTGAATATCTTTCGCAAGCAGACGACGATTGAACAGAATAAGCGGGCAATCCAGTTGTTGCAGCAGAACGGTATGGTCGCTGAGGCCCAGTTTATTATGGGGATGGAAAACGAAACCCCTCAGACGATCGAAGAAACGTTCCGTATGGCTCTCGACTGGAATCCCGATATGGCGAACTGGACAATGTATACCCCCTGGCCGTTTGCCGAGTTGTTTGAGGAACTGGGCGACCGGGTCGAAGTGCGCGACTACTCCAAGTATAACTTTGTGACGCCGATTATGAAGCCCGATGCAATGGAACGTGAAGAGGTATTGAAGGGTGTGCTGCGCTGCTACGGGCGCTTCTATATGCGCAAGTCGTTTCTGCACTACCCCTTTATCCGCGACAAGTTCAAGCGCAAGTATATGATGGGCTGTCTAAAGGCCTTCGCCAAGACCACCTTGACCAAGCGCTTCTATGATATCGGGCGCGTGCAGCAGCGTGGCTTACACACGGTGATTGATCTTGGATTTGACGAGAGCCGCATTTTGACCAGGGAAGATTTGGCGACGCTACGCGAGACCCGCCCAGAGATGTTTGCCGATGTCGAATACAACAAGCGCCCCACTCGCCGCAAAGAAACGCCGGAAACGGTATCGGCCTGTGGTGCGCCCAATGATTTGCCTGAATATCAGGAACCACCAGAAACGGTATCGGCCTGTGGTGCGCCCAATGATTTGCCTACATACCAGGAAGAACCGGATCCATTGACCTTGAACGCGTGACATCAATGCATCATGTACATGGGAGATTGACACGATGGACAAGAATGACAGGTGATCTATTGTGCATCGTGATGTATTATCCCATTATGGGTGCAGGCGGAGAGGCGCGAGGCGATGAGGCGATGAGGCGAAGAAGCCAGGCAAGGCATCCTCGCATCTCATCACGCCAGGCTGCTGAATCCAAAAAGGAAGATCGTGAGCGGCTTTGCCCCTCACACTCGCCTTTTCAGGCAGCTTCTTAACGTATATACGCACAAGTTAGTGAAATAATGAGGAAGTGATGCCTGCTCAATCAACACCGATTGTGCTGCGTGAAGACAGTGCTTATCACAGCTTTTGTGGTCTCACCTGTGTAGGTTGGCTCTATCAGAAGATTAAGGATAGCTTCTTTCTGGTATTGGGGACGCATACCTGTGCGCACCTGTTGCAAAATGTGCTGGGGGTAATGGTTTTCGCACGGCCCCGGTTTGGGGTAGCACTGATGGAAGAGGCGGATCTTTCGCGTCCACAGCCAGATCTGAGTCACCTGATTGCGGAGATCAAGACCGATCATCATCCCTCGGTCATCTTTCTCTTATCTTCCTGCACGCCGGAGGTGATGAAGGTCGAGTTTGAAGGACTGGCAAGCAGACTCAGCACACCAGAATTACCCGTGCTGTTTGTGCCTGCCAGCGGCCTTGACTATACATTTAGCCAGGCCGAGGACTCAGTGTTGCAGGCATTGTTGCCATTTTGCCCCCAGGCCCCTGCCGAGGATAAGCGGATCGTTTTTCTCGGTTCGGTAAATGATATGATTGCCGATGAATTTACGGCTGAGGCCGAGCAGTTGGGCCTGCCAGTAGGCGGCTTTTTGCCTGCCAGTCATTTTACCGCATTGCCCGCGATTGGCCCGGGAACGGTGGTGGCACCCCTGCAACCCTACCTGGCAAAGGTAGCCAATCGCCTGGCCCGCGAACGGGGCGCAACCGTGCTTGCATCGTTGTTTCCGTTTGGCCCCGATGGTACGCGTGCCTTCTGGGAAGACCTGGCAGCCCTCTTCGGCAAGCAGGTTGATCTGCAAGACCGCGAGGCGGCTGCCTGGGAACGACTGGCCGAGCATACCACACTCCTACGCGGCAAAAAGGTCTTCTTTACCGCCGATAACTTGATGGAGTTGCCGCTGGCGCGCTTCCTGCGCAACGCGGGCAGCGAGATTGTGGAGTGCAGCAGCCCCTACATCAATCGGCGCTTCCATGCGCGAGAACTGGCAGCGCTGGAGGGCGTTCCGATTGTCGAGCAGCCAAACTTTGATCGCCAGTTGCGCGATATTGCCAAATATAAGCCCGACCTGGTGATCAGCACAATGGGTACAACCAACCCATTGCTGGGACAGGGCGTGGTTGCCAAATGGAGTACCGAGTTTGCCTTTATGCCTATTCATGGCTGGACGGGTGTGGCAACCCTGGCCGGGATGTTCACGCAGAGCCTCAAGCGTCATAGCCATCTGGCCGCACTTGATGATCCTGTCTGGACAGCCGGTTTTATGCCATCGGTCGGTTAGAGGACGCGAGGACGCGAGGACGCGAGGACGCGAGGACGCGTCTTTCGGTGAGAGGTGAGAGGTGACAGGAAGCCCTACCAACCAGTCTAGTCATCTGTAACCTTACCCTGTAACCTGACGTCGCCTCATCGCCTCGCGCCTCTCCGCCTGATGCGAAGACGCCTGTAACTGTAACCTGGAAGGAGAATGAGTGTATGCGCCTGGCTTACTGGATGTATGAGGGAACCGCGCACCATGGTGTTGGTCGGATTGCCAATAGCATGCGTGGGGTGCATGCGGTTTTCCATGCCCCCCAGGGTGATGATTATGTCAATCCAATCTTTACGATGCTGGAGCGCACACCGTCGTTTCCGCACATGACCACCAGCGTGGTCAGTGGGCGCGATCTGGCGCAAGGCACGATCCATTTGCCGGAAACCTTGCGTCAGGTTGAGGCCAGGTTTCATCCTGATTTGATTGTGGTCTGTGCCAGTTGTAGTACCATCTTGCTCCAGGAAGATCTGCAACGCACAGCGGCCAGTGCCGAGATACAGACCGAAGTCCTGGTGTATAATGCCAATCCCTACCGTATGCAAGAGATCAGTGCGGCAGAAGGGTTATTCACGCTCCTCACGCAACGATATGCGCGACCGCAGGCACTAACCGCGCAACCGAGCGTGAATCTGATCGGCCCGGCCTCCCTGGGCTTCCATGTTCGTTCTGATCTGATTGCCCTGCGCCGGATGCTGGCAACATTGGGAGTTGCGGTGAACGTCGTGGCACCCTGGGGCGCAGCGCTGTCTGACTTGGAACGCCTGCCAGCGGCCTGGGTCAATATTGCACCCTATCGTGAACTGGGACTGGGTGCCGCTCAGTTTCTGGAGCAGCAGTTTGGAACGCCGACGATCTATACGGCACCGATTGGCGTTGTGCCGACGCAACGCTGGCTGGAACACCTTGTGACACTGCTCAATGAAGTCGGCGCACGAAACCGGGGGCCAGTGCTGACGATGCCGAAGCTGACAGCTTTCTCGCTTGATGGCATGAGTGCGCCGAGCGGCGTCCCCTGGTTTGCGCGCACGGCCGATATGGATAGCTTTAGCCGCAAGCGCGTCTTTGCCTTTGGCGATGCCACGCATACCGTAGGGGTGATCAAGTTTCTCCGTGATGAACTGGGGATGGAGATTGCCGGCGCGGGTACCTATCTCGCACACCAGGCAGATTGGGTACGGGAACAACTGGCGGGCTATCTGCATGATGAGTTGCTGGTAACCGATCAGTTTCAGGAGGTTGCACGCCGAATTGAACAGGATATTCCCGATCTGGTGTGCGGCACGCAGATGGAGCGTCATAGCTGCCGCAAACTTGATGTGCCCTGCCTGGTTGTTGCGCCACCAACGCATATTGAGAATCACCTGCTAGGTTATTATCCGTTTCTGGGCTTTGAAGGCGCAGACGTGATTGCGGATCGGGTCTATACAACGACAAAGCTCGGTCTGGAGAAGCATCTGATCGATCTCTTCGGTGACGCAGGATTGGAATATAAAAACCAGGTCGCGTCATCCTCAGATGATGCACAGATGACGGACGCAGAGTATGGAGCAGAGACTGCTACCCAACATCTGCCAGATTCGGGTGTAACAGCCGGGGAACTGGTCTGGTCACCGGAGGCACAGGCGATGCTCAAGAAAGTACCTTTCTTTGTGCGCCGCCGGGCACAGCATAACACCGAGAAATTTGCGCTGGAACGTGGACATACCATCATTACTCCCGATGTATTGCGTGCGGCGAAAGAGCAAGTGGGGGGATAGGCAGAAGCGTTGAAGCGTGCAAGCGTTCAAGTGTTCAAGCGCCCACGTGTGCAAGCGTGCAAGCGCTCAAGCGCTCGAACGTTCAGACGGAGCTGATCCCCATATATGCCATCTTCCGTACTGTATACCAACGCTTCAACGCTTCAACTGACCTGTTGCCTACGAAAGTAAAGGGGAACATAGGCGATGACACTATTTCTGGCGATTTATGGCAAGGGCGGCATTGGCAAGAGTACCACCAGTGCTAACCTGTCGGCTGCCCTGGCGTTGAAGGGGGCCAGAGTACTCCAGATTGGCTGCGATCCCAAGCATGATAGCACCTTTCCACTCACCGGGCATTTACAGAATACGGTGATTGATGTGCTGAACGAGGTCAACTTTCACCATGAAGAGATTGAAGTGGACGATGTGGTGAAAGTGGGTTTCGCGGGCGTCAACACACTCGAAGCGGGGGGGCCACCAGCCGGCAGTGGCTGCGGGGGCTATGTTGTTGGCGAAACAGTCAAGTTGCTGCACGAGTTTGGGCTGTACAACAAATATGATGTCATCTTGTTTGATGTGCTGGGCGACGTAGTGTGTGGTGGTTTTAGTGTACCGCTAAACTATGCCGACTATGCGTTGATTATCGCCTGTAACGACTTCGACAGTATTTTCGCCGCCAACCGCCTGTGTCTGGCTGTAGAGCAAAAGAGCGAGCGTTACAAGGTTAGACTGGCGGGCATTATTGCCAACCGTGTCGACCACGAACTGGGCGGTGGCACAACCCTGCTCGATGAGTTCGCGGCCAGAGTAGGTACGCGGGTGGTAGCCCAGATTCCCTACCATGACCTCATTCGCCGCAGCCGGCTAGCGGGCAAAACACTGTTTGAACTTGATCATCCTGATCAAGTCATCTGTACAACACCCTTCGAGCAGTTAGCCGAGTATCTGCTCAATGGGCCGCTGGCTGAGGTGCCACAACCTATGGGTGATCGCGAGATCTTTGAAGTTATCGGTGGCTGGCAGTAAGGTTAGCAAGAGGTTGATAGAAACATCCATGACAAACCAGAAGGCGCTCGCTCCTCTCTCATCATCAACGAGCTATGACCATAAGGCACGGCTGAAGGCCTACTTTAATGGCATCGGCTTTGAGCGTTGGGCCGCGATCTATGGGCAAGGCGAGGTATCCTCGGTGCGACGCTCCGTCCGCGAGGGGCACCGCATGATGTTGGATCAGGCTGGGATATGGTTGGATGCACAGTCGTTTCCCGCAAACGCCTGTGCGCTCGATGCAGGGTGTGGGACGGGGTTGTTCAGCGTTGAGTTGGCACGGCGCGGCTTCAGGGTGACGGCAGTGGACATATCTACGCAGATGACAAAGGCAGCCCAGACCCAGGCTCGGCAGGCAGGAGTTGCCGAGCGTATCCACTTCATTACCGGCGACCTGGAGGCAGTTAATGGTGCCTATGATGTGGTTGCCTGCTTTGATGTGTTGATCCACTATGCCCAGCCAGATTTCACACAGATTTGTACGCGCCTGGCACATCTTTGCCGAGGCACGCTGCTATTAACGTATGCGCCCTACAATCGTTTGCTGGCGACCATGCACTGGATCGGCGGGCATTTTCCGCGTAGCCAGCGCCGCACCGAAATTCAGATGATTCGCGGCACAACGGTGCAGCAGATACTGGAGTCGGCGGGAATGCACATCCGGCACAGCGTGCGTGTTAGCAAGGGCTTTTACCATGTGACGCTGGTTGAAGCGTTGAAGCGTTGAAGCGTTCAGGCCGCTCAGACTGCTTGAACGATGCATGAAGGAGGAGTGTATGCGCTTTGTTTTCCTCACGATGGAGGGCACGCATAGCGCAGCTTTACGTGAAGCGGCAGATATATTGCGGCGTGTGCATGCTATTGACCTGACGATCAGCCTGCACAACACCGCGCTGCTACGGAGCGACGCGGATTGGCAACGACTCACCGAAGACGCTGCGCACGCCGATTTTATCTTCGGAGCGCGGCTCTTTGGTGAAGACTGCGTGCGCGCTATTGAGCGTGCGCTGGCCACCACGACATGCCCGATCTGCATTATCACCAGTAATCCTGCGCTCATCAACAAAACGCGCCTGGGGAAGTTTATTCTGCACAAAGATGCGGGGCAGGAGCCAGGCCTGTTGATGCAGTGGATGCGCAAACTCCGTCCTAAAGGAGGACAGGGTGAGGCGCGGCGGCAACTGGCCGTGTTGCGAAATTTGAGCAAGGTGCTGAAGCATATTCCAGGTAAGGCCCGCGATCTGCACACCTATCTGGCGGCACATCAGTACTGGCTGAACAACTCGTCCGAGAACCTGGTACGCCTGCTGTGTCTGCTCATCGAGCGCTACGTTCCCGGTTATAAAGGCCGCCTGCCGGTGAAAGACCCGCTGATCTATCCTGATACGGCGCTGTTCCACCCCGATGCGCCGCAAACATTCCCCAACCTGGCAAGCTATCAGAAGTGGTACCGCAACCACACATCTCCTCGTTCACGTGGGGCAAAAGCTCGGCAGTCGGCGATTGGCTCGGCTGGTACGGTGGGCATGCTGTCGTTGCGCACGGTGGCGCTGAGTGGCAACACGGCGCACCTCGATGCCCTGACCCATGCGCTTGAGGCGCGAGGAATTGCAGTGCGCATGGCCTACAGTGCTGGCCTGGATGCACGCCCGGCACTGGAACAGTTCTTTATGCCGCAAGGTCAGCGCGAGATCGACCTGCTGATCAACGGAACAGGCTTTTCACTGGTGGGGGGGCCAGCCGAGGGTCGCCCGGAAGAAGCGCGGGTAGCCCTGGAGCAACTTGATGTCAGTTGTATCGATCTGATACCGCTCGCATTTCAGCGGGTTGAGGAGTGGCAAGGTGATGATACCGGCCTGGTGCCAATTCAACTCTCGCTGAATGTAGCCTTGCCTGAACTGGACGGCGCGATCGAGCCACTGGTGATCGGCGGGCCAACGGCCGGTAGCGACAAGTTTGTGGCGTTGCCGAAGCAGGTTGATCTGGCGGCCAGTCGGATTGCGCGGCACGTGGCATTGCGGCGTACCGCGAACGCCGACAAGCGCCTGGCAGTGGTTATTTTCAGTTTCCCGCCGAACCTGGGCAATATCGGCACCGCTGCTTATCTCGATGTGTTTGGTAGCCTGCACAAACTGCTGCTGGCGTTGCAGGCCGATGGCTATGATGTTACCGTCCCAGAGCATGTCGAGGCGTTGCGCCAGGAGTTGACTGTGGGTAACGCGCTGGCCTATGGTACCGATGGCAATGTGGCTGATCGCCTGCCGGTACAGGAGTATCAGCGGTTGTTTCCAGCCTATACCGACATCGAGCCATTCTGGGGCCGTGCGCCCGGCGATCTCCTCACTGATGGTAAGAGCTTTTATATTCTTGGCAAACAGTTTGGCAAGGTGTTTGTGGGTATCCAACCCGGCTTTGGCTACGAACGCGACCCGATGCGCTTGCTGATGGCAAAGGATGCCGCGCCACATCACGGGTTTGCGGCATTCTACGCCTGGATTGAGCATGTGTTTGCGGCGCATGCGGTGATACACTTTGGTACCCATGGGGCGCTGGAGTTTATGCCCGGCAAGCAGGCTGGCTTGAGCAGCACCTGCTGGCCGACGCGCCTGCTGGGTACGATGCCGAACTTCTACTACTACAGCGTCAACAATCCCAGCGAAGGCACGATTGCCAAGCGGCGCGGCGCAGCCACCCTGGTCAGCTATATGGTGCCACCGCTGCAAAATGCCGGTCTATACAAAGGCTTGCGCTTGCTGAAGGATAGCCTGGACAGCTATCGCCAGCATCCATCACCAGAGTTGCTGGCCGATATACGCCTTCAAGCTGAGAAGCTCAACATTACGGAGGTGACGGGGCAACATGACAATGCGGAGAGCGACACTGAGGCATATGTGGCCGCGCTCGCACATGAATTGATCCAGATTGAGCAACGCATGATCCCGATCGGCCTGCACGTACTGGGCCAGGCACCGGCAGAGGAGGAGTTGATCGACATTCTAGCATTGGTGACGACGTTTAAGGAACTGCCTATCGAGCGCGACGCATTGCGCAATGGACAGTCACCGGCGCAGTTAACCTTACCTCGTCTCGTGGCTCTTCGTTCAGGTTGGGACTACGAAACCATCCGTGACCGACTCAAGGTTGATCGGGAGGCCCAGGAACGCTGGGAACGCATCAACACGATCTGCCGCGAGGCGATACGTTTGCTGGTCGCGGCGACCACGGCCAGCAAAACGCCCGCGTCCAATGGCCCATCAGGTACGACCCATGCACACAACTCAAAGGCCGGTGAGCGTTTCGCCACCGTTGATGCCTATCTCCAGCAAGAGGCGCAGATCAAGCCCGGTACGCTTGCGCCACTCTGGGCATTTTTGACCGACCTGCTGGGACGGATTGTTGCTGATCAGGAGTTGCAGAGCATGCTCCATGCCTTGCAGGGCGGGTATGTCCTGCCCTCGCCGGGGAATGATGTGGTACGCAACCCGGCTGTGGTGCCAACTGGACGCAACATTTACGGCCTTGATCCCTTCCGTATGCCATCGGCAGTAGCGCAGGATGCCAGCATGCGCCTGGTAGGTGAGTTGCTGGAACGCCTGACTGCCGAGCAGGGTGCGCTGCCCGAGTCGGTAGCGGTGGTGCTGTGGGGCATTGACAACCTCAAGAGCGATGGTGAAGGTATCGCCCAGGTACTGGCGTTGCTCGGTGTACGCATTGTTATGGACGAACTGGGCAATGTGTCTGATGTGGCGCTGATCCCACTCAGTGAACTGGGCCGCCCGCGCATCGACGTGGTGGTGACGGTAAGCGGTATCTTCCGCGATCTGCTACACCATCAGATGGGCTTGATGGACAAGGCCGTTCACCTGGCCGCTCATGCCGACGAGCCGCTCGACCAGAACTTTGTGCGCAAACACGTGCTGGCACACGCGGTGGAGATGAACATCGATATTGATGAGGCCGCCACCCGCATCTTTGCCAACGCGCCAGGGAACTACGGGGCCAACGTGAACTTTATGGTCGAGAGTAGCGCCTGGGATCAAGATGATCAGTTGAGCGATGCCTTCTTGAGCCGCAAGAGTTTTGCCTTCAGTGCGCAAGGGCAGAAACAGTGGCGCGACGCACGGTCGATTATGGAGAAGGCGCTTACAACGGTTGATGCGACCTTCCAGAATATTGACAGCTTTGAAGTGGGTATTAGCGATATTGATAACTACTACGAAAACCTGGGCGGTATCACGAAAAGCGTCGAGACGCTGCGCGGCAAGCGTCCGCCAGTGCTGGTCGCCGATGCGGTGGCGTCCACGGGACGGCTCAGTTCGCTGGAGCAGATGGTACGCCTGGAAACCCGCGCCAAGCTGCTGAATCCGAAGTGGTTTGAGGGCATGCTGGCGCACGGCACGGAAGGAGTGCGTGAGATCGAGGCCCGGGTGAACAATACCTACGGCTGGAGCGCAACTGCGGCAGCAGTCGAGGACTGGGTATACCAGGGTGTGGCCGAGACGTTCCTGCTGGACGAGACCATGCGCGACCGTATGGCCCAACTCAACCCCCACGCAACAGCAGCGGTAGCACGGCGCTTGCTCGAAGCCAACTCACGCGGCTTCTGGGAGGCGGACGAGGCAACACTGGCAGCGCTGCATGAGATTTACGATGATCTCGAAGATCGCCTGGAGGGGATCGGATTGTCGCAGAGTTCGTCGGGACAAAGATGAACGTGATGAAGGGAGAGAGATGAATACCACAACTGTTTCACGGGAACTGCTCGATCGTTATAATAAACCTGGCCCACGCTATACCAGCTATCCCACAGTGCCAGTCTGGAGCGCGAATTTTGGTGAGGAGGATTACCGCCAGGCACTACGCGATTTTGCCGCCCAACCCGATGCCAAGCTCTCGATCTATGTTCATCTGCCCTTCTGCGCTGAACGCTGTCACTACTGCGGCTGCAATGCGACCGTGACAAAGAAAGATTCAGTCGTTGATGCGTATCTGGATCGGGTTGAGCGCGAGCTACAGTTGGTGACGAGTATTCTGGGTATCCGTCAGCAGGTCGTGCAGATGCACTGGGGCGGCGGCACACCGAATTTTCTCAATACGGCACAGACCGAGCGGCTATTCGGATTGATTGCGCAGTTTTTTGATCTAGATCGGACGGGCGAGATCTCGCTTGAGGTTGATCCACGCATTGGTTCCCGTCAGCAATTTGAGGTGTTTAAGGCACTCGGCTTTAATCGTATCAGCCTGGGTGTGCAGGACATTGATCCGCAGGTACAGCAGGCAATCGGGCGTATTCAGCCCGAGATACTGACACGCTCACTGTATGCGCACTGCCGCGAACTGGGCTTTGAGAGCGTCAATCTAGACATCGTGTATGGATTGCCATACCAGTCCGAGCGCACCTTTGAGCGCACCTTGCAGGCAATTATCGAGCTAGGGCCGGATCGTCTGGCCTGTTTTAGCTACGCGCACGTACCCTGGGTCAAGGCCAACCAGAAGCGTATTGACGAAACTGCACTGCCCAGTCCCTACGAGAAGTTCGATCTGTTTCAGATGGCGGTTGATATGTTGACCGGAGCAGGCTATGACTGGATTGGCATGGATCACTTTGCGAAGCGCAATGACGAAATGGCGCTTGCCGTGCGTGAGAAGCGATTGCATCGCAACTTTATGGGCTATACCACCCAGTCCTCGCCGCATATGATTGCCTTCGGTATGAGCGGCATCAGCGATCTGGCTGGTCATTTTGTGCAGAACAATGCCCGGCTGGGCGACTATCAGAAAACGCTCGATGCTGGTCGGCTACCAGTCGTGCGCGGGCATCATCTAAGCAACGATGACAAGGTGCGACGTAAGGTGATTACCCATCTTATGTGTAATCTGGAATTGCCGTATAATTTGATTGAGGCCGAGACGGGTCGGCGCGTGCCAGAGGTGCTGGGAGCCGAGCTTGAGCGTCTGCGGCCATTTGAAGCCGAGGGCTTTCTGTTGTTTGAGCCAGAGCGTCTCCAGGTGACGACCCTGGGCCGCTTCTTCATTCGCAATCTTTGTATGGAACTGGATGCCTATTTAGAACCGAACACAGATCGGCCACTCTTTTCCAAAACGATTTAGACAACGACTAAAGTCGTTCCTACATGTGGCTTAACGGGTAGAGTAACGGTACACTTTATCTTAGGAGTGAAAGAGCAATGACAACCTACGATGCGATCGTTGTCGGCGCGGGGATCAGTGGCTTGAGCGCAGCCGATGCGCTGCATCAACGCGGCGCGTCGGTGCTGGTCGTTGAGGCACGCGATACCGTAGGCGGCTCGATCCGTAGCGAACGTACGGCGGAGGGCTTTGTGCTGGAACATGGCCCTAATACGGTGGTGAGCAAAGATCCCGTCCTCTGGGAGCATTTTGCCGGACTGGGTATTGCCTCCCAGCGCCTGGTAGCCGACCGACGGAGCGGGAGGCGCTTTGTGTTGATCAACGACCAGTTGGAGTTGTTACCTACTTCGCCGCCCGCCTTCTTCGCGAGCAAGGTTCTCTCGACGCGAGGCAAGCTGCGGTTGCTGGCTGAGCCGTTCCTACCTCGCACCCCTATGCCTGATGAGAGCATTGCTTCGTTTTGCACACGGCGCCTTGGGGCTGAAGCAGCGCAACGGTTGGTCGATCCCTTTGTGTCAGGCGTGTATGCCGGGGATCCGTCCGAAACCTCAATGCGTGCTGCATTTCCCAGCCTGTGGGAAGCCGAGCAGAGCCATGGCAGTATTGTGCTGGGCATGATACTGGGGCGCAAGCGAGCGCAGATTGATGAGGGACGCCCAAAACCGGCGCGGATGCGCAGTGAGATGTTTACCTTTCGGAAAGGGTTGATCACCTGGCCGCAGGCCATCGCTGGTGCATTGGGCAACGAGCGGGTGTGGCTCAACACGTCAGCGACGGCGTTGCAGTCAGCGCATGGCAACTGGCAGTTGACGGTGACCCGCAATGGGCAACCGGAAACGCTCACGAGTGCGCAGATCATTCTGGCGACACCAGCCGATGTCGCTGCCTCACTGGTGGAACGGCTTGATACAACGGCCGCGCAGGTATTACGCGCCATTCCCTATGCGCCGCTGGCTATTGTCCATCTGGGCTATCGCCGCAATGATGTCAGCCACCCGCTGGATGGCTTTGGGATGCTCTGCCCCAGCGGTGAGTGGCGGCAGATCCTGGGAACACTCTGGACATCGTCGCTGTTTCCTGGCCGGGCACCGGACAACACGGTGTTGCTGACAACGTTTGTGGGTGGAGCACGCCATCCACGCATGCTTGAACAAGATGACCAGCAGTTGCTGTTTCTCGTTCAGCATGAACAGCAGGCGCTGGTGGGTGCCTGCGGCGAGCCATTGCTGACGAATGTCACACGCTGGAAACGCTCGATCCCGCAATATGTGGCCGGCCACGCCCAGCGCATGACCGTGCTGTCGCGGCTGGAGGCGAGCTATCCAGGATTGCACCTGCTGGGCAACTATCGTGATGGGGTCAGCGTTGAGCGCTGCTGGCTAAACGGTCAGGCACTCGTGGAGCGGATTGCCCGCATGGGGACGTTGCGCCACTGCTCGCCGATCCCGACATCAACGCGATGAGGAGCGAGGCGCAAAGCGCAAAGCGGCCTGAGCGCACAACTCCCTTGGAAGATGGCATATGGAAGATGGCATATGGGGACGCGCTACGTCGCCACCTCGCGCTCGCGCCCAATCACCGCCTGCGACATCCTCAACGGCCACCCGCCGCTGACGTTGCACAGGCAGAAGCGTTGAAGCGCTCACGCGTGCAAGCGCTCAAGCGCTCGAACGTTCAGACGGAGCTTATCCGCATATGCTATCTTCCATATGCCATCTTCCAAGTGGGACGAAGGTTATAATCCTGCCCATGCAGGCCAGAGCGAAGGAGCAAGAGGATAACAAAAGGATAGCACATATGGACAACACGTATACCATTTACAACGATCGCGGTGATCAGATAGATGTTACACTGGCGGAATTACATGCTATTTTTGATCTGGCGGAAGAGTTTGAGTGGGAGCCGGACGCAGATTATCGCACTGGTGGCAACCTGACCATCCTGCCTAGCCAGGCCTCGACCATTGCGACCTCGCTGGAGCAGGCGTTGTGGGCACCGGAGACCGAAGACTGGTCAGATCGCTGGCATGAGGTGGTTAATGCAGTCATCACCGTGGTACGTCAGAGCAGCGATGGCGGTATGTTTGTGCGGCAGATTGTTCCGATGTAGGGTCAGACACGTTCAGGTCATAGGTTATTAAGGGCAACGAGGCGACGAGGCGATGAAGCGATGAAGCGATGAGGTGAGGAGGCGACGAAGCAATGAGACGATGAGGCAAGGATTTCGCGCATCCTCGCATCCTCGCATCCTCGCATCCTCGCATCCTCATATCCTCCGCATCCTCGCATCCTCCTGTCGTCGCCCAGTCTTCTGTTCGTCGTCTGACCAGTTGAGAGGAGAAACGAATGCTCTCTTTTGTCAGAAATATGCGCCTCGGGCTGTTGCATGCGTCCCTGGCACTCACCTTTGTGGCGATCAACAGCGTGTTGAACCGGATTATGATCAACGATATGGGCATACCGGCCACGGTCGTCGCGCTGATGGTTATTCTGCCCTATCTCCTCTCACCAACGCAGATCTGGATCGGCCAGTACTCGGATACACATCCCCTCTGGGGCTATCGGCGCACGCCGTATATCGCGTTGGGCATTACGCTCAATATGGTGGGGATGATGCTGACACCATACGCCGCACTGCTAATGAATCGTAATTTCTGGCCGGGATTCGGGTTGGGTCTGGTGGTGTTTTTGATCTGGGGTATGGGCTACAATCTGTCGGTCGTTGCGTACCTGTCGCTTGCCAGCGATCTCTTTGGTGAGAAACAACGCTCACGGGTGATTGCGCTGATGTGGGTGATGATGTTTATTGGCATCATTACGTCGGCGCGTCTGCTGGGCAGTTCGCTGGAACCCTACAGCGATGCCCAGCTCATCCGCTCGTTCCGCACGGTGGGACTGGTCGGCATGGGCCTGATTGTGCTGGGACTGGTGGGCCTGGAGCCGCGCAATCAGACGGTGCGGCTGAAGGAGCGCTATAGTCAGCGTGTGGCAGTACAGGCGGTGATCAACAACCCACAGGCACGGCGTTTCTTTCTGTACTTAATCTTGCTGCTGGCGGCTATTCTCGGCCAGGATCTCCTGCTGGAGCCGTTTGGCGCACGGGCGTTTGGCATGAATATTGAGCAGTCAACCATGCTGACAGCGCTCTGGGGCAGCGCGACGCTGTTCTCGCTGCTGCTATATGGTCTGGCTTTGAGCCGTTGGATGTCGAAGAAGAGCGGTGCGTTCCTGGGAGCAGCGCTGGCTGCACTGGGCATGATGCTGATCGCCGTGAGCGGTATGGTTCAAGCGCAGGTGATCTTCTTCCCGGGTATCGTCATGCTCGGCCTGGGCACCGGCATCGCCACCACCACCAACCTGGCGCTCATGCTCGATATGACCACGCCAGAACGGGCGGGCCTATTCATCGGGGCCTGGGGCGTAGCTGATGCGCTGGCGCGTGGGACAGGCTCTATGCTCAACGGCGTGGGCCGCGATGTGATAACCTTTGTCAGTGATAACCCACTGGGCGGCTACATCAGCGTGTACCTGATCAATGCGCTGATTCTGTGTTGCTCGCTGTTGCTGCTGCGGGGCATTGATGTCAAGGCCTTCCGCGCCGAGCAAGAACACCCCGACCTGGTGCAGGTGCTGGCCGTGGCGGGGGATATGTGAACGGAATTTTGGGCATGCCCAGCGCGAAGTGTACGGCACGCTGGTTGTCAATGCCACATGGCCGTGCCAGGCCCCGCTATGTCACCCTATTTTTGCGCAAAATTCCCAGGGGTTCAGCGAAACGGAGTGCTGCGCCGAGATTCTTCACTCCGCTTCGCTCCGTTCAGCATGACCAACCGAGCGCCGCGCAAAGCGGGCTGAGCGCAAAGCGGTCGAAGCGCAAAGCGGGCTGAGCGGACTGATCGCTTTACGCTTCGCCTCGGTATGCGTCAGCATCCTCCTGTCTTGCGCTTTACGCTTTGCGCTTCGCCTCGGTATGCGTCAGCATCCTCCTGTTTTGCGCTTTGCGCTTTACGCTTTGTGCTTCGCCGCCTGCATGTTTTCCTCTTCAATGCTCACGGAGCTAACGGCACGATTCGGTGCCGGATCGATTGGTGCAGGCGAGGCTGGCGGTAGCTCCGGCAGAATAGCCGGCACTTCCTTCATAGGCGGCAACATAGTACTCTCTACTGATTGATTATCGTCAGGAAACGGGTCTACGCCCAGGATCTTGCGATAGGCATATTGTACAATCTCTCGCCCGGCGGCAATGATCGGCGTTGCCAGCAACGCGCCCAGAATGCCCCCTACTGAAGCCGCCACCAGTACGCCTGTCATAACGACCAGCGGCGGTAGATCAACCGCTTCACCCAGCACACGCGGGACAAGAATAGTGTTTTCCAGATTCTGCAACAGCCAGTAGAACAGAATGACGATAATCATAAATAGAAGATTATTGACCGGTAAATAAGTCGATCCCTGGAGCAAGGCCACTATCACTGCTGGCACCGCGGCGATGACTGGCCCAAAATTAGGGATAACTTCGAGCAAACCGGCAATAATGCCCAGGCTGATCGCGCCCGGTACCCCCAGAAGCGTTAATCCGAGCCAGGTGGTAACACCCATAATCACCATCAAGATAATTTGCCCACGGAAAAAGGCCACCCAGATATGACCGATGCGGTTAAACAGGATGGTTATTTCGGCGTGAAAAGGCGTTGGTATCAGGCGCATAATATGTTCACGATACGCTGGTGCGCCCAGACTCATATGGATCGATGCCAGGATCATGAAGATAAACAGCACGATTGATGAAAGCACCGATCCGACCAGTCCTGCCGCGACACCGAACGTAACGGTTATCGCGGAACCAATGGACTGGATAATGGCGGATGCAGGAGGTGGAGCAGGATCAATGGTGGTTGAAGCATTCTCGAGTGCGGGTAGGATGGAGGTAATAGTTTGATCAACATAATCATCAAGAGCAACGAGCGGGATCTGGATGTCACGAATAACGATCAGTTGGTCAATGATCCAGGTGAAACTGTTATCAATAAATACACCATAATCCAATTCTCCTACGAACTCTATAGCGCGTACAATGGAGGGAGTCAAAAATAGAGCGCCTATTACGAACAAAATAACCACACCCAGATAGGTAAACACCACTGCCAGGGCACGGGGCATTTTGAAGCGCTGATGCAGGTCATGGATGACGGGACGTACGATGAAGGCAATCAAGGCTGCAAGAATCAAGAGGGTCAAGACTGAGCGGCTGATGAGATAGAAGATATATAGGCCCAGTAATGACAACGCTACCGCGACAATGTAGCGTGTAGGGCGACTCCATTCCGTGTTCATTTCAATACTCCTATTGTGACCCGAGGGTAGTGCAAGGCTGGACGCTGAATGCTGTTTGTTGTGCATTCAAAACAAAGTACCAGTTGACGGTTGATGGCTGGTAGGAAGGCAGTGATTGTAGCTACTTCATCAGGATTTACGCGGTGGGTGTTCAGATCCAGTTGCTAATGACGGGCAATAGGGTTCTAGAGTTCAGCACATTTGTCCCCACTTCGTGGGATACGAAGAGTAGTGATTTTTCATTGCGGCACGATGCAGAATGTAATTGATACGATGTAAGTTTCGCTTATCAGGATTCTATTATACCACAGATATGTGGGCACTGAGGAAAGCAGCAGGCTGTCTGCATGACTCATACCATTGTGACTGCGCCGTTCCAGATCCTATGATCCGTCTTCCGCGCCTCTCTGCCGCACCCCCCGGCCCCCTGCGGGGGGGCACGGCTTCGCCGCGCCGCACCAGAAAAGGAACTTGGATGGGGGCCGCAGGCCCCCGCACCCCCGCCGCGACGCAGGCTCGGCAGGTGCGGGGCCACGCCGCTCACGTTCTGTCCACAATGGACAGAAACCGGGTTCCTGGAGGGTGTTCTCTGACCGTCAACACGGCGGTAGCATGGCGGGCTGTACTCCATACTCCATACATCCCGATCAATACCCACCCGGACGCACCGCATCAACATCGCAGAGCGCCCGGCTCGTAAACGAGCGAGCGACACGCTACGAAGCCCACCTGCGTGGGCTGACGCGACGGCAACGCACCGGCGGCCTTTGCCCCACCGGTGCGCGACGCGGTCGCGTTCGGGCACACGTGACCGCGTACCCCGTGTCAGCGAAAAAGATAACTGACACTAGACAAATTTGTATGTAACGGTTATAATATCAATACAGATTGATATTTTTTCTGTGCGATCCGCTTGTAGCATAAAGCGAGGCACGGGGCAGGTCATCCACGTCCAGGCAGAGATAACCTGCCACCCTGTCTCAGGAGGCAACCATGAACCACCCTATTCGCGTCTTGTTTCTCTGCACCGGCAATGCGGCCCGCTCCCAGATGGCCGAAGCTATTCTCCGCAATATTGGTAAAGAAGATTTTGAGGTATTTAGCGCAGGCGTTAACCCGGCAGCCGAGGTGCATCCGCTGGCAATTCAGGTGATGCGCGAGAGTGGGATAGATATTACCCATCACCGTACCAAAGATCTGAGTGAGTATCTTGACCAGCAATTTGACCATATTATTACGGTGTGTGATAAAGTCCGCGATGCCTGTCCTACCTTTCCCGGTGATCCGCACTCTATTCACTGGGGCTACCCCGATCCGGTACTCGTTGAGGGAGATGAGGAAACGAAAATACAGGCCTTTCGCAAGATTTCTTCGGACATGCACAATCGCATTAATCTCTGGGTATTGACCCAACGCAAATTGCTACGCGACCATGGTATCAAAACAGCGGCCTGACATGTTCCAATCATGGAACGTTCGAGGGTTTGCAACATATAATCAGGAGGTGCTATGAGTATTCGGGTTGGTATTAACGGCTTTGGCCGCATGGGACGGCTGGCGCTACGAGCAGCCTGGGGATGGCCAGAGCTAACGTTTGCGCATATCAACGAACTCAACGGCGATGCGGCAACTGCGGCGCACTTGCTGGTGTTTGACTCGGTGCATGGGCGCTGGAACCAGACCGTCCAGGGTGAAGGCGACACTCTGATGGTAGCGGATACACGCATTGGCTACAGCAGCCACAAAGAACCAGGTGCTGTTCCATGGGCCGATCAGGGTGTCGAGATCGTATTGGAATGCTCGGGCAAGTTCCGCACGCCCGAAACACTAGCGGCGTACTTTCGCAACGGCGTGCGCAAAGTTATTGTCGCCGCTCCAGTCAAGCAAGGGGCGCTCAACATTGTGATGGGCGTCAATGATCACCTGTATCAACCCGCCGAACAACACTTGCTCACCGCCGCGTCCTGCACCACCAACTGTCTGGCTCCGATCGTCAAAGTTATTCACGAAAGTATTGGGATTCGCCACGGCATGATCACCACCATTCACGATATGACCAACACTCAGAGCATTCTCGATACCCCCCACAAAGATCTGCGTCGCGCACGGGCCGCCAGTCTCTCGCTTATTCCAACGACGACCGGCTCGGCAACGGCTATCGGGTTGATCTTCCCTGAATTGCAAGGCAAACTGGACGGTGTTGCTATTCGCGTGCCGCTGCTCAATGCCTCGCTCACCGACTGTGTGTTTGAGGTGGAGCGCTCAACCACGATTGAAGAGGTGAACGAATTGCTGAAAAACGCGGCTGCCGGATCATTACAAGGTATTCTGGGCTACGAAGAGCGGCCCCTGGTATCGGTTGACTTCAAAGATGATCCACGCTCGGCCATTGTGGATGCACCTTCAACCATGGTGACGAACGGCACGCAGGTCAAGATCCTGGCCTGGTACGACAACGAGTGGGGCTATGCCAATCGCCTGGTAGAACTGGCACGCAAAGTGGCGCTGGCCGGGGTATAATATCAAATCTTGAAAGATGGTGTGCATATCGCAAAACTATACCAATTGTACATCGGAGTCCCGGCTTTCGCCGGGGCCTCGCTCCGTCCAGGCGAAAGCCGGGACTCCGGTTTTTCACGACTGATGTAGGACTGCTATACGTATCATGTTGTGCGTGACCTATGGCTACAGCGGAGCATACAAATGCACACTATCAAAGCGGATTTGATATAACAGGTGGTGGAACGTTGAACCGAACGAATAAGAGGAAAACGGTATGTCTACGGTAACACTTGAAGAAGAAGTTGCACAACTACGAGCCGAGATAGCAGAGTTACGAGCACAGATGGCCGAGATGCAAACCCGGCTGGCAACGACGCCACAAGCACAACCTGCCGCCACCGGTAGATCGGCTGATCTGCGCAACTATATTCTGGTGACAGGCGCATATTGGGCGGATACCCTGACCGACGGGGCGATCCGTATGTTGGTACTCTTTTACTTCTTCCAACTGGGGTATACCCCGTTTGAAGTCGCTATGCTCTTCATCTTCTATGAAATCTTTGGCGTGATTACCAACCTGTTTGGTGGCTGGATTGGTGCCCGGTTTGGCTTGAAGACAACGCTGTTTATGGGCCTGGGTACCCAGACTATAGCCCTGAGCATGCTCGCCTTTGCCCCAGAGTCATGGCTCGTGGTTGTGTATGTGATGGTTGCTCAAGCTTTCTCGGGCATTGCCAAGGACTTGACCAAGATGAGTTCCAAGAGCGCGGTCAAATTTGTGGTACCCGAAGGTGAGCAAGGCACACTCTATAAGTGGGTGGCAATCCTGACCGGCTCGAAGAACGCGATTAAAGGCGTGGGTTTTTTCGTGGGCGGCTTGTTGCTCACTACGGTCGGCTTTCAGATGGCACTGATGATCCTGGCCGCACTCGTTCTTACCGCGTTGATCACCACCCTATCGCTGATCAAAGGCGACCTGGGAACGGTGGACAAAAAGGCAAAGTTCAGTCAGATGTTCTCCAAGAACTACGCGGTGAACATGCTTTCGGCGGCACGGGTCTTTTTGTTTGCCTCGCGTGATGTCTGGTTCGTGGTCGGCTTGCCGGTGTTCCTCTACGATGTTGCTGGTTGGAACTTCTGGCAAGTCGGTGGATTTATGGCAATCTGGGTTATTGGCTATGGCATCGTGCAGGCCTCTGCACCCGGCTTTGTACGCCAGCGGGTTGAGGGTAAGGGGAGCGAGCCGGATGGTCGCACGGCAACCTGGCTGGCGTTTGCCCTGGCAGCTTTTCCAGCCGGGATCGCACTGGCGTTGATGCGTGGTGGCGAACCAGCGCCAGTGACTATTCCCAACCTGTTCGGTGAGGGGCTGTGGGCGCAATTCGTTATTCCGGGCTTTGATCCGGCGCTAGTGGTGGTGATTGGCCTGATCGCTTTCGGTATTATTTTCGCTATGAACTCGGCAGTTCACTCCTTCCTCATTCTGGCCTACACTGACAATGATAAGGTGGCAATGAACGTCGGTTTCTACTATATGGCCAATGCGGGTGGACGACTGGCAGGAACTATTCTTTCGGGTATCCTGTATCAACGCTATAGCCTGGTAGGATGTTTATGGGCCGCTGTGATCTTCGTGTTGATCACCGGCTTTCTATCCCTCCTACTCCCCACCAACACCCCACCCCGCACGCGCCCGATCAAATTTGAAAGTTTGTCGGCGGAGTAAGAGGTAACTGTCATCTTGCAGGAGAGAGAGGTGTTGCAGATGACAGTCACCTGAATGAGGAGTAGAGCCTGTCGGCGGAGTAGAGAGGTGACTATCATCTTGCAGAGAGAAAGAGGAGTAGAGAGGTGACTGTCATCTTGCACAGTCACCTGAATGAGAGGAGTAAAACATGAACGTTCGCTTGCAACAGATCATCATGTGCTGGCTCGGCATTGTGCTTATCAGTGGCTGTGGTTCTTCCTCAGCCACACCCGCGAATCCCGCATCCAACCCCAATGGCAACAATCCGCCATCGACAACCAGTGGTGAGGCAACCACGACAGATAATGGCCTACCACTGGTTGACCCGGCTGATGTTCGTGGGAACATTGAGATCACCGGATCATCAACAGTGTTCCCTCTCACAACGGCGATCGTCGAGGCGTTTGTTCAGGAAGGTTCAACCGCGATTATTGATGTCCGCAATACCGGTACAGTAACAGGTTTTCGGCTATTTTGCAGTGGTGCAGAAGATGTAGACATTGTGAATGCCAGTCGTGCGATAAATGCTGAAGAAGAGGCCGAATGTACGGCCAACAACCGTCCACCGATTGCTTTCCGTGTTGGTACAGATGCATTAGCCATTGTCGTGAACAAGGCCAACGATTTTGTCACGGCGCTGACACTTGAACAACTGGCACAGATCTTCTCCGGTGCAGCAACCACCTGGTCAGATGTTGATCCGAGCTATCCCGCCGAGCCAATTGCACTCTTCAGCCCTGGAACCGATAGCGGTACATTTGATTATTTTGTAGAGGAAGTCTTTAACAAAGATCCACAGCCCATCCAGAACGCACCTGGCATTTTGCTCAGCGAGGACGATTACGAACTGGTCAGCGGTATCGTGGAAAATCCCTACGCAATCGGCTACTTTGGCTATGCGTACTATCAAGAAGCCCGCGACCAGTTGAATATTGTTGCTATTGATGATGGTCGCGGCACAGCGGTCGTTCCCAACGAGACCACGGTGGAAAGTGGGGAATACCCGCTGGCACGGCCACTCTATATCTACAGCAGTGCCAGTGTGATGCGGGAGCAACCGCATGTGGCCGCATTCATCAACTACTATCTAACGAACGTCAATGACGTTATCCGGGATGTTGGCTATTTCCCGGCCTCAGCAGCAGCGCTGGACGAAGCACGTCAAGCGTTCCTGAGCGCCAATCGCTAAAAGGGTCGCGAGAAATGCCAGGGCCGCTGCGTACCTCCTCATATTGGTTTGAGGTACGCGGCGGCATAGTGGATACAGCGACAGGTCAGGCTCATCGCCAACGAATAGGTAACACAGAAACGAACCGGCCATCGTCGTTGCGCACTCATGTGATGCCCAATCGCCCGGCATTGCCCGCCGATCCAGGCGCGGTGACTGTCATCTTGCAATGACAGTCATCTGAGCGCCGATCCAGGCGCGGTGACTGTCATTTTGCAATGACAGTCACCTGAGCGCCGATCCAGGCGCGGTGACTGTCATCTTGCAATGACCGTCACCTGAGCGCCAAAACCGAACAGGGCCAGACCGAGGTCGCCTGCCTGGTGGCAAGCATGAAAGAGGTGACTGTCATCTTGCAGATGACCGTCACCTGAGTACCGATCCAGGCGCGGTGACTGTCATCTTGCAATGACCGTCACCTGAGAGATACGTCACCTTTTTTCATACCACAACTGTGCAAGCGCGATGCACATCGCAGTAGCACGTGCCATATCTTGCACGCTCACCCATTCTAACGGGCCATGGACATTTTGCATACCTGTGAACAGGTTAGGCGTTGGAATGCCCATCTCAGTCAGACGTGAACCATCGGTACCGCCCCGCGTTTGCGTAAAGAATGGTTCGATCCCGATCCGGCAACAGGCATCCCGCGCCAGGTCAACCGGGCGCATATCCTGCTCAAGCCAGTAGCGCATGTTCCGATACTGTGGGGTGATGGTGTAGGTAATCCGTGCCCGTGGCTCAGTCGCCTGCACCGTGGCACAGACTTGCTCGATCAACTCACCCTGAGTGCGCAAGCCATCCAGCTCGAAGTCGCGCAGAATGAAGTGCAGGTCAGCCATGGCTGCCGTGCCGCTCATCCGGTAGATATGGATGAAGCCCTGCCGACCGTTGGTCGTTTCTGGCGTCAGCGTGACATGCGGCAGCGTACTGATGATCTTTGCTGCCAGGTGCAGCGCATTAACCAGCCGGTCTTTAGCCTGACCGGTATGCACCGACACACCCTGAATATGGATGGTCGCCTTGTCTGCCGAGAACGTCTCATAGACAATTGCGCCACACTCTTCGCCATCGAGGGTATAGGCCACGTCTGCCTGCAAGTCCGCCGGTAAACGGGCATGGACACCACGCCCGATCTCCTCATCAGGGGTAAAGCAAAGCCGAATGCGCCCATGCGGAATAGCCGGGTTTTGCAGCAGGTGGTGTGCCATGGTCATAATAATGGCAATGCCGGCTTTGTCATCAGCACCCAACAGCGTTGTGCCGCTGGCGGTGATAATATCCTCGCCCACCTTTGTCGCCAGATAGGGAAACTGCCGTGGCGACAGTACGTTGTGCGGATCGTCTGGCAGCACGATATCCGCACCGTCATAGTTGCGATGGATGATCGGCTTGACAGCGGTACCACTGAAAGCTGGAGCCGTGTCTACATGGGCCAGGAATGCGATAGTGGGCACCGTGGTCGACACCGTGGCCGGCAGCGTGGCCAGGACAGCCCCATAGTCGGTCAGTTGTATCTCCTGGGCACCAATTGCCTGCAGTTCGTCCACCAGGAGCCGCAACAAATCATACTGCCTGGCGGTGCTAGGCACGGTAGACGATGACTCTTCGGCCTGGGTATCAATCTGCACATATCGCACCAGGCGCTCCTCAAGCTCAGCATCAAAGGTGGTAGACATCGTTCCTCTTCCATTCATTCAGTTGGTACACTCGCAGTGGAATGCAGATGCGGAAACAAGCCACACTGTAACCGTTCAGGTGGCCCCACCCCCGCTGGCGACAGTCTCCCTGAAGGTTACAGCCGCACCGATAGCTTTGTCCACTGGTTCCCCGACGTACAAGCCGCCTGGTCGTCAGCCACCTGCCTTCAGCGCGGCCAGTTCTTCCAGATAGACGATTGCCGTCTCGATACCCCGCTGAAACATCTCAATACTGAAATGCTCGTTGGGTGCATGCAGGCCGTCGTCATCCAATCCATACCCCATCATCACCACTGGGATGCCCATGAGAGCATGGATGTCAGCCACGACGGGAATGCTGCCGCCACTCCGGGTCAAGATGGGACTGGCACCCCAGGCTTTTGCATACGCCCGCGCTGCCGCCTGGATTTCCGGCAGATCGTAGGGGATCAGCGCCGGTTTGTCAGCCGACAACAGGGTAACCTGCACCGCAACCGTCGGTGGGGCAAGCGACTCGATGTACTGCCGTAACTGCCGGTAGATGGTGTCCGGATCTTGATTGCCTACCAGTCGCGCACTGATTTTCGCTCCGGCCCGCGCAGGAATGATCGTCTTGGGGCCAGGGCCAGTCCAACCACTCCACAACCCATTGATCTCTAGGGTCGGTCGGGCCGTAATACGCTCGCGGATGTTGTAGTTGGCATCGCCCCACAATGCCGGCACGCCGGTCATCTGCCGAAACTGTTCTTCCGTCAATTCGGTCTGGGCAATCAGCGCTCGCTCTTCGGGTGTTAGCGGCACAACATCGTCGTAGAAACCGGGGACAGCGATGGTGTGATCCGGGTTGTGCAACCTGGACAGGATCTCGACCAGGGCCAGCGCCGGGTTGTGTACCGCACCCCCCCAGAGACCACTGTGCAAATCCCTGGACGGCCCCTGCACCTCGACTTCAATATAAACCATACCCCGCAGACTATACGTAATGGCTGGCTCTTCAATCGTACGCATTGACGTGTCGCTGATGACACACACATCCGCCCTGAGGAGATCCAGGTGGGCCTTGATGAAAGAAGTGAGATTCTCGGACGCAACTTCCTCCTCACCTTCCAGCAAAAACTTCACGTTAACCGGTGCGTGACCACCGGTTTGCAAGTAGGATTCGAGGGTTTTGAGATGAATAAACAACTGCCCTTTGTCGTCAGTTGCACCACGCGCATAGATTTTGCCATCTTTCTCGACCGGTTCAAACGGCGACGTGTCCCAGCCATCGCCCATCTCTGCCGGAACCACATCGTAATGACCGTACACCAGCACGGTCGGCTGATCGGCTCCAGCCCCCAGCCACTCACCGTACACCACGGGATGACCAGCCGTGGGGATAACCTGGACATTCTGCAAATTCAACCCACACATATGCGCTGCCAACCACTCCGCAGCCCGTTGCACATCGGCGGTATGGGCAGGATCAGCACTCACGCTGGGAATACGTAGGAGTTCATGCAATTCGTGGCGAAAGCGTTCACTGTTCGCACGTGCATAGGTGCGTGCGTCTGCACTTGCGGCTGCCATCTCTGTTCCTTCCTTTCATGTCATGCGTTGGTACGGTGAGCCATTGAACGGCTGGTGCATGCTGATACGAATAACACGAGGGACGCGGTGACTCAACCAGACCTTTGCGGCAAAGCGATACGTTTTTTGTTTTTCGCTCCAAAATCTCGCCGAAGGCGAAAATTTGGAGCGAACGACAGCGTTTTTTTCACGCTGTCCAAACAAAAAGAGCATAGATTGTAAGCCACTGCGTACGTCCTGTCAATAACACGAAGTAGGTGGTCGTCCAGGAAGAACGTTTTGCTCGGCTAGCGCACCCCTGCGCCGAAGGTTGCGCACCTGTCACCTCCAAAGGTGACAGTCACCTCCGACATGCTGAAGTGCGGAATCTTAGCGCACGCGATTGGAGTACTCCCCCCTGAGGGTGTGTAAGGTGACTGTCACCTCCAAAGGTGACTGTCACCTCCGACATGCTGTGTAACAGACCGTATCTCGATGCGCACCCTGAAATCCTCAGGTATTTCAGTACTCACCCCTGAGCCGAAGGCTGTGCAAGCGTGCAAGCGTGCAAGCGTGCAAGCGTGCAAGCGTGCAACCGCTCAACCGCTTTGCTCGCTCACCCCTGAGCCGAAGGCTGTGTAACCTGCCAGAGCCTGGCTCTGAACTCCGTCCACCAGAATTTCAGTGCTCACCCCTGAGCCGAAGGCTGTGTAACTGATTTTCAGACAACACGCGTGTTTCGTCTTTGAAATTTCAGTGCTCACCCCTGAGCCGAAGGCTGTGTAACGCAAGAGAGCCATGCAGAAATCCTCATTTTGAAACGACATTTCAGTGCTCACCCCTGAGCCGAAGGCTGTGTAACAAAAGCAACCACGAGTGACCTACACCATTGAACCGATATTTCAGTGCTCACCCCTGAGCCGAAGGCTGTGTAACAACTACGATAGCTGTGAGACGCTATGAGAGACGTTGAGATTTCAGTGCTCACCCCTGAGCCGAAGGCTGTGTAACATATGTCTTCTGACGCGCTAAGCGACGTGCAAAATCCATTTCAGTGCTCACCCCTGAGCCGAAGGCTGTGTAACCCCGCTGGGAACCGCTACGCTCGCTCCGCCGATGAGAATTTCAGTGCTCACCCCTGAGCCGAAGGCTGTGTAACCCTGCAGATACACCGACGCGCCGAAGTCAAGCGTGATTTCAGTGCTCACCCCTGAGCCGAAGGCTGTGTAACATGGAACTATCTATCTCATCCAATCGGAAGACCTCATTTCAGTGCTCACCCCTGAGCCGAAGGCTGTGTAACCTCGTGAATATAGATGGTTCCGTATGGTGTCACAAGATTTCAGTGCTCACCCCTGAGCCGAAGGCTGTGTAACACCCTCCGGGTGACCAGTCTCGGGATTGTTGTGTATATTTCAGTGCTCACCCCTGAGCCGAAGGCTGTGTAACCTGCATCGGCCGCAGCTGACTGATGAACTGCTCGCAGATTTCAGTGCTCACCCCTGAGCCGAAGGCTGTGTAACGGACGATGGTGTCATCAGGATGAGTTCGTTCCAGTTCGAATTTCAGTGCTCACCCCTGAGCCGAAGGCTGTGTAACCGGCAAAAAAATCCGCCAGCAGGCGTCGTGGCTGGCATTTCAGTGC
>CALANA010000185.1 GCA_937925925.1 uncultured Chloroflexales bacterium | reverse complement strand
CGGGGGGGGCCGGGGGGGGGCCGGGGGGGGGCTGGTCGCAACCGGCGCTCCCTCTCCCTGTGAGCGCGGGCATCGTGCCTGCGACAGGACACCCCCCAGCGGGGGCAGAACACTCCCCTCCCCCAGCGTAGTCAGAACACTCCCTCACCCCCCCAGCGGGGGCAGAACACTCCCGCCCCCCCCCCCAGCGGGGGGGGCCGGGGGGGGGCTGGTCGCACCCCGCGCTCCCAGGCGCAATGGCGGGCGGGACATACACCCCTGTGAGCGCGGGCATCGTGCCCTCGCTTAGGAGACAACGAGGGCGGGACGCCCGCGCTCCCAGGCGCACCATGAACGTTGACGACAGCGCTTACCCCCAGATGTGAACAGGTACAAATCGAGACGACGTATGAAATAGAGACAAAGTATGTTAAAATGAGACCGTCTACATATTTGTTTCTTATAAGACAAGGGCTCAGATGTCAGGTGTTGACGTGACAGATGTCGTAACAACGTACTCCTCAACCGTAAAGTAGCCACGACCCTTGTCTCATCAGCAAAGGAGGATTGTATGGATAGCGCGAGTCAACTGCTCACCATCGTTGGTCTGGTTATCGCCATCATTGCCGCCATCGTCTTTAGTATCTGGTTTGGTGTAGCTCCGGGTTACTAATACTCATCTGGTTTCAACGTGTCACTTCTGCTTGCAGTTCAGGAATAGGTCTGTTTGAACCACGAAGGCACAAAGTCCACGAAGATATCCCGTAAGGAAAGCGGGGCATGCTCTTTCGTGGACTTCGTGACACCTGACCCTCTGGTGCCGATGTGCAATCATTTTGGTATGATACGACAACAAGCATGATGAACGGCAGGCTACCACTTCAGGTGATATGTGCCAACCCACACGTTGGTTCGCAGGGCTTCCGCCCTTGCCTGTCGCCGGTACTCTATGTCGTAATGCCTTTTGTGTCACGCTGAATTCGCTAACGACGAACAACTCAGCGCTCGTTATTGGCTTTCAACCATATTTTTTTGCAGGGCAGTGCCCTGTACCAACCCCTGTTCGGTCAATGTGCCAGACACTACAGCGGGGTAGGACTCGTAGGTGCCGCTATATACCACATTTCCAGGCGATTCGCCAGAACAACCTGCACGTGAGAGCAGAGGTAGACACCTTACACCTGCAGGTTGTTTACTGGTTCTTGCAAACTGACCGCTCCCCCTTGCCGACTCACGGCAAACATGACGTTTATATATCCGGTACCATTACCAGGTGGGATAGAAGAGGTATTGCCGAAACCGCTTGTGAGAACTATACTTGGTTAAGGGGCGGTGAATTGATGCACCCCATCTGTGGTGGTGCCTGGGATAACGTTATAATCAGGACGTACGCGGTGGTATGGTCAGATAGCCTTTTCGTCTGCGGCCGAGTGATACATTGTTTCTGTTTTTCGCCAGATTTTCGCCTACGGCGAAAATGGGGTGGAAAAAGAGAGTCGCTTCCAGGCTGCCCCATTCGGCTTCGCTCAGAGCCTGCCCTGAGCCTGGTCGAAGGGGTAAACTCCGGCGCAAAAGCTTGTCCCGTTCGACTGCGCTCAGGGCAAGCTCTGAGCGAAGGCGAAGGGACGTGGTGTTCACACAACCGCGTAAGTCATGCCCTAAAGAAAAATTATAGCAGAAGGATCTAGCCTGTGCAACTCTCATTGCTTGTCCGGCGGGTACGTGGCCCGCTCTTCAACAGTATGATCGTGATGAGTGGCTACGTTCTCAGCCGTATCACTGGCCTGGGGCGCGATGTGATAATTGCCAGGCAATTTGGTACCAGTGCCGACCTGGGTGCCTACTATGCCGCGTTTCGGGTCACTGATCTACTCTACATGGTGATCATTGGCGGTGCCCTGGGCAGCAGTTTTATTCCAGTCTTTATCCAGGTCTGGCAGCGCGACGGGGTCGAGCGTGCCTGGTACCTCGCCAGTGCAGTGGTTTCGTGGGCATTGCTGCTGCTAGCGCTCGCCAGTACAGTGCTATGGCTGCTGGCCCCCGCACTGGCCGCCCGCATTTTTGGTGGTACAGCCACCGATGTGGCTTTAACAGCACAGATTATTCGTCTGTTTCTGCTCTCACCGCTTTTACTCGGCCTGGGTGGTCTGGCAATGGCTGCCCTGAATGCGCAGGATCGCTTCACCCTGCCCGCTCTGGCCCCGGCCATCTACAACCTGGGAATCATTGGCGGGGCAGTGCTGTTGGCACCGCAGTGGGGCGTCTGGGGCTTGAGCTGGGGGGTCATTATTGGAGCTGCGTTGTATCTGCTCATCCAACTACCAGGACTGTGGCGCATGGGTATGTGCTTGCAGATTACGCTCGGTCGGCAGGTGACGGAACTCAAAACAATAGCGCAGCAGATGACTCCGCGTGTTTTTGGACAGGCGGCGGCGCAGATCAGCCTGCTGATTACGGCCGCGTTAACCACCCGGTTGGCGCTGGGTTTTGAACAACTGGCCGGGTTGAACTATGCCTATCAGTTGATGTTATTGCCCTATGGGGTCTTCGCATTGAGCTTGAGTACTGTCGCCTTCCCCCGCCTGGCGCGGCTGATTGCCGAGGGGCAGCATACCGAACTGCACGCAAGTGTGCGCCGAACACTGGCAATCATTCTGTGCCTGACGCTCCCGGCTACCGCTGGCCTGCTCATCCTGAATATTCCCCTGGTGCGCCTGCTCTTTCAACGCGGTGAGTTTGACCAGGTATCACTGGCGCACACGGTGGCTCCGATGCTTGGCTATGCCACGGCATTGCCAGCATTTGCTGCCTCAGAAATTCTTATTCGTACCTTCTACGCTATGCAGAGAACCTGGCCGCCCGTTTTAATCGGGCTGTTCCAGGTTGCTCTGAATCTCAGCATTGGCACCCTGGCTTTGCTGCTAGGCGGTGGCGTTAGTATGCTGACCCTGGCCTTCAGTTTTGCCAACAATGTAGAGGTCTTGCTCCTGTTTATCTTGCTGGGACGGCAACAACCCGGTATCTGGCGCGACCGCCGGCTCTGGCATTCTATACGAGCGGCGCTGCTGGCAACCGGTGTTGTCGCGCTGTTCTGGTATGGGATGAAGTATTATTCGCTCGCATGGTTACCGTTTCTGGCGCTCACTGGTCAGTATGCCTGGCAACGCGACAGTATTCTGTTACTGCTATGGCTTGTGGTTGTAGGGGGAGCAGGATGTGTACTCTACATCCTGGTTGCGGCTGCATGCGGTATGCATGAGGCGCAGGAACTCTGGGCACGGTTACGTCGCTATCTATCGCGTGTAAGCCATTAACGCCGCCAGCGTCGGCATGTAATGGTCGTTCCTTGCCCAACAACAGACTGAATGTCCATCTCGTCCATCAGTCGTCGTGTTCCAGCCAATCCCAATCCAGACATCATTGATGTCGCATCGCCATTACTTAACAGGAGTTCAAGATTGGCTATGCCTGGCCCCTGATCCTCAAAGATCATCTCAATGCCATACAACGTATCACGGCGAATCGGCGCGATCGTGACGCTGCCCTCGCCCGCGTACAACAAAATATTGCGCGCCAGTTCGGATGTGGCCGTAGCAATCCGCGCCTGATCAATCGCGCTAAAGCCCATACTGCGGGCAACATCACGAGCAGCCATCCGTGCCGCAATAATGTCCGCATCGGAACGGATCGAGACTACATGAGGCGCAATCTGGTGCATATCGGTTCTAAACCTCGACGCCGATGTCATTATGATATTCTGCAAACGACTCCATTGCGCCACGTTCTCAGCTAGAACGTGGAAGATACGCCGCGAACCTGCTACATACTCAAACGATACCCACATGATCCTTTCGCAGAATGGCCGCAATATTCCAGGTGGCACACAGTCAGATCTGGTTGCGTGTTAGACAGTGCGGCTGAGCGATGTGCAGCGGGGAAACATACCTGACACTTGTGATACATATAACAACAGCTATTATACACCCTGGATTACCCTCTCAACAACACCCCGACGAGACACACTACCCGTCAACATACAGACCTGGCAGTTGTGCATACAGTTGCTTGAAGCTCTGCCCCAGTTGATCATAACCAAAGGTGCGGACAACTTTCGCCCGTCCATGCGCACCAAAGCGGTAGCGCAACCCCGCATCCTCGCCCAGGGTGCGTACATAATCGGCAAAAGCAGTCACATCATTGCACGCTGCCAGAAAGCCGTTCTGCCCGTGATCGACCACTTCCGGCAAGGCACCCGCATTGGTGGTCACCACTGGCCGCCCACAGGCCAGTGCTTCGGCGGGTGCTATTCCAAACCCCTCCAGACGAGAAGGAAACAACAGCAAGTCGCAACTCTGATACGCAGCTACCAGACCCGCACGATCTGGCGCACCGATCGGCGTCATTCGTGGATGGGGCGGTGCGCCGTGGCTACCCTGAAATCCACTGGTATAGAAAAGCTGGTAATCGGCAGGCAACCGATCCATAATTTGTGGTAACAAGTCAAACCCTTTGCGTCGGGTACGATTACCCACAAATAACAGCCGAATGCGAGCCATGCTGGCCGGTAAGCCATCATCACGGCGTACAAAGCCGGGTGTGGGCTTAAAAACCGATGTATCTATGCCATCAAAAATCAGCACTGTATCCTTGCGCCCATAGATTTGCTCAACCTGGCGCTGCGTAAAGCGGCTCACGCATACTACTGCATCGGCCTGCTTAATCGAATACCCATCATAACGTGACTCGATCAATTGATAGAACAGGCGCTGCGCTAACGAACTGTACGGTCGTAAAGCCGGATCAGTCGTCAGATGATGCACCGTTGTCACCACGGGCAACCCTGTTGATCGGAGCGCAAACCCCACCCGCGAGCGCCCCTGTACCACATTGAACCCACGCCACCATCCTTGTGGCAACCCATAGGGAATGAGAAAGGGTGCGAAGTTATAGATTTCTGGCAAGCGCAACAACTCGGCTCCTAATCCAGCCGCACGCACCGAGCGGGTGATATTCTGAATACCAAAATCAACCCCACCACGACCCACTGGCGAAACATACAGCGCACGTATGGTCATATCTCTGTCCGAGTAATGGGCTTCTCGACCACAATAAAGTAGTTCCCACAGCGCATCCTGCCAAACAGCCACAGATCACACTCCATCAACAGCGTAATCACCTGGAGTGCGTAGTAAACTACCCCTTTGCGTTCCAGGCGTTGGCGCATACGCTGGCGAGCATGAATTTCGCGTAACGTTCCAGTCGCCAGCGATGTATCCTGCGCTGGTTTGCCAGCGTTGGGCACGGGTGATCGCCCCAGAACCACTTCGCCCAGTTTCATCACCACATGTTCAACAAAAGAAGTAAAAACTGTATTCCAGAAAACAATCTGTACGGGACGCAGACCAGCTCGATCCATCGCTTCCAGCACATCGTCCCAGGTCTCCAGAGCCTTGATGTGATCCGATTTACGCCGTTCTTCGCGCTGAAAGTCATACCATCCCGCTCGCACAAACCACTGCCCCAGGCGACGACTGAGATGAATCAGCGGCTGCAGTCGTGAAGGTTCCCGCGTATTTGAGAAAGCCAGGAAACGTCCACCCGGACGCAACACCCGCGCTGTCTCCCGCAGATACGCGTCGATAACGTCACGTGGAAAATGCTCCAGGACATCAATCGAGAACGCTTTGTCGAAGCTATTATCAACAAAGGGCAGCACCCGCGAATCAGATTTTGCCAGTGCCACCCGTTCAACAGCCGCATCAGCAAAGAGTGTCGCCGGGTCGCTGCCCACCATGAGTGCCACCCGATCGGCATTCCAGGCAGCAAACTTGGCGGTACCACAACCATTGTCCAGCACAGTATCAACGGGCTGAAATTGGAGTAATCGCGCCAGGGCCCGATTACGCACGCCAGCCGCCAGCAACGGTGGTGCCAACTCACGATAATCGAGTTCCTCGGCCAGTTGTTCTTCCTCCGCCACATACTTCGACACATACGCAAACTGCTTCCCGCGTGGCATCAAATCAATATACCCATCACGTACGTTATAGACACTGCCACAGGTCGCACAACAGACTGCCCTATCGATAACGTAGAGTTGCTTCGACCCACAGGTCGGACATTGGAGGAGCGGAAAAAGCGCCCGAGGTACCATGAATTTCTTACATTCTCCGTTCACGAGCAAACCAGCGACGTTGTAAATGGAGTGCAAACAGGCTGTCGTATAGCAACAAAAACAATCCCTGAGTCGCAATCCCCAGGCCCATTCCCTGCCGATCACGGCGTTGACGAAACCTGCGCATAAGCCAGACGCCACTCAGCACATAGCCTACATCCAACCCGGCGTTGATCAGCAGGATGCGCTGTAACGTGCGCGCCGCGTGTTCCACAGCGGTGCTGTCCAGTTCACCCTGTTGATAGCGGACTGCCTGGTGTCGAGCGCTCCGCCGACCAGCCAGTGCCAGTGCCATATCAATTGCCCCCCAGACCAGGCACTGGATACCCGACTGCCGTAGCAGCGGATCAGGACGAGACCAGAGCAACGCACCACTGAACATACTACTAACGCCCCAGGCCAGCAATACGCCCAGTGCGCGGCGTTGATACTCAAAAAATTGATCGGTCATAGCTTTCCGGTTACCGCTGGCACCGAGTATTACTCACCACGGGAGATGCGTAAAATCTCATCGCAAGCCCGCAAGGTCGCAATGCGCGCCCATCCCAGCGAAGTATCAGCACTGAGGGCCAGCAACAGCAACAGATCATCCATATGTGCCATCAACAAACTCTGATCCTCCCCCTCTTGAATAACCAGTCGCCCTGGTTGACGCTGACCCATATTACGCCCAATCTCCGCCAGCGCCAGCGAGTTACCAGCCGCAAGTGCGGCCACAACGGTGACATTGATATCACGATAGCGGCTCCAATGGGTCAGGACAATCCCGCTCATATCAGCCAGCAGCGCACTGTGAACGCCCGGTTCCATCGCCAGTTCTTTCAGCGCAGCCCGCATCGCCTCAATCTGCTGCTCCGTATAGTAGCGCCCGGCACCTCCTCGTCCTCCTGGCGACAGACGTACCGCGATTGGCGCTGGTTCCAGAGGGGCCGTTTCACGTTTTTTATATTGCGCAATCGCCTGACTCAGGGGTGATGTCTCGCGTGATCGGGGGCGAGCGGCAACCGTCGCTGGCGCAGCGCGTGTCACCTCAGCCGGTTGCACCGACTTCTCAGCAGAAGCAGTCAGACGCGATGGATCGAGTAAGAGATCGACGGCCAGGCGCAACTGATCGGGCGCAACTGGTTTTTCCAACAAACAGTCGACCTTCAGTTCTTCCGCTCGACTGGGCGTCAGATCCTGGGGACTGACCGTAAACACGATCACGGCTGTTTTCGGGTCTAATTCACGGACACGACGGACAAGCTCAAGACCATCCATACCAGGCATTTTGATATCCGTAAAAAGGAGATCGACTGGCTGGCGTGAAATGTACAATAATGCGGCTTCACCCGAAGACACCGAGTTGACAATATACGCCGAGTCTTCGGTCAGAGCTAACGTAACAATACGCCGAATGTTGACGTCATCGTCTACAATCAAGATGCGCTTTGACATCGGCTGGTTCCCCTTTCCCAGATACGCGGCACAGGAATTGTTGTTCATTCCGGCACAGAGGTCATTGATGACGGGTACACATAGTATAGCGCATTTGGCACCATTTGAGTCCCATATTTCCGGCGGTTTTCGCAAAGAATCTACGGCACTGGATCGTACTATAGTGTGCCTAAAAAACGCAGGCTACATTGGTTTTTTACATATCATGATCTGCAAATCCTGTAACTGTTGTTCATCCACGGTTGATGGTGCATTCGTGAGCAAATCCACAGCTTGCTGCGTTTTAGGAAAAGCCATCACCTCCCGGATCGTTATTTCGTCAGCTAGGAGCATGATCAGCCGATCGAGACCCAGTGCAATCCCACCATGGGGCGGGGCTCCATATTCAAACGCCTCAAGCAGATGTCCAAATTGTGCCTGTGCTATCTCCGCGCTCATACCAAGACACTGAAACAACTGTTGCTGGATGGAGCGTTGATGAATACGAATACTACCGCCACCAGCTTCATAGCCATTCAGGGCCACATCGTAAGCCTGTGCCCGTACCTGCCCCGGATCACTTGCCAACATAGCGAGATCGGCATCAAGTGGGGCCGTAAAAGGGTGATGAACTGCGTCCCAGCGATGCTCATCTTTGTTCCACTCCAGCAGCGGAAATTCAATGATCCAGACGAATGATAGGAGCTGTGGGTCAGCCAGGTTGAGCCGGGTAGCAAATTCGCGCCGCAGGCGATCCAGTCCCGTTGCGACCACCTCCGCCCGATCCGCCAGCAGCAGCAACAAATCGCCCGGTTGCCCGCCCATGCGGTCAATAATGTTGTTCATCTCGGTGGTGGTAACCAGACGCCCAAACGACGAACGTGGTGCTGCCGTCGCATCAGATGGCAGTGTAACCCATGCCAACCCTCTTGCTCCAGCACTACGAGCCAGTTCGGTCAACTCATCCAATTGTTTCCGGCTATAGCTACCACAGCCAGGAATACGTACCCCCTTGACCTGACCGCCTTGCTCAAGCGCCGACTTAAACACCTGAAACTGCGTATCGGCCACAATATCGGATAGATTAACCAACTCCAGGGCATAGCGCAGGTCCGGCTTATCCGTACCATAACGCTCCAGCGCCTCGGCATACGTTAGCCGGGGAAAGGGCGTCATCAGGCGCTTGTGCGGTGTCACCTCGCGCACCAGTTCTACCAGCAGACGCTCGATCAGGTTGAGAATATCTTCTTGCTCCACAAAGCTCATTTCCAGATCGAGTTGCGTAAATTCAGGCTGGCGGTCAGCGCGTTGATCTTCATCACGAAAGCAACGGGCAATCTGAAAGTATTTATCATAGCCAGCAACCATCAACAGTTGTTTGAGTTGCTGGGGACTCTGGGGCAGCGCATAAAATTTACCAGGATACAGACGACTGGGTACCAGGTAATCACGCGCACCTTCAGGCGTCGATTTGATGAGGATCGGCGTCTCAATCTCTAAGAATCCTTCTCGATCCAGAAAATCGCGCATAAACTTGATCACGCGATGGCGCAACCGCATATTGCGCTGCATACGCTCGCGCCGTAGATCAAGATAGCGATATTTGAGGCGCAATGCCTCTTCTTCGCCGCCTTCACGGGCAATAGACAACGGTGGTGTCAGAGCAGGATTGAGAATCGTTGCCACAACGGCATGCATTTCGATCGCGCCAGTAGGTAACTCAGGATTGATCGAATCTTCAGGACGACGCCCAATCAGGCCACGCACTTGCAGCACATATTCAGGCCGTGACTCGGATGCAATCCCATGCGCCTCAGGCGCGGTTGCTGAGTCGAACACCACCTGGGTTAATCCATAACGGTCACGTAGATCAATGAAAATGAGCGGGCCGTGATCCCGTCGACGGTGTACCCAACCCGCCAGTATCACTTCCTGCCCGGCGTGTTCAGGGCGTAGTTCGCCGCAGGTGTGCGAACGGAACATAACAACTCCTCTATTTGTGTTATTGATTGTCTATTATAGCACGGTGCGCACCAATTCCATTCTACGCTATAATGGCATTTGATAGAGAGAGAGAGGGACTGGATGGAATCTGTCCTCCAGTTACGAACGTGGTAGAGCAAGCTTATGGCTGACATACGACCAGAACGTGTTGTGATTCTGGGTGTCCCGATCGACAATCTCACGCTAGACGAGGCACTGGCACAGGTTGCAACATTTCTTCAGCAGAGCCAACCCCACCAGGTGGTGACGGTGAACCCGGAATTTGTGATGGAAGCGCAGCATAACCCTGAATTTCAGCGCGTGCTGCTGCAGGCCGATCTGGCAACGCCGGATGGGTTTGGTGTGCTGCTGGCAGCCCGATGGCAAGGAACACCATTACGCGGGCGTGTCACAGGAGTAGAATTGACACGCCGAATTGCCGAATTAGCCGCGCAAAAGGGGTATCGGCTCTTTCTGTTAGGAGCTGCGCCCGGAGTAGCCCAACAGGCTGCGGCTGTGCTGATTGCTCAGTCACCAGGGCTAGTGATTGCTGGTTGTTTTGCCGGGTCACCTGCTCCACGACACGAGCCTTTCCTGCGCCAGATCATTGCCGCCGTCCGGCCCGATGTCTTGCTCGTGGCCTATGGGCATCCTGCCCAGGATCTCTGGATTGCCCGCAACCAGCCATTTTTGCGTATTCCTGTGGCTATAGGTGTGGGGGGGGTGTTTGATTATCTGGCGGGGCGCGCCCCGCTTGCACCCGGATGGATTCGCCGTATGGGGCTAGAATGGCTCTATCGTCTATGCCATCAACCCCAACGCTGGCGTCGCATCCTGGTGGCGGTACCCTGTTTTACCTGGGCCGTCCTGCGTGCCCATCGGGTTCGACAGTAGTCACAAGTATGCTATACTTGGCCTGTTCAACCTGGACGGTACCTGGCCCATATCATACCATGACACGGTAACCATGCAGATGTGGGATGGTTTGGAGACGCAGTACCCCTTCAGCCGTTTCTTTTTCGGTCTGTTGTGACGACTTTGCCGCCACAACAGGCCGCGAAGAGAGTTTCATGGGGGCGCAGGCCCCCGCACCGCTCACTGGCGAATAGTGCCCTGAACGGTTACGATAATCTTGATAGTATCTGGCGCATATATGCACGAATCGGCGCATATGGAAGCAATGATTGTTATATATGTGTTATCGCATTTTTCATAGCCTGAACCATACATTGAGGAGTGTGTAATGTCTTTGACCACTACAACCACCGCTGAGAAAATCATCGATTTCCAGCAGCGGCGTCAGCAGGCAACCACAACCGATCCCAAGGCGGCCCAGAAGCAGCACGAGCGCGGAAAGTTAACGGCTCGCGAACGGATTGAAGCCCTGCTCGACCCGGATTCGTTCGTTGAATTGGATGCCTTCGCGGTCCATCGTACCAGTGCGTTTGGCATGGAACGCCGTAAACCACTGGGTGACGGTGTCATCACTGGTCATGGTACCATTGATGGCCGTGCAGTATGTATCTTTGCCCAGGATTTTACCATTTTTGGTGGATCGCTCGGCGAGGTCTTCGCCGAGAAGATTTGCAAAGTCATGGATCTAGCACTGCGGATGGGAGTCCCGTGTATTGGCATTAATGACAGTGGTGGTGCCCGTATTCAGGAGGGTGTTGTGGCGCTCGGTGGATATGCCGAGATTTTCTATCGCAATGTCATGAGTAGTGGTGTCATTCCGCAGCTCTCGATCATCGCCGGGCCATGCGCTGGTGGGGCGGTCTATTCCCCGATCATGACCGACTTCATTATGATGGTTAAAGGTATCGGGCAAATGTATATTACCGGGCCAGATGTAATCAAAACCGTGACTGGCGAAGAAGTAGGCTTCGAGGAACTCGGTGGTGCGATGATCCACAATAGCCGCAGCGGTGTGGCCCATTTTGCCATTGATGATGAGTTGGAATGTTTCGAGCAGATGCGCACACTGCTCTCATTCTTGCCCTTAAATAACATGGATGACCCGCCCTATGTGCCTCCCCAGGATGATCCTGACCGGATGGAAGACGCCTTACAGACATTAATCCCCGATAATCCCCGTCGCCCATATGATATCACCACCGCTATTGAGGCGATTGTGGATGATGGATTCTTTTTCGAGGTGCAGGCGCTGTGGGCACGCAATATTGTGATCGGCTTTGCCCGTCTCGATGGGCATGTAGTCGGTGTGGTAGCGAATCAACCCGCTTACCTTGCTGGTACACTCGACATTGACAGTTCAATCAAGGGGGCGCGGTTTGTGCGTTTCTGTGACGCCTTCAATATTCCATTGGTGACATTGGTCGATGTCCCCGGATTTCTCCCCGGTACCCAGCAAGAGTATGGTGGTATTATTCGCCATGGGGCCAAGTTACTCTATGCCTACTGCGAAGCGACTGTGCCGAAACTCACCGTTATTATGCGCAAAGCCTATGGCGGTGCCTATGATGTGATGGCCAGCAAACATATTCGGGCGGACTTTAACTTTGCCTGGCCTACGGCGGAAATTGCGGTGATGGGCGTTGAAGCCGCAGTGCGCATTATCTTTCGCAAAGAAATCAGCGAAGCTGAAAACCCGGCCGCTCGCCAGATCGAACTCGCCCAGGATTACCAGAGTCGCTTCGCCAATCCCTACGTCGCTGCCGAACGTGGCTACATCGATGCCGTCATTGAGCCACGTGAGACGCGCAAGGTGCTGATTCGTGCGCTACGTCTGGCACGGACAAAACGTCAGAGCCTACCTGCTCGCAAACATGGCAATATTCCGCTATGAACACGATCGTCCGTGCTGGCGCATGGATACAACGAAGATAGGAGCCGTTAATCGAACTTCAGTCCTATTGCATCATTGTCAGGAAGTGTGCTAAGATGAACCTGTACAATAATGCCGTCAGGTGCGTGATAGCATCTATGATCATTGTCACACACCTCTTTTCCGGGTTGCATCCAGTTGCAGCACAGCGGAATGCGCGGGAATGAGGTGTAGCACTTATGATGATGGATACCCATACGTGAATGCGACGATAAATACATTTTGACAAAATATATGGACAGGTGACGCGGGCATGAGCAACAATCAGTCAGAAATGAGACCCCTGGAAAAGATCATCGAGTTGCGTCTGCCGAGCAGGCTTGGCTATGAACGGGTGGCAATGGATACCGCGTCTTCGCTTGCCAGGCGTATGGGATTTCATGGTGATCGTGTAGATGCACTCAAAACAGCCGTAAGTGAAGCTGTAACCAATGCGATTGAACACGGTAATCAACACGATGCGGCCATGAAGGTCGTTGTTCTCTTGACTGTTCGGGATGACGAATTGATTGTAAGTGTGGCCGATCAAGGACGACAGATGCTTGATCAACACAGTACAACCCGCATTCCGCAAATTCAAGATATTCTCGATAAGGATGATAAAGGCGGTTGGGGCATCTGGTTGATCCGTGAATTGGTGGATGAAGTCGAATTTACAACAGCACCAAGCGGAGGTAATCAAGTGCGTATGGTAATCCACCTTGAACGATGAAAACAACATATCATTCTGCAAGTATGGAGCTTTCGATACCAAGTGAACTCGGCTATGAAATCATTGCACGCGATGCCGTGGCTGTCTTTGCCCTACGACTGGGCTTTTCCCCAGAACGTGTTGAGGATCTCAAAACGGCGTTGAGCGAAGCGTGTATTAACGCCATCGAGCATGGCAATTTACTGACGCCGGGATTACGTGTGCATATAGCCTGTATCTACGATCATGAACGCTTGATCATTCAAATCCATGATCAGGGCTTAAAACGGTATGCATGTACTACAACGCCATTAACCACAGCCGAGAAAATTGCCGGGCTTGGATCAATGCGTGGTATGGGATTGCTGCTGATCGAGCAATTGATGGATGAGGCTGGTTTTTTGCCAGATGCACAGGATGGCAACTGTTTTCGATTTACATTGTATCGATAACACGCTTGTGGCTAACGCCACCGGCTCAGACGGATTATCTGTCATTGATAGAGAAAATTCATATACATGTATAGTATATCCAATTCAGTAGTATCCCGATCTGCAATGACGTATTCGACCATTGTATACACGCTGACTTATCTGTTTTGAACAATTATCAGCATAAATATTAAACCCTCTACGGTTGTGGCTATGTATTTTACAAGGAGAAAAGTTCGCATGCTAGAGGACGAACTGAATGTAAGCATTCGTCAGCGTGAAGGCGTATCCATCATTGATCTGATGGGTGATGTTACTACATTTGCCGAAGAAAAAATTAATGATGCCTATCGTCAGGTGACGGAACAAGGCGCACGAACTGTCTTGCTGAATTTTCGACAGAATGATTATATCAATAGCGCTGGGATCGCGATTTTGATTGGGATTGTGACAGAAGTCAATCGTAATAATCAGAAACTGGCCGTCAGCGGATTATCACAACATTTTCAGAAGATTTTCCGCATGGTTGGCCTGGCCCAATACGCTGAGATTTATCAAGACGAAGATGAAGCTTTTCAGGCATTCAAAAGCGCCCTGGCAGAGTCATAATGGCTGCTAGTGTGCCAGGTAGGAATCAGGCAAGATCTGGTGCCGATCATTATGGCACAACCAGATCATCTGTCTCGTGATTCTTGTTTAGATTGCAATCTATGTCTATTTTCACATTTCACCAGAGTTTGTGGCTCAGGCTGTGTTCCTACTTGAGTTCAAAGGACATACCCGGCATTGAATGCCTGGTGTAACTCGCCTGGCGTGACTACTGCATTGCCCAGTTTACGCACGACGAGTGCGGCGGCAGTGTTGGCCAGGCGTGCAGCTACAAGCGGCTCCAATCCTGCTGCCAGTGCCAGCGTTGTTACTGCAATAAACGTATCTCCAGCCCCTGTCGTATCATACACTTCACTCACAACTGTTGCTGGCAGATGTGTGTATTCCGCTTGTGTTCCGAGTAATGATAGACCATCTGGCCCGCGGGTAACAATGATAAGACGTGCCTGAAGTCGTTGTTGTAGCTCTACCAGAGCTTTGTGAAAATCCGCTTCGGTGGACAATGAACGTCCCAGGGTTGCCGCCGCCTCGGTATTATTACAGCGAAACAGATCTACACCGTGATAGTAGTGTGAATTGCCCTGGGCATCTACCGTCAATAGCACACCATAGCGCTGACACAACGATCGCATTGCATCGACAACATTGGGTGTAAGTAACCCCAATTGGTAATCCGAGCAAAGAACGGCATCAACTAGAGGAACGTGTTCAGCCAGCACATCTATGATACGTTGTTCATCGTCAGGAGCCAGACGGCTACGTTCAAGACGATCAAGGCGAGCGACCTGTTGTGGTAAACGTGGTGGTTCGTGTGCCAGAATGCGTGTCTTTACTGTTGTGGGTCGTCCCGCTATCGTTATCAAACCAGTACCGGAAATGCCAACTGCGTGTAATGCCGTGCGCAGTTGTTCACCTTCAGTGTCGGCTCCAACAATACCTATCTGAATAGCGCTGCTGCCTAAAGCCACAATGTTACGTGCAGGATTGGCGGCACCACCGAGAATAATATCTCGTCGCATCCATTCCAGTACAGGCACAGGAGCTTCGCGTGAAAGACGTGTCGCCCGGCCAAAAATATACTCATCGAGCGATACATCACCAATAATGAGGACACGTAACCCTGCAAGCCGAGCCACTAGTCGCGTATTGCTGTCTATCATGACGTATGTAAAGGACTATCCCTGCTCACGCAGACGCTGTAGTTCCGCCTCCAGTAGCCGCATACGCTCTTCGATTGCTGCTCGTGCCTGTTCCTCAGCCCGCGCACGAGCTTCGGCTTCGACAGTGCGAGCTTCGGCTGCGGCGCGGGCTTGTTCCTCGGCCCGTGCGCGAGCTTCGGCTGCGGCGCGGGCCTGTTCCTCGGCCCGCGCGCGAGCTTCGGCATCAGCACGGGCCTGTTCCTCAGCCCGGGCACGAGCTTCGGCTGCGGCGCGGGCCTGTTCCTCGGCCCGCGCGCGAGCTTCGGCATCAGCACGGGCCTGTTCCTCGGCACGAGTACGGGCTTCGGCTGCGGCAGCACGGGTCTCGGCGTCGTTACGCGCCTGCTCCTCCATCCGCACCCGCGTTTCGGCCAGCACACGGGCTGCCTGCACACTCGGATAGTCCCCCATTGCCTGCCCAGCGGCATCGTAGCACACCACCCGCTGGTCACGCAGACCGACCCCGATCTGCACCGACTCGAGCCACAGCCAGCCGCGGTCGTCCGGCGTTAGCCGTTCATACCCGTCCGGCGTCAACTGGTAGCCCAGTAGTCGCGGTTCCAGGTATCCC
>CALANA010000184.1 GCA_937925925.1 uncultured Chloroflexales bacterium | reverse complement strand
GCAACCCCCGTTGGCGAAAGTCCCCCTGAACGGTTACGTGACGCTCATCGACAACCGACATTGATCGAACCTGTGCTACAATAGGGAAATTAGTTTTTGGTATCAAAAAGATGATCGATCAGTCTGATTGTCCCAACATACCTGTTCGTGCAGGATCGGCTGGTTATCTTTGTACAAGCGCGAGAGACACATTGTTCACTGGTAGTGGAGGAACATGGAACATATGGTGAGATTGTAACACAGTGGTTCAGGCCGCCCTGGTATAGGTCGCGGTAATCCAATAATGGAGCAGGTGATGTCGTGATCACAGACAATCGTATTGCGCAGATGGTACACATCCTCCAGACAGCACCCGGTATTTCCACAAAGATAGCGCAGCGGCTGCAAACCCACACGATATACGTTCCTGATCAATCGCTGGTACAGTTGCACATGCCGATTGCGCCGCTGATCGACCATACGTTGCTCAAAGCCGATGCCACACCCGCCCAGATCGAGCAACTGTGTGCCGAAGCACGGGCCTATGGATTTGCCAGCGTGTGTGTCAATCCGGCGTATGTGTCCCTGTGCAACAAACTGCTGGGCGATAGCAACGTGCTGATCTGCACCGTGATAGGCTTTCCGCTGGGCGCAACGACAACGGCCACCAAAGTTTATGAGACGCGCCAGGCATTGATAGATGGGGCGCATGAGGTCGATATGGTGCTGGCGGTAGGACGGCTGAAAGCCGGTGATTACGCCTATGTGCTGGATGATCTGACGCCAGTGGTTGAAGCCGCCCATGCCCAGGGCGCAACGTGTAAAGTTATTATTGAAACCGCGCTGCTGAATGATGATGAGAAGATCGCCGCCTGTCTGCTGGTATGGAGTGTTCGCGCTGATTATGTTAAAACCAGCACCGGCTTTGCCAGTAGCGGCGCAACGGCAGACGATGTTGCACTTATGGTTCGCATTGTGGGCCCATCGGTTGGAGTCAAGGCCTCGGGTGGTATTCGCACCCTGGACGATGCATATGCGCTCATGATGGCTGGTGCAACCCGGATTGGTTCCAGTGCGGGCGTGCAAATGGTGCAAGCAGCCAACAGCATACGCACCAGTTTATCACCACCTGCGCATATCTATTAAGGACACGCGTTATGCAGTAGAATTGTCAGATAGCCTTTTCGCCTTCAACAGAGGCGAAAAAGATGTTTTGTTTGAGCGACCGTGTAACTCGTGTTAATGATTGATATTCTTGAGTTTCGGATCGGTACGTTGTGTACAACATGAAAAGGGAGGATCACTTTGAGCATCCTGGTTGACAGAAACACGCGCCTGCTGGTGCAGGGCATTACGGGACGAGAAGGCGAGTTCCATACCCGGCAGATGATTGCCTATGGAACCAATGTGGTGGCTGGTGTTACACCGGGGCGTGGCGGGCAGAAGGCGATTGACAATACGGTGCCAGTGTTTAACACCGTGCATGAAGCAGTCAAAGAGACGGGCGCAAATGTTTCGATCATCTATGTGCCAGCCGGTTTTGCCGCCGACGCCGTGCGCGAAGCAGCCGGCGCCGGAATTCCGCTGATTGTGTGTATTACGGAGGGTGTCCCGGCACTCGATATGGTCAGCACTTACAGCTACGTCCAAGAGTGTGGCGTGCGGCTGCTTGGCCCGAACTGTCCAGGACTGCTGACCCCTGGCGAGGCAAAAGTAGGTATTATTCCTGGGAATATTGCTATGCCTGGCCCGGTAGGGGTGGTATCTAAAAGTGGGACGCTGACCTACGAGGTGATTGATGCCCTGACCCGCATTAACCTGGGACAGACCACATGTATCGGCATTGGTGGCGACCAGATTATCGGTACCAACTTCATTGATGTTCTCACCATGTTCCAGGCCGATCCCAAGACCGAGGCGATTGTGTTGATCGGCGAGATCGGTGGTTCAGCCGAGCAAGAGGCAGCGGCTTTTATCAAGGAAAACGTCACCAAGCCCGTCGTAAGCTTCATTGCCGGCCAGACGGCACCTCCCGGCAAACGTATGGGGCATGCGGGGGCGATCATTAGCGGCGGCGAGGGAACAGCACAGGAAAAAATCGCTGCGCTCGAAGCGGTAGGCGTGAAGGTCGCTAAACTGCCAACTGATATTGCACAGATTGTGAAGGATAGTCTCTAAAAGCCGGTCTAACCAGGTCTATCGAGGGCGGCAGCAGTTCAAGCGTTCAGGCGTTCAAGCGTTCAAGCGCTCAGGTACTCAAGCGGACAAGCGCTCAGGCGCTCAAGCGTTCAGGCGCTCAAGCGGGGACGGGGAGAAATGTGAGTGGTGAAGCCCCACACACGCTCATGTTACGGATCGGTGCTAAAGAGCCGGTCTGCTATGCCTGGTATGCGTCGACGGTTCAGCGTGGGTGCGGCGCTTCTCATCCCATTGTGGTAGTACTGCCACCGACGAATACCAACGCTCCACGTCCAGGAGAACGATTGTCAAACAGAAATGGGTGACCTGGCCCAGGCCGGGCCACCCGACAAAACCGAGGATAGCTACCTATGGGAAACACGCTCAAAACCGGGTTGTTGCTGGCAGCGCTCACAGCCCTGTTTGTGCTTATTGGCTCGGCTCTGGGTGGGCAAACAGGCATGGTGATCGCTTTCTGTTTCGCTGTCGTGATGAATATGGGTGCATGGTGGTTTTCCGACACACTGGCGTTGCGCTTCAGTGGTGCCCACCCTGTCAGTGCGGCCGAAGCACCGGAATTGTATGACATTGTGGAGACACTGGCGTTACGGGCTGGTCTCCCCATGCCCGGTGTGTACCTCATCGATAGCCCGACACCCAATGCTTTTGCTACCGGTCGTAGTCCCAGCCGAGGTGCTGTGGCGGTGACAACAGGCATTATGCATATGCTCAACCGTGATGAACTGGCGGGCGTGATTGCGCATGAACTGGCTCACATTAAAAACTACGACACGCTGATTTCGAGCATTGCGGCTACGGTAGCTGGCGCAATCACTATGATTGCCGATATTGCGCAGTGGACAATGTTGTTCAATGCATTGTCCGGCGGGGATGAAGAAGATGGTGGGGGCATCGGCGAGATGCTTGGCGCTATCCTGTTAATTATTCTGGCCCCGATTGCGGCGCTGATTGTCCAGATGGCGATCTCGCGTTCACGTGAGTATAGCGCCGACACCACAGGCGCGCGCATTCTGGGCCAGGCACAACCATTGGCAACCGCGCTGCGCAAGATCGAGGATGCGGTACACCATATGCCGATGCAGGTCAACCCGGCTACTTCGCACCAATACATCATTAATCCACTGAGTGGCGGGGCTATTGCCACCTTGTTCCGCACTCACCCGGAAACAGAGCAGCGCATTGCCCGACTTATGGCGCTGTCACCTCAAGATCTGGCGCTGGTGTAGAGTCTGGTGGTGTAACTTCTATCACTCGACAACATTCTTATATCATACTATAATTTTACCTATAGAACAATTCTACCACGAATACATGGTTCAAATTCGCCTGTCCCTTTGCTCATTGTTCTACCACCAGACCATTCTAGCGACTTTTGCCGCCGGAAGGTGTTACGACCAATGGTAAGAGCCTATGGCTCGCTTTGAATCATGCATAAGGAGTAACCTCCCATGAATACCGCTCTGGTCATAGGTGCCGGTATCGGTGGCCTGGCAATTGCTGCACGTCTTGCACGTGATGGATACCAGGTAACGATCCTCGAAAAAAACGCACGTCCGGGTGGGCGTACCAGTATGCTGGAGAAAGACGGCTTCCGGTTCGATATGGGGCCAACCCTTTTTTTGATGCCCGCTGTCTTTGCAGAGACCTATACCGCACTGGGCGAGAAGATGGACGATCATCTCGATCTCGTTCATCTCGATCCGACCTATCGCGTTCATTTTCACGATAACCAGACCCTTGACCTTACGCCCGATTTGATCCGTATGCGCGAGCAGTTAGAGGCAATTGAGCCAGGCTCCTTCGGGGCTTTTCTGCGCTTTCTAAGCGAGGGTTATCGGCACTATCACGTCTCGTTGGATCGCTTTGTCGGGCGCAACTTCAAGTCACTGTTCGACTATTTTAGCCCGGCTAACTTACCACTGATCATTCAACTGAAAGCGCTGATGAAGCATTACGATAATACGTCCCACTATTTTCATGATCCACGACTGCGCGCCGCTTTCACCTTCCAGAACATGTATTTAGGTGTGAGTCCCTACGATGCATTGGCAACGTATTCACTCTTGCAGTATACCGAACTGGCTGATGGCGTCTGGTTTCCACGCGGTGGCATGTATCGGGTGATCGAGAGCCTGGCAGCGATTGCACAAAAAGTGGGTGTGTCCATCCACTATAACACGCCAGTGCGCAAAATTACGGTCAACGGCACGCGGGCAACGGGCGTGGTGCTGGATAATGGCGAGCAACTTCAGAGTGACGTCATTATTGCCAACGCGGATTTGCCCTATGTCTACAGCGATTTGTTACCGGAGGATGGTACACAGGCGCGTCTCAACCGCAAGCGCTATACGTCTTCGGCATTGATGTTCTACTGGGGTGTGAAGGGAGGACGCGTCGAGGCGCTGCATCATCACAATGTCTTCCTGGCAGAGCATCGCTATCGGGCGTCGTTTGACCGCATCTTTCGTGACCTGACCTTGCCAGACGATCCCTCTTTCTACATCTGTGCGCCGACCCGCACTGATCCGGGCATGGCACCGCCCGACGGCGATAGTATCATGGTACTGGTACCAGTTGGGCATCTGAACGAGCGGCAGCCACAGGACTGGACGTTGCTCAGGGAGCGGGCGCGAACAGCAGTGTTCAAACGTCTGACCGATATGGGCATAAGTGATCTTTCTGGCCGGATTACGTTTGAAGAGACAATTGGCCCTGACGACTATCACAAGGTCTTGAATCTGGCAAAAGGCTCGGCGTTTGGTTTGAGTCACAACTTCTTGCAGGTCGGCTACCTGCGCCCGCAGAATCGGCACGCCCGCTATGGCAATCTCTATTTCGTCGGCGCGAGTACGCATCCAGGGACGGGGCTACCGCTGGTGTTACTCTCAGCACGTCTGGTCGAAGAGCGCATTTTACAGGAGCAATCACCCTCACGCACCCTTATTGCCTCGGCGGTGGGTGCCTGAGTCGCTCAATACATTACCTGGTATGGGAAAGCGGTGAATAGGCGGTAAGTATAGCACACCTATTGTAATGATAAACATGGAATTCAGGCTTCAGTCTGCACGGAGCTAGACCAGGCTGAAGCCTGAACCGCCGGGACGCGGAAGTGTCGGGCTACCCGTGCCAGGGCCACCTGTGTGGCCTGGGTGTTAGCCCGCGCAGGCGGGCGTTGCTCCCGCGTTGCCCGCCCGTTCAGGGGCCGGGCGACGTGCGCCCGGACGCTGAAGCGTCGGGCGACCGGTGCAAAGGTCGCCTGTGTGACCTATATGTCAGCCCGCCCGGACGCGGAAGCATCGGGCTACCCGTGCCAGGGCCACCTGCATGGCCTGGGTGTTAGCCCGCGCAGGCGGGCGTCGCCCCCAGTTGCCCGCCCGTTCAGGGGCCGGGCGCGTCGCCCGGCCCCTGAAGCATCGGACGACCGGTGCAAAGGCCACCTGCGTGGCCTGTGTAGTAGCAGCAGCCCGCGCAGGCGGGTGTTGCTTCCACGTTGCCCGCCCGTTCACGGGCCGGGCGATTCTACCGCGTACCTCGTGTCTTGAAAGAGATATTGCACGCGACCGCCATCATCACCAACGCACCACAGGCCACTATCTGGTATACTGGTCATGCTGATAATAAGCCTGAACAACGAGTCGCTTCTCAATAGGACATACGCAGTGGCATACGCTTGAACCAACCGATAACAGCAAAATGCCGCCTATCGCGTCACTCCTACTTTTAGGAGGACAACGAGATTGAAGCATGCCACCGAAGATGCAGGGCTATGCATAGAGCCACCTATTGTCACCAATCACAAACTGTTCTGGAAGTGTATCGTTGCCCGCTGTGCAGATTTTGCACTGCCGTGATTGGTATACATTCCGTTGGAAACCAGATCGAGATCGTAACCTGATGCATAAGTATATCTTTCTGTTATTGATTGTTATCCTGCTCACGGCCTGTAGTACGCCGGGTGTCCAGTCTCTTGCACAGCAACCGACGCTTCCGCCGCCCACTTCCATCCCCACCCGGTCAGAGGCTGCATTCGCTACCGCCATACCCGATCCGTCGGCTACCGCTGTGTTACTACCCACAGACACTACATTCAATCTCCCTGATCCAGAGCTAATCGCAACTGCCGAACTTGCCGATCTTGCCACTTCTGCGCAACCTGACACCGAGATCGCGGCAGACAAAGTGGCAGCATTAAGCGTCGCTCTCCAACGCACCCCCCGCGATCAAGTCGAACTGGCACGGGCACTGGGTGGCATAACGGATGCGTCCGCTGTCGCCCGCACCACACCGCTGGAGGTGCAGGTCGGTGATGTGGAGCAATTCTGGGTGACAAGCACGGCTACCAATCGTACGTATACCGTGACCGCCGAGCTACGCTATGCGGGGCCAGTGGCACTCATGTATGTTGAACAGGGACTGCTGATTGATCCGGCTGACCTGGAACGTGCCGCCCAGGTATTTGAGGAGCAGATCTATCCGCGCACACGTGAACTGTTCGGCTCCGAGTTGCAGCCCGGCGTCGATGGTGATCTGCGGATCACGATTCTGAATGGGCGCAGTCCTGGTGGTGGCGTTGCAGGCTATTTTTCCTCACGCGATTCGGTTCCTCGCAGTGTCAACCGTTTTAGCAACGAGCGCGAGATGTTTTTTATGAACGTGGAGAGCGTCAATCCAGCCAACCCCAGTTATCTACAAGTGCTGGCCCACGAATTCCAGCATATGATTCATTGGAACGAGCAGCGCAATGCCGCCATCTGGTTTAACGAAGGTTGCTCCACGTTGTCTGAAGATCTGAACGGCTTTGTTACCCATGGCTTTGTGATGGCCTATCTTGCCAACCCGAATGTCCAGCTTACGGCCTGGTCGGAAGTACCAGAACGGTCAATCGCTCACTATGGCGCGGCCAATCTTTTTATGCGCTATATCTACACCCAGTACACGGGCGAAGAAGGACTGGTCGATCTCATCCGTGCTGATGCGGGCAACAATCTGGATGCCTTTGTGGATCTGGCGGCTCGTACCCGTCCAGAGATTACCAGCTTTGGCGCACTGTTTGCGGATTGGGCGCTGGCCAATGTGCTGAATGATCCGCAACTAGCCGACGGGCGCTACAGTTACCCTGCAAGCCCTGGCGAGCCAGCATGGTTGCCAACTACGGTGACACCGCGCCTGCTGAACATGGGCACGACAGAGGGTAGCGTGTATCAGTTTGGGGTGAACTACTATGCGCTGCCCGATGGCCCGCTAACCATTGAATTCGATGGTGCTACCAGTGTGAGTCTGGTGGGCACTGAACCTCATGATACGTATGCCTGGTGGAGCGGACGCGGCGATAACAGCGTATCTACGCTGACCCACCCCGTGAACCTGGAAGGGCTAGACGGCGCTGTGTTGCGATTTGATACCTGGTATGAGCTAGAACAGCATTACGATTATGCTTTCGTCAGCGTTTCGGTCGATGATGGTGCAACCTGGCAGACCCTGCCAGGAATGCATACCACCAATGAAGATCCACATGGCGCAAACTATGGAAACGGTCTTAACGGTGTCAGTGGTGCGCCTGGCATCGACACCAGTAGCAGCGTACGTGGTAGCTGGGTGACAGAGACGATGGATCTGTCACCATACGTTGGTCAACCAATCCTGCTGCGTTTCTGGCAAATCAGTGATGATGCCTTTAATGCGCCGGGTTTGCTGGTAGACAATATCAGCATTTGCAGCAGTACCGTTGAGGCGCAGTGTGTGCTAGAGGATGATGTCGAGGCAGGGTACGGTCACTGGCAAGCGGAAGGCTTTGCCCGCATTGATGGTGAGTTGCCGCAAACCTGGGAATTGCGCCTGATCCACACCGATGCCGATGGCTATCTGAGTGTCAAGGATATTCCTACCGATGCCGTAGGACAGGCGATAATCACGTTGGATGCACACGAACGCTCCATTCTGGTGGTAGCCGCCACCACACCCCACACCACCGAACCGGCGAGCTATCAGTTACGCATTCAGTGACATGAGGTACGCGGTGAGTCATCATCCAACCGTTGTTCTGCCGCAAGGGTCACCCTGAGAGCGTGGGCCTCTCGCCCGCGCCGTACCAGGAGGGCGGTCACCCGCATTGCCAACACAGGCTTTAAGAGACGATGATACGCTTACCATCCATAAGCATACCGCGAGCGGCACTTGGCCCCACCTTGCTGGTGTCATTGCTGATTCTGCTCATGTTCTGGCATACACCGCCCCCACGCCCGATTATTGCGCCACCGCATGCAGTTACCGGCCTGCACCCCTTTGCACGTCCCAACCCGGATGAATCGTTGGTACCACCCGTCCCCATTGTGGGGCAGTTTATCCAGGGTGATCGACTAGACGTTATCAGCGCTGACGGTCTTTTTAACGCTGAGGACCAGGCTCGCCTGGCCGCTGAACTGGAGCAGGCATTGGCCTACACAGTGGGTCGGTTTGGGCATGAACCAGCGGGTCGCATCAACGCCTATGTCGGGCTGGAAGCAGGATGTGGCTTGCACGGCATTGCCTACACCAACCGGCGTATGGTGCAAGTTTTTACATGCGCCAATCTGCCCCGCAATCGGGTTGTCACCATTATGGCCCACGAATTTGTGCATCAACTGGCACACGATTACTATGGGCCACGTCATCTCACCGCAGATATGATCCTGCTGGAAGGCCTTGCCACCTGGGGTGCCGGTAAGTACTGGTTAGGCAACTACTCTGACTTTGCTGCTTTTGTACGCCAATATTCACCGGAGCAACGGCTCCCACTTGCCACCGGTTATGCTGGTCGTCCGATCAGTGATATGAATTTGCTCTACTACCAATGGGCCAGTTTTGTTGAGTTTTTGCTCCTGACCTATGGCCGTGAACGTTTTGACGCTCTGTATATCACCGGGCAGCACAGCCCGGGTTCGGCTGATTATGCTGGTGTCTATGGCCAGCGCCTGGAAACATTAGAACAAGAGTGGCAGCACTGGCTTGATACGCTATGAACGCTATTGAGATTGATCATCCACAATTTGTACCTGTTCACCCTCAAGGGCACATACCTGCCTGGAAGCGCGGGCAGCGTGTCCGCACGTGCGCGCTGGCGGGCGGGACGCCCGCGCTCCCAGGCACACCATGAACGCTGATGACCGCGCTTCCCTCCAAATGGGAACAGGTACATTTGTTAATGCGAAGAAGGTCTGGTTCACGTGAACCGGTGCTGGAAGTGCGGACATCCAGCTCGCGTAGTGTCGAATGCGACGGCTCGATGCCCACGTTCCCAGGTGAATCCAGCGCTTATTCGCGCTAAGCAAAATTTTCACCACGAATAATTTGACAGGATGTAATAAAATGTGTAATCTGTTAGTGTCTACATCTGCCTGTGAAATAGATCATGGAGCAACATTCTGGAGCTAGTTGAGAAACCGTATGCATGGTGTTGAACACAATCTTGTACAACAAAGCCTGGCCACTGTTCTACCTTATGGCATGAGCGGTGGTATGCGCCTCCCAGCTACCAGCCATAGCCTTGGCTACTGGCATGCCAGGATTATGCGTTCTGTGCAAGCGGTTTCATCAGCGAGCTTTTCGGCGGTTCTGGCTCTCTAAGAGGGTAGTGCCCCTTTGCGAGAGCCTTTGTTGTATCGGCATACAACTGGTTCTTAAAAGGGGGTGGTCACCTTGGGGCAACGAGTCCTTGTTCTCAATGCCAGCTACGAGCCACTACAACTCATTTCTGTTCGACGTGCTGTCGTACTACTGCTCCAGGAGAAGGCCGAACTTGTGGAGGCCGCAACGCAGCAACTCCGCGCCAGTGGGTTTTCCCTGGATCTGCCCCTTGTTATTCGGCTGGTGCGCTATATTAAGATTCCGCGTCGCCTGCGCCTGCCATGTTCACGGCGCGGGGTTCTGGCACGCGACCGCGATACCTGTCAGTATTGCGGAGTGCAGCCCGGTCGTGCCAATCTAACGGTCGATCATGTCTTGCCACGTTCGCAGGGTGGGCAGACCGTGTGGGAAAATGTAGTCACCGCTTGCCGTGAATGTAATCACAAGAAGGGTGGGCGTACTCCTGAGCAGGCCAACATGGAATTGAAGATCAAGCCGCGTCAGCCACAATACGTAGCCTTTGCCTTGCTCGGTGAGTTAGAAGATCACGACGTCTGGCGTAAGTATGCCTATAGCTGATGACCGCCGCCATCTGGGGGATTTTGGCGAGTCAGCGGCCGCAGCCTATCTGATCCAACAGGGCTATCATATCCTTCAGCGCAAATGGCGTTGCCCTCGAGGCGAAATAGACCTGGTTGCCCGGCAGGGCGATCAGGTTGTTTTCGTTGAGGTACGCACCCGGCGCACCACGTTCTACGGTGTGGCCGAGGAGTCGATTACCACCACCAAGCAATTGCGCTTGATTGACCTGGCCTATTGTTACCTGGATCTCCACGATCTCCTTGATACCACACTCTGGCGGATTGATGTTATCGCGGTTGTGGTGGGGCGACAGGGGCAGATCATTCATTTGAACCATATCACCAGTGCTGTTGAGCAAAATATATAGCCCCACCCGATCGCCTTTTTCTGCTTCTATTTGACGCTCACACATTATGTCTGCTATACTTGAAGTCTCAATTGTTGCCGAGATACTAGAATGCGAGAAATGTTCCGTGCAGACTATCAGGACTATCGTGGGCCATCTTGCACCAGACCTGGACTGTCTGGTTGCTATGTGGATACTGATCCGCTTTGGCGAGGCGACGCAGGCTGATCTGGCCTTCGTGCCGGCTGGTCGCACCCTCGATGGTCATCACGCAGATATTGATCCCCATATTATTCATGTTGATACTGGCGGTGGGCAATTTGATCATCATCAATATGTGGACACGAGCTTGAGTGCAGCCGAACTGGTACGGCGCGTGGTGGCACCTGATGATCCCGCACTACAGCGTCTCGTACAATATGTAACTCGTCTTGATCATGCCCTGAGTACAGCCCCTAGAGAGGCTGCCTTTTTTCATATTAATGATCTGATCGCCGGGTATAACGAGCTTTTTCCTACTGATCCACAACAGGTGGTAGAGCGGATGCTGCCTAATTTTGATGCCTGGTATCAGCACGAACAACGGCATCTCCGGCTTGAGCAAGCGTTTGTGCAGCGGATGGAGTTTTCAACCCCCTGGGGACTGGGCATTGCGATGCAAAGTGATGATGGGGGATCGAGTCGCCTGGCCTATCGTCATGGTGCTGTCCTCTACGCATATCGTGATGGCCAGGGCAATATGGGCATTGCAGCGCAGAGTCGTTCTGCAGTCAACCTGGAGCCGATCTATGTCGATTTGAAGCGCGTAGATGCCGAGGCCGATTGGTATCTACACCCCAATCGGCGCATGCTGCTCTGTGGTACAGCCAAAGCACCACCCCGCCAGCCATCGCAACTCACGCTGGAAGAGTTGGTACAGATGATTGCGAACACAGGGGGTGCTGTGCGCTGGTTGCACTAACACTTGCGACGGTGCATACTGCCGGTACGATCACTTCACGCCCTGCCCGTACACCCGTACAATCGTTATTTGTGCCGAAGCCATCGCCTCTGTAGTGGGGCGCATGGCAAGATAGGCCTCGGCCTGATCTGCTCCGCGATAGCGGATTGCCAGGCGGCGGCGCAGATCATCACTTGCCGGGCCAAGTGTCGCCAGGCCCTTGAGCGTCAGGTAGCGCTGACGATCCTCCACGGTCAAGGTAATGTTCGGATTGAGGCGCAGATTGCGCGCCTTGATGCTGCGACTACCGAGACTAAAGCGGATCGTATCGTCTTCCAACAGATACCAGACCACCGTCTGCTGAATCGTGCCATCTGGGTTCAGCGTACCAACCACAGCATAATACACCTCTTCGAGAAAGGCGCGTTGAGTTGTCGTCAAGATCATCGATCTATTCCCATATAGTCAGAACTTACGCGGTGGTATGGTCAGATAGCCTTTGCGCCAGAGTTTACCCCATTCGGCTTCGCTCAGGGCAAGCTCTCAGCGAAGCCGAATGGGGCAGAGCGATACTTTGTTTCTTTTTTTCTTCAAATTTTCGCCATGGACGAAAATTTAAAAAAAGGGTCGCTTCCACTGCGCTCAGGGCAAGCTCTGAGCGAAGGTGAAGGGACGGGGTGTTCACGCGACCGCGTACGTCCTGATAGTTATATCAATATCAAACCCAATGATTCATACCCCTAGCGCCGGATGCCCCGACCACTGAAACATGGTATCGACCGAGACACCGCTATGCATACGCTGGATCACCTCGCCCAGCATGCGACTAATGCTGAGGATTGTTAAACCGGGCCACTGTTTCTCTGGTGCAATTGGCAGCGTATCGGTGGTAACCAGCTCGCGGATGGGGCTGTCACGTATGCACCGGGCGGCATCAGCGGCCAGGATGGGATGCATACAACAGGCATAAATTTCACGTGCGCCGCGATCAATCAGCAACTGCGTCACCTTTAACATTGACTTTCCGGTAGCAATCTCATCATCAACAATAATGCAGCGCTTCCCCGCAACATCACCGATCAGATTCAGCACATCGGGCGTAGAGGCAGCACTATGTGTCTGATTCAGATCTTGTACACGGCGTTTTTCGGCCAGGGCCAGTGGTATCCCCAGTTGTTCAGCAAAGTTGCGTGCGCGCTTGGCAAAACCCATATCGGGCGATACCACTATCGCATCATCCCATCCCTTGTGCGAAAAATACGACACGAGCAGCGGCATGGAACTTAGTTCATCGACCGGAATACTAAAGAAGCCCTGGATCTGACCAGCATGCAGATCGAGTGTAACCACGTGATGCGCCCCGGCGACCTGGATCATATCCGCCAGAAGACGAGCCGTAATGGGCACACGTGGTTGATCTTTTTTATCAGTGCGCCCATAGGCCATATAAGGAATAATGGCGGTAATACGTCCGGCAGAGGCGCGTTTACAGGCATCCAACATAATCAGCAACTCCATGATCCGGTCGCTCAAAGGTGAACAGAGCGACTGAACCACAAACACATCTTTTTCACGCACGCTCTCATTCAGTTTCACAAAAATATTTTCGTTTGCGAACTGAGTGACTGTAACATCACCTAATGGCACGCCAATACGATCACAGATGGCATGTGATAGAGCCAGATTTCCATTACCTGAAAAAACACGGAGTTCATCAAAGCGGCTGCCCATATCTTATCCCCCTTGTAATAGCGCTAACAATGTTGTGCGCTCCAGGCGAAAGCCGTGCGGTAGATAATTCACTGATGGTGCCTCGGTTTCAATGGCAAACAGAAGCGCACCAATTGATGGTCGTTGCAATAAAACCGAGAGGAGTTGACTGACATTCATCGCCAGTAAGCGAGGCGTAGTACCCAGTCCAGAATGCTGAGAAAAAGAAAGTGCAGCATCGGCACTCGGAAAAGCGAGCAACAATCGTGCCCGTCCAGCACTACCACCAGATCCCTCTGGTGGCTTGCCGATACGATAGACATAAAAAACCGTATGGCGCGCACAGCCCTGCATTGAAAGCTGCATACTAATCCGATCCAGTGCGATCTGCGCAGACTCGACACTGAAACCATACTGTTGTGCTATACCAATAAAGAGTGGTGGTTTATCTGGCTTTTGCATGATCGAACTCACATGCCCAGGAGAACAACAACGCGAGAAAAACTGGATGGCGGTGTCGCTGGGTGGCGGTTTTCCTATCAGGTAATGGGTTTCTAGGATCTGGACACGGCGTAAGCCGGGTAGTAGCAACTACGACGTTTTGATCTGCGCACTAATCAGGCTTGCCAATTCATGCAATTCGGCCATGTTGGCTGTGCCTGGTTCCCAACCACGCACAGCACGATCGCCTTCCCAGCGCGGGATGATATGGACATGATAGTGAAATACGACCTGGCCGGCGGCGGCACCATTATTCTGAACAATATTGAATCCATCGGGTTGCAGCGCAGCCACTATCGCCTGGGCAACACGGCGCGTGGTTATCGCAACTGCTGCAACCAGTTCAGCAGGAGTGGTGAGCAAATCCGGGTATTCTTCTTTGCAAATGACCAGGGTATGCCCCCGTGAAGCGGGATGAATATCCATAAAGGCAAACGTGTGGTCATCTTCATATACCTTGGCAGACGGTATCTCGCCGTTGACAATGCGTGTAAAAATAGAACTCATAGGTCTGTACTCCTGAAATTATCTATGACTGAAGCCAGGACTCCGGTTGCTGAGGATGACGGATCTTTCGCTCCATATGGCACCAGATCTGATACCAATGTGCCTTCGACCTTCCATATCCGTTGATCCGTCTGACGCTTGCGCATACGCCAACGAGCCTGCCCCTCAACCCCACACCCCCGCCGCAACGCAGGCGCATGGGAAGACGGAATGGCAAGCACATGCGGAAGGGTCACGGCGAAAGGGTATGACATGCTCAGACCCCACCCTGTTCTGGCATTCGGAATCACTCCTACTTGTTGTCACCACGACGTTGATTATAGCGTAAGACAGGTGGTGCTGTAAACCATTCGTTATCGCAGCGGTTGAGAGCTATAACAGCGCCTGTTCCGGTTCGAGTATCTCACTGGTGCGATAGCGCTGACTAAACCAGAGCAAACCCACGGCACCCACAGCAACTCCAAACCAGAGCGTGCAGAAGCGAATAATAATTGTCGCCGCCGTGGCAGTGCTGGCACTCATCCCCACCAGCGTTATCAATAATCCGGCGCTACTGGCTTCAGTTGCTCCCAGACCACCGGGCAAAAATGATACTAATCCGAGCAACGTACTGGCGGCATAGATAAAGATAGCCTGCAACAGGAGCAGACTGGTGCCAGATACCCCCAATCCTGTCAACACAACATAAAAAGCCACACACTCCAGTCCCCAGGATACACAACTCAACGCAGTGGACAACAACAGCACCCGCCAGTCCAACAGTTGATAGGTGCTGGTATAGATATTAGTTAGTTTCGGCGCAAGTACCTGACCAGATGGCAAGCGCGTTAGCCAGTGATCAATGATATAAGTACACAGGGAACGATATTGCAAAAGCGCGATACCACCGCAACTCAGCACCAGCAGCACAACAAACAATGGACGGGCCGGGGGATACAGCGTTAAGCCCAGCGCCATCAGCAAGAGCATAGCTAAGCCATCCGTCAGGCGCTCCATCAGCACAATGGGTGCCGATAGACTGACTGGTGTGCCATTGACCCGTCGCAGTAGATAGGACTTAAAAACTTCACCAACCTTACCAGGCGTAACCGCCATAATCATCCCAGAAGTAAAGATCAGAACGCTGTCGTTATGACGTACCCCATGGCCCAGGCGCAATCGGCGCAGAAAGTATTCCCACTTGACCCAGCGCAGGCAGTAGTTGATCACGACCAGACTCAACACTACCGGTACATGCAGCCAGGCAAAGTGCCCCAAACTGCCCCCAACAGCTTGCAAATCGCTGAAGAGAGCGAGGATCATTATCACGACCAATCCCAGCACCATCGACGCCAGGATTTTATCTTGCAGCTTTTTCAGTGACATACCACTCACATCATCAAGACGAACTGAATGGTCACGATTATACCGCCCTCGTGCAAGGGATGCAAAGAACCGATTGGGAACGGCAATATGGCGTCGGGCAGTTTTGTGGCCTCGAGCATCAGTATATTGTGATAAACACACAATCCTGTTATAATGGCAATAAGGTGTTGTATAATGCCTACTGATTCATACACAACATACAGTATGTAACAAACCGAACCGCTTTATGAATACCACGTCTTTCATAAGGAAGTTTTATGAAACGTATCCTACTCGTACTATGTGTAACCATGCTCTGGATATTGCTGATTTCCCCGCATACTCGTCCGGCAACCTCAGCCGACCTTGTTGACTACCATGCAGGCGAAGTTTTACTCAAATTAAAAACCGAAATATACCTGGTCAATCAAACATCCATCGATCCACTCGCGGCTCCTCTTTTAACCAATGGCGATACCCTATCCAACGTGCTGCACAGCCTGGGGGCCTATGAAGCAGAGTTGCTGGATAGTGTGAGTAATACCTACCGTGTGTTGTTCGACACAACGATTGATGCAGTACGACTCGCCACATACCTGGAAGACGACCCTGCCGTCATTTTTGCTGAACCGAATCCGCGACGCTTCTCTATGCATATACCGGATGATCCACTGGTGGCACAACAGTGGGCGCTGCCAATTATTCAGGCATTTGATGCCTGGCATATAACCACTGGTGGCGAGGTCGTGATTGCCATACTTGATACTGGTGTCTCCATAACACATCCCGATCTAGAAGGGAAAGTGTTACCCGGATACAATGCCATCCAGAATAATAGTCATGTTGAAGATGATAATGGGCATGGCACGGCCGTAGCTGGCCTGATCGCTGCCAGCACCAACAATCAGCAGGGCATTGCGGGCATGTGTTGGGGCTGTCGCATTCTCCCGGTGAAGGTGTTGAATGTTCGTGGGGGTGGTGATGACGCCAGCGTATCGCGGGGTGTGCGCTGGGCCGTCGATAATGGCGCTCAGATTATTAATATGAGCCTGGGTGGTTCACGCGAGAGCCAGACGTTACGTGAGGCGATTGAGTATGCCTTTCAGCAGGGGGTACTCATTGTTGCGTCTTCGGGCAATGACCGCCACAATGGCAACCCGATCAATTACCCGGCGGCTTACCCAGAGGTGATTGCCGTCGGTGCCACAGGCACCAGCGATACCATTGCCGGCTTTTCAAACACTGGTGACTACATCATGATCGCGGCCCCCGGCGTTAATCTCTGGACTACGACGCTGGATGGCGGGTATGGTGCGCCCAATGGCACTTCGTTTGCCAGTTCGTATGTAGCGGGTACGGCCGCCCTGGTGTTCACGCTCCGCCCGGATCTGCGCCACGAGGATGTCACCTGTATTTTGAAGGCCAGTGCTGATGATAAAGGGCCACCTGGCAAAGATCCTGAATATGGTTGGGGTCGATTGAACGCATTCCGGGCAGTCCAGATGGCCCAGACCTATCAGCACTGCCCGCTCTATCCACCCGCTCCAGTCGAGCCACCACCCATGATCGCTGCTGAGGATGTGACCAGCAACCATGGGCATGCCGCCTTTTATCCCGTACCGTTTGCACCCGACACGCCTGATTTGCGCTTTTTTGCTGAAACACAGCATACCATACGCGGCATTTTCAAGCAGTACTGGGAGACTCATGGCGGAGTCCCGATCTTCGGCTTCCCGATTAGCGAGGAATTTGTGGAACGTGATGAGAGTGGACACGCGTACGTTGTCCAGTATTTTGAGCGCCACCGCCTTGAGTTACATCCCAACAATTCAGCCCCCTATAACGTCCAGATTAGTCGCCTGGGCGATCTGGTATTGCAAGCACGTGGATGGGACTGGTTTACCTTTCCGCGCTCTGCCCCCAGAGCCGGCTGTCTCTTTTTTGAAGATACCCGGTATACTATCTGTGAACCGTTTTTGAGTTACTGGCGCAGCAATGGGATCGAATTTGATGGGTTGCCCGGCAAAAGCTTTGCTGAGAGTATCGCTCTTTTTGGGCAACCACTCACGGAACCACAACTGGAGGAGGTGTCACCTGGAGTAATCGTCAAGGCGCAATGGTTTGAACGCGCCCGACTGGAAGATCATGGCTCTAACGGCATACTGCTGGGTCGGTTGAGCGATGAGCTTGTACGCACCCGCGGGTGGCGTTAGATTTCGCCGCGTAACCAGGGGCATGGCTTGCCATCTCTGGTTCCTATCGCTGGTTTTCTTTAATCATTCTGGAGTAAATTCAATGCGTAACGCACTCCTGATAGGCTTGCTCGTGGTAGCGGTGCTGGTGCCTGGTCTGCCAGCCCTGGCCGTGCCAGATGAGAACGCCTTTTATCGTATCTGGGAACGTACCGATGCCCTGGTTGCCAACCGCACGATTGAGCGTACCTGGTTCTGGGGGCCAACCCCTTTTCAGACAATAGATGAAGATTATATTGAAGGTGTTGCAGGCAAGCGCCGGGTGCAGTATTGGGATAAAGGGCGTATGGAGATTTCCCATCCCAATGACAACCCATTCAGTCCCTGGTATGTCACTAGCGGTCTGTTGAGTATTGAAATGATTTCTGGTCGGATCCAGATGGGAGATGTCCGGTTCGAGCGTCGGCCACGGGCAGCAATCCCCATTGCCGGTGATCCCGATCGCGAAACGAATCCGGATGCGCCGACCTACGATGACTTTTTTGGAGTGACGACGGTATTTCTCGATAGTCGTTTGCAGCCCATTCTCTCCGATCCGATCGGGCCGATCGCGGGTGATAGTGCCGCACCACCACGCTTTGGTGATCTGGTGGCCGAGACGGTGAACGCCGGTGGAACGGTCGGGCGGCGTCCAGAGCTAGCCGCAGCCCATCCCGGTACACGCCTGGTGTATTATGATGGCGTGTTGAGCCACAATATCCCCCAGGTCTTCTGGGACTTTTTGCAGCAGATTGGCCCGGTGCAAATCAACGGTGAACAGCGCCAGGATCTCTTGATGGACTGGCTGTATGTCATGGGCCATCCCGCCAGTGAACCCTATTGGGTCACCACGCGGGTGAACGGGATAGAGCAGGATATTCTGGTGCAGGTCTATGAGCGCCGCGTGTTGACCTACAACCCAAACAATCTGCCGCAATGGCAGGTGGAACTGGGAAATATTGGGCAGCACTACTATCGCTGGCGCTATGAATTGACCGGTGCGCCACAACCAGTTAACTTTTTCCGTCCAGATAACATCAATGCGGTGGTTGATCCCCCGGAAGCTCCAGCGGGCACCATATTCGCAGTCACGCTCTTTGGCTTTCAGCCGGGAGAGAATGTCAGTATCTGGCTGACATTGCCAGATCAATCTGTCGAAGAAGCGTCAGAACTGGGTGTTGCTGATGCCAACGGTGAGGCAACTCTGTTCGGGGGAACGCCTATCAGCATATTCACCAACCGATCTGATCCGATTGGTGTATGGGCGTTAACCGGGCAGGGTAGTCGCAGTGGCAACATGTCGATAGGCTACTTTACGGTACAACCAGCACAATGACAACTGGTGGCTGATAGCATATGTAGCAGCATTGATGCTGACGTTCTGCCGATTCACCGCTGCCAATACTTTTCACCTGATGCCGACGCTCACCTGGTGCCGACATGGAACGTTGGCACCAGGAAAACTCGATCGCCTTCAAAGAATGTAGCCACGTTTGCGGGCAATTTCCTCCATGGAACGTTGGCACCAGGGAAACTTGATCGCCTTCAAAGAATGTAGCCACGTTTGCGGGCAATTTCCTCTTTATGTTTGCGAAACAAGATATCGCGTTCGGTTCCCTTAATCTCGCGGCTATAGGTCTCAAGAACTCGATCGACCTCCGCGTCAATATCATCTTCCTGACCCAGATCGGCCACAATAAAGTCGTAAATTTGCTTGACCCGCGCCGCCCGTCCAGCACCACGTTGTGTACCGGACGGTTCTTTGTAGCTCAACAGGCCACGCTGCTCCAGTTCATCATGTAATCGTTCCGCAATACGGCGCACCTTATCTTCTGAGAGTCGCATGAGTCTCCACTCCGGGCATATATCAGGCGAATGGTTCTATATAACACAAACAACATCGAACACATGGATGAATCACAGGACTTACGCAGTGGCTTGAAGCCCATGGCCTTTTCGCCTGTGGCCGTGTGGAAGAGACAACGTACCGCTCCGCCGCAGGCGAAAACCATCCAGTGGTCAGCCCCTCTGAATACGCAGACCATGGCGGAACGACTTTCGTCGTTACTGCGGCCTCAGAAACGACGAAAGTCGTTCCTACGTATCCCTTAAAATCACGGTGGTCAACCACTATAGCGGAGAGCAAAACCATTGAGCCACGCTGGTTGTTGAGGTGGGTTTGAAACCCGCCCGTACTGCGATCGAGATGACTCAAGGTGACTGCTCACTGCTATAGTCATGGACGACCGCGTAACTCGTGTTCATCAGGGATCCATCATGCTCGGTAGTGAGAATACCAGAGGAGCATACGCAGTATGTCCCGCCCTTTCATGACTCCAGATGCATCAGTTGTTCTTGCAGCCATGCCAGGCGATCACGGTTGACCTCATAACACACCGCCGGGCCATCACCTTCAGCTTGTAACAACCCTGCTTCACGCAAGACGCGCAGATGCTGCGACAGGGTCGATTGGGCGTGTGGACCATCCTCGGGCATATGGAGCAGAATTTCATTCCCAATGCACTTCGGATGAGCCAGCACATAGTGTAAAATTTGCACCCGTGCCCGGTTGCTCAAAGCTTTGCACATGCGGCAAAACAGAGCCAGATCGTCACCAGGTTGTAATTGCGCCGTCATCATTGTCGGCCTCCTCACTTCATGATCCTACTGTACAATTGCATGGGCCTGCATGTCAAGCGCTTTTTCGTCAAAACGGTGTGCTACATCCCGGCTCGACCAGAATACCTGCATCATACCAATCACGAACGTTTAATCACCTATAATATCGTTTCGACGTGAACATTCCACATGTTCTTACCATTCGTAGGCCAACGAGACTGTGTCGCGG
>CALANA010000183.1 GCA_937925925.1 uncultured Chloroflexales bacterium | reverse complement strand
CTGCGGCCCCCGCCCCCCGCCACGACGCAGTCTCGTTGGAGGACGCATGGCAAGACTATGCGGAAGGGTCACGTCGAAAGGGTATTATACGTGTAACCCTGGTGTCCAGACAAAAGTCTGGACGCCGTAGGTGACTGTCTTCTTACAGATGACAGTCACCTCGTGTAACCCTGGTGTCCAGACAAAAGTCTGAACGGAGCGCTGCCCGGCTCAAGCCGAGACTCCGGTGCTTCTCAACTGATGCAGGATCGTTCTATAGTAGTCCAGGCCATTGTCTCTTCACTTATCAGACCAGATTTGTTGTTGTGCAAACGCGAAACATAGTTTCTCAAATCAGGAGCAATAGTGTATGGATACATTGATGCAGATATTGACCGTCCTGGTTTTGCTGATGGTTATCAGCCTGGTGATAGCCGTGGCAGGCCTGATGGCGATGGTGCGCAGCATTCGCAATATTCGGGTGCCGCGCGATGCCGACTTTTTTACTACGATGCGCTTTGTGCCGTTAACCCTGGTGATTTTGCTCGATTTGCTGGATTTTGCGTTGGATCTGTTCTCGGCACCGATTACCTGGATCGTGTTGGATCGGATGGGCCTGCCCAATCTGCGCAACAAGGCGACAATTGAGGCCATTATTCCAGCGACTGGCCCGATTCCAACGTTTACGATTGCCTGGCTGCTGGCACGCCTCTTTGATCTGGGTATACCACCAGGAGCCTGGCCGCCATCGGCTCGTTATCCACGTTATGTTGCGGAAGATGAAGATCATTCATACCAGGTTGCGGAACAGCGGCGACGGCCATCGACGCGGGTTATTGATATGGACGAACCCTAGCGCTGGTATAATACTGGGAGGGAAGTATGGGAACCACGGTTGTTGAACTGGTAATCATATTGATCATTGCCGGTATTTGTGGGGGTGTGGCACAGGCGCTGCTCGGTATGCGGCGCAGCAACTTTTTAATCTCGGTCTTTATTGGAATGGTCGGTGCCTATATTGGCACCTATCTGGCGCAGCGCTATGGTTGGCCGACTTTGCTGATGCTGACCGTTGGTACGTCCACAATGGATATCGGGTGGGTGTTTATCGGGGCGTTGTTGCTGGTGTTTGTGCTCCATTTGATCAACAGTTTGAGTCGCCCAGGACGTGCGCGACGTTGAACGCCAGTAGGGGCGCACGGCCGCCCCCTACCGCGGCGGGGCCAGGCAACGGTGCCAATGCCACGCAGTGCGTAGGGGCGACCCTCGTGGTCGCCTGCAGCGCAATTCAACGAATGGCCTTGAGCATCAATGCCGGGCATTGCGGGGGGCAATGGTTCCATTGGCATGCATGGTGTGGCATTGGGGGCACCCACAAGAGGTGCCCCTACGATCATGGTATGGTCGGTATGTGGCAATGGGGGCAATGCGGGGCATCGCGGGCACTAGATGCCGCTGCACAACGAGGTTCGGGCAAAAAACCGACACTTGAGAACTGGTGGGTACTCCGTATTGTCACCCGATCCGCAACATATCTCGATGCTCGCAGCTATACCCTACTGCTGGTGTCTGGCACATTGGGGCGCAACCGGGGCAGACACAAGGCACTGCCCCGATAAAAACACTACACTGAACTTACCTCGGTGATCAGATGGAACAGGTTCAAACCAGATTGGTGTCAGACATCATCGCTATAGAGGACTGTACTCAGGTAGCGCTCACCATTGCTGGGGGCAATAAAGACGATCAGCTTGCCCGCATTTTCGGGGCGCTGCCCCACCCGGAGAGCAGCCAGGGCCGCTGCGCCGCTACTAATGCCGACCATCAAGCCTTCTTCACGCGCCAGGCGGCGGGCCATTTCAAAGGCGTCGTCGTTACCGATCTGAATGACTTCATCGATCAGGCTGGTATTGAGTACATCAGGCACAAAGCCTGCACCAATACCCTGGATCTTGTGCGGCCCTGGTTTACCACCTGAAAGGACAGGGGAAGCCTCTGGTTCAACAGCAATGGCCTTGAATGCAGGCTTACGAGCTTTGATCACCTCGCTCACGCCAGTAATTGTGCCGCCGGTACCCACGCCAGCGACCAGGATATCGACCTGCCCGTCGGTATCGCGCCAGATTTCCTCGGCAGTGGTCTGTCGATGAATTTCCGGGTTGGCCGGATTCTTAAACTGCTGCGGCATAAAACCATTTGGCAAATCGCTCAGGATCGCCTCGGCACGTCGGATTGCGCCCGACATTCCTTCTGGCCCCGGCGTTAAGACCAGTTCTGCGCCGAAGCCACGCAAGAGCTTGCGACGCTCAATACTCATCGTCTCCGGCATCGTCAGAATCAAACGGTAGCCTTTGGATGCAGCCACGAATGCCAGGCCAATGCCGGTATTACCACTGGTTGGTTCAACCAGGACAGTTTCGCCGGGTGTAATCTGCCCGGCTCGTTCAGCAGCTTCGATCATTGCCAGACCAATCCGATCCTTGACGCTGCTGGCTGGATTAAAAAACTCCAGTTTGGCAACAATCGTCGCATGGGTGTCGTTGATTTTTCCTAATCGTACCAGCGGGGTGTTACCCACCAGGTCGGTAATGCTATTGTAGATACGTGCCATACTTCTCTCTTTCTTGCTAAGTACCGTACTTTCAGGCTTGCATGGGACATAGCCGTCGCTATCGCACTCCTGGGGACAGGTCAGGGTTTTCTGGTTGCGACACAATTTTTTGATGATTTGTATTCAAGCCCGGCATAGAGCAATCCCATGTCTGTGGAGAACAGTGTTCCCGACTTTAGCCAGGATGTGTTGTCCCTGTATTGTACTGCCCTTCCAACCTAAAGTCAACTTCTTAACTTAAATACGTGAGAAATAGCGCGTCGAGGTTTCGATCACCGACAATCGCTTCCTGGTGGTGCAGGGTAGGGTTTTTGCCCATCGTATCTACTGCCTGCCTACAGAATATACATACCCCTGCACCTGGTGAAGAACCGGAGTCTCGGCTTGAGCCGGGGTAGCGCTCTGTCCAGGCTGAAGCCGAGACTCTGATGGACCATTGCATTGATATAAGCTTGCTCAAGGTATACCATTTCGACGTGAACATTCTGCATGTGCTTGCCATTCGTCCTGCAACGAGACTGCGTCGCAGCGGGGGAGCCGGGGCCTGCGGCCTCCGCCCATGTTTCCGTTCCGTCAGGCGCTGACCCAGGCGCTGGCGGCGGGGAGCGGGGGCCGCAGGCCCCCGCCCTCCTCCCCACCCCCCTGCGGGGGGTGATAGTACTCCCCTCCTCTGGACAGTCCGCTCTTCAAATTCTTAACAAGAATTTTACATTACGCATACCCAGAATCGTTTACAGTAATAGGAGCAGATGATTTTCTATCAGACGTTATCTGTCGAGTAGTAGAAGCATGAGCCAACAGGCGACACTGACCGCAGGCCAGCGCTATATGATCATCGATACCCTTGGTGAAGGTGGAATGGGGACGGTGTTTCGTGCCCATGATCGCCTCACGGACTCTCTCGTAGCGATCAAAATCTTGACCGTTGAACCAGCGGAACTAGACATGCTCTCCAGCGCTGGTATGGATCTGCGCATGGCGTTGACTCACGAGTTTCAGTTGCTAGCAACATTACGCCATCCACATATCGTAAGCGTCCTGGATTATGGCTTTGATGGGCGCGGGCAACCGTTCTTTACGATGGAATTACTTACTGAAGCTGTGCCTATTACCGAGTATGCACATAACTTTGACGAACAGCGCCTGTTGCCACTGTTCTGGCAAGCGCTGCAGGCGCTGCGCTATCTCCACCGGCGCGGCATTCTCCACCGCGATTTGAAGCCGGATAATTTGCTCGTCTTACCTGACGGTACACTGAAGGTACTCGATTTTGGCCTGGCAACAGTACGTACTCACTACGATGATCGTGCTACGGTCGGTACCCTGCCTTACCTCCCACCGGAAGTACTCGCCGGTGAACCCTATAGCGAAGCCAGCGATCTATACACGTTGGCGCTGATCATGTACGAACTGCTCAATGGTAGCTACCCCTTTCCCACCGCCGCCCTGGATGAGTTGATCCAGGCTATTCAAACCGAGGAACTGCTGGTTGACCATCTAGCAATCAGTACGGAACTTCAGACCCTGTTGTCCAACCTGCTGGCAAAGAACCCGGTCGCTCGCTATCCGCATGCAGACGCGGTAATCAGCGCCTATGCGCACCTGAGTGACACCCGGTTGCCACCCGAAACCGCCGCGCTGCGGAACAGCTATCTGCAGGCCGCCCGCTTTGTGGGCCGTACAGCCGAACTGGAACAGCTTACCAACGCGCTCAAGACCATGATCAATGGCGAGGGATCGGCCTGGCTGGTGGGTGGAGAGTCCGGGGTCGGTAAAACACGCTTACTTGAAGAGTTGCGTGTACGTGCCCTGGTACGGGGAGTCAGAGTGCTGCAGGCTCAAGCTACTACTGAAGCCAGTGCCACCTACCGCTTGTGGCGCGAACCATTGCGTTTATTGTTGATTGATACCCCGATCAGCGATTTTGAGGCTGGTGTGCTACTGACGCTGGTGCCCGATCTGGCGCAGATCACTGGTCGTGAGGTGCTTCCGGCTCCAGAGATTGAACCGTCGGCGGCGCGCGATCGGTTGTTTAACGTCATTACGGCTGTGTTTCAGCGCCAGCAGCAGCCTGTCCTGCTGCTGCTCGAAGATTTGCAGTGGGTAGATGATAGCCTGGTGCTGATCGAACGCCTGAACCACAGCGCACCCCGGCAGCACCTGCTGATCGTCGGTAGCTTTCGTGATGATGAACGCCCGGATTTGCCACAAGCGTTACCCGGTATGCAGTGCATCAAGCTGGCCCGCCTGCAATCAGACGAGATCCGTGAACTTACGGCATCGATGCTCGGTGAAGAGAGTGGCCGCCGCGCTGATCTAATTGCCTTCTTGCAACATCACACCGAAGGCAATGTCTTCTTCATGGTCGAGACCATGCGTGCTCTGGCAGAAGAAGCCGGGCAATTACATGCCGTTGGCACCATCGCTTTGCCCGATAATCTGGTAGCCGTGGGCGTCCGTAATGTGATTCAGCGCCGTCTTGATCGGATTGCAGAGGCCGATCACTATCTATTGCGCATTGCTGCGCTGGTGGGGCGCCAGCTTGATCTGGCTCTGCTTAAGGTTGTTGCCCCGACCACTGATATTGATAGCTGGCTAGACCGATGTGCGGTGGTTTTTGAAGCTCAGGGTACCAGTTGGCGATTTGCGCACGATAAACTGCGTGAAGGCGTCTTACAGTCCATCTCGCAGCACGAACGCAGGGCATTGCATCTGCTGATTGCGCAGACGCTCGAACACCTCTATGCCGATGACCCGGATCATACTGCACAGCAGGCCTACCACTGGGGACAGGCCAGGCAGAGTGAGCGCGAAGCGCACTACAGTATGCTGGCTGGCCAGCAGGCACTTAAACAGGGCACGACCCTTGAAGCCCAGCGTCTCCTGGAGCGCGCCGAAACCCTCCGCCCTCTGTTGAACTGGACGCCGTTACAGCAGGCTCGTCTGGCCCGCGACCTGGCCCAGGCCTACTATAATGCTGGGCGTCTGAGCGATTGTTTTCACTATCTTAAACAGACTATGGATCGCCTGGCGATACGTATTCCTGATGCAGACAACACCCAGCTATGGCTCGATCATCTGACAACACCGACCGGCCTGCCCTTTGATACAGCGTTGCGTCAGCGTGATACGGCCGAACTGGCGCTGATCACCGATGCAGCAGTTGAACTGGGCTATCTGTATCCTGAGCAGACCAATTTTCCACTAGCAGGGTTGCCCTATGTGGCTCTGGCTGCCCATATTCAGGCCACGACCGGCCAGTATGCCCATCTCGCCAACACACAGGCCATTCTGGCGATGACGTTGCTTACCATTGGCTATCCCGCAGTAGCTAACGAATATGCTGAACAGGCGCGCCAAAGCATCGAGAAGATTGACACACCTGGCCCACACCTGGCGAACGCACTTTCGAATCTGGCTTATTACTGGACTTTCGTTGGCCGCTGGTCTGATAGTCAGCGTGATGGCGAACGTAGCTGTGAGTTGTTTCAGGAATACGGTGATTTTGTGAAATGGCGGGCGGCGCTGATGAACCGGGCCGCTGCCGAGGAATGGCAGGGGCGCTTTACCAGCGGATTGCAGATTCGCCAGCAGGAATATGCCGCTGCCCAGCAAGCCAATGCCGTCATCGGCAAAATTCGTGCCCTGGCTGGCATCGGCCAGATGCAGGCCACCCTTGGTCAGACAGCGGCAGCGGTGAAAACCTTTGAAGAACGGGCACACTTGATTGACTCAATTGCCAAAACTGGCAGCACGCGCTGGACGTACCTGGCGATGGCTTGCTGGCGGAATGGCGATCTTGACCAGGCTCGTGCGTACTTGCCTCATGCTATCGCGGAAATCAAGCTGATCCAATCACCCACCGCACACGATATGTTTTCGGTGTCCAACACGGCTGAAGTGGCGCTCGGCTTCTGGGAACTTGAACCCTGGCAGGCACAACGCTATCAGCCCTATGCCAGCGAGGCGATCCACCGCGTACGCCGCTATGCTGATCTGTTTCCGGCTGGTCGCGGCCATATGCTCGTTTTCGCTGGCCTTTATGCCTGGCTTAACGCTAACCCGTCTGAGGCGTTTATGCTCTGGGAAAAGGCGCTTGTGGCCGCCAACGATATGGGGACACCCTATGCCACCGCTCGAGCGCACTTTGAGATCGGGCGGCATCTGGCGGCCGATCATCCACGGCGGCACACGCATCTTGAGCAGGCCCATACTCTGTTCAAGGCATTAGGGACAATGTGGGATCTCAAGCGACTCTCTACATACCAGTGGTAGGATGTCTCCGATCCGGCGGATCTGGCGGCGTGGCCGCAAAAGCAAACAATAAACAGTACTTAATCGCTCTATTTTCATGTACAAGAAGTGTACCTTATATGAAGGAGTATTGAGAGTGACCAGCCGGAGTATTATTGACGCCATGTACGCGAATAGTCCTCTCGTCTACGGGCATCGCGGCGCAAAAGCCTATGCACCCATGAATACGTTGCCAGCCTTTGAACTTGCCGCTTCACAAGGTGCCCATGCTATTGAGCTTGATGTGCAACGCTCTCGTGATGGCTACCCCGTAATTATGCATGATTTTACGGTAGATGCCACTACGAATGGCTGTGGGCAGGTAAACGAACTAACGCTTCATGACCTGAAAGCTTTGGATGCCGGTGCCTGGTTCGCACCTGCATTCGCGGGGGTGCAGATCCCGACACTCGACGAGGTGTTTGAAGCGGTTGGGCAGCGTGTCTTTGTTAACGTTGAAATCAAGGCCGCAACATCGCATACCGATGGTGTAGAAGAAGTAGTTGCCAACTGTATAAAACGGCACCAGATGCACCAGCGGGTGCTGGTCTCATCTTTTAACTCGATCACCCTGGCTCGCTTCCGCGCCTGTATGCCTGATGTACCGATCGGCTATCTTTATGAAGGATCAGCCACAGGCTTGCCTGTTGGGGCAATTTATGAAGCCTATCACCCCTGTCACACCCTGATTACCAGTCAATTAGTGGCCGATTGTCGCCAGCGCCAGCAGTTGATCAATGTGTGGACAGTGAATGATCCCGCACGAGCGCTCGAACTATGTACGTTAGGAGTTCATGGGATTATTACCGATAAGCCCGATATTATATTACAAACTATTTACCCATCTAATGGAGTGTTGCACTGATGATGCCTGGATTATATATGACGCTTCCTGATAGTGTGGATGCGATTTCTGCGCATATCCGCCGCTCCTGGTATGCTGAAGGACGTATTGTGGCTTATGAGATTCTTGATATTTCACGCGTCATTGTCAACGAGTGGTCAAATCTAACGATCGAGACTATTCGCTCCTGGCCACCAGGTCAACCCTATCTCGCGTTGCATGATATATCGCACCGGGGAGTCGCTATGAAGTATAGTGGCTTGCACCTGAATATTATTAATCCGGCCATTACTGATGAAGGCAAACAACGACTGTTCGAGCTGCTCAAGGACGATGTATACTTTCACGGCTATATTGCGCCGCTCGTATCTGTCCATTTCTCTGGGTATTTTACGCGGGTGCTGACAGCGAAAGAACTCCAACGCCACTCAACACCGAATATGCAGCACAAGATTTTTACGGAGCGCGAGGCCGCATTGCGCTGGCTAGAAGGGGCGATCAGGCCCCAAAAGGGCTGAGGATCAGATCTGTGTCAGGCAGAAGACACGAGAAGCACAGAAGTGCGGGTGGCGTGTCGGGCCTGAACCGACCGCCGCACCCTCAGGACAGACAACGGCTACTCGCGTATCTGCTTCCGCAGTCGTTCCAGTTCGGCTTCAAGCGCGGCCCGGGCCTCGGCTTCGGCAGCGGCCCGCGCTTCGGCCGCCTGTCGTGCGGCAGCTTCGGCTTCGGCCCGCGCTTCGGCCGCTCGGCGGGCCTCCACTTCTTCGTCGGAGGTCGGCAAGCGCATCCCCGTCTGCGGGTTATACAAGCGCAGCACGTTCCCCTCCACCCGCAACTCCAACCCCAACACCGTACTGAACAGCGGGGCCGCTTCCATGGCTTCG
>CALANA010000182.1 GCA_937925925.1 uncultured Chloroflexales bacterium | reverse complement strand
GCCTGCGGCCCCCGCAACTCCGGGAACCTCCTGGAGGGGCACTGCCCCTCCAAACCAACCCACCTGAACGGTTATGATACCGAGACGAGAAATGGGTACACCATGCAAACCAGAGCAACACCACACACACCAGATAGTGATACCGCACTCCAGACACTGAAACTGCTGGCCGATGATACGCGCTGGCGGTTGCTGCACGAACTACGCATCAGTGACCGTCAAGTGGGAGAACTGGTGACACGGCTGAAGATGCCTCAGAATCTGGTCTCGTATCACCTGGGCATTCTGCGCCAGGCCGGGCTTGTGCAGGTACGACGCAGCGATGCCGATGCACGTGCAACCTACTACGGCCTCCATCTCCCAACTTTGCGAGCGAGTTATCAGCACATTGGGCGCAGCCTCCAGCTTGAGGCCACAGTCGTACCGACACCCACGTCCACCCTCCCGGTAATCTTTCTGTGTACCGCCAACAGCGCCCGCTCACAAATGGCCGAGGGCTGGTTGCGCCACTTGAGCCATGGCAGCATTCCGGTGAGTAGTGCAGGAACACATCCCGGCGAGTTGCACCCCCTGGCGATCCAGGTTATGGCCGAGGTGGGCATCGATGTGAGTGTACAGGTGAGCAAAGGCCTGTCTGCACTGGCCGATACTACACCGGGGGTGGTGGTCACGGTGTGCGATCTCGCCCGCGAAGAGTGTTTTTCTTGCCTTGACGCACCGGTGCAGTTGCATTGGAGCATCCCTGATCCGATACAGGCCCAAGGAAGCCAGGACGAGCAACTTCAGATCTTTCGCACCGTCCGCGATCAGATCGGGCAGCGGGTCGAGTCGCTGCTCACGCTGCTCCCAGCACTAAGCGCCGATGCAGCGCTAACGTCAGCATGATCAGTGTGGTCATCAAGACGATGCTGGTGCAACGGCGCAAGGCATACCAGCAGGACTTACGCGGTTGCGTGAACCCAACGTTCCTTCGACTGCGCTCAGGGCAAGCTCTGAGCGCAGTCGAAGGGGTAAACTCCGGCGAAAAGGTGAGTTGACCATACCGTCGCATAAGTCCTGACCAGGAACAAGCAATAAGCGTCAGGCCCGGCCATAGATCGGAATGATCGCGCCGTGAATATCGCGGGCCGCTGCCGAAGCCAGAAAGTGAATAACACCCGCAATCGACTCCGGCGTCACCCAGTGCGTATAATCCGCGTCCGGGTTAAAGCGGCGATTAGCCTCAGTATCAATAACCGATGGGGCCACAGCATTGACGTTAATGCCATGCTGGCGGGTTTCCTGTGCCAGCACCTGCACCAGCACATCCAGGCCGCCCTTGCTCACGGTATACTCGGCCAGGTTGGCCGTCGGCTGGCGTGGGCTGCGACTGCTGACAAACACCAGTTGCCCATATGCCTGCCTGAGCATCAGCGGCAATACAAACCGCGCCACCAGGAACGCAGCGCTCAGGTTGAGGTTGAGCATGGCATACCACGCCTGAGGATCGATTTCCGCCACGGGCACGCCCCCACTGAAACCGCCGGTTACGTGGGCCACCGCATCAATCCGCCCGGTATGAGTATACACGCGCTGCACCATCTGCTTAACAGCGTCGGGATCGGTTAGATCGGTAGGGAGTAACAACGTCTTATCAGGTGCCAGGCCGAGCGTCGTCGCGGTTTGATCAAGTTCGTCCTGGTTGCGAGCAGTGAGCGCTAGCATACAGCCGTCGTTGGCAAACACACGCACCACTGCTGGCCCGAGGCCACCTGTCGCACCATTGATCAAAACAACGCGGTCTTGTAAGGCAAGCATAGGCTCAATCCTTTCTGCATCCTAGAGCAAACCTCTCCCAAGAGTACAGTGGAGTCCCGGCTGCAGCCGGATATAGCAGCCGCAGTCCCGACTTCAGTCGAGACAGAGCAAGACCAGAGCTTGAATTGGGCCGGTGGTTCACCACCGATAGAGGATTGCTCTATTATTGTTTGAGCGCAGCCGCAATACCGGCCTGCAAGCTACCATAGGTCATGATACCACTCAAATCGACTCCGAGATGGACAAGCGTCTGCGCAATCTGGGGCTGAATGCCGGTGAGCATCACGCGCGCTCCCAGCAACTTCACCGCCTGGGCTGCCTGGATCAACGCCTGCGCCACCTGCGTATCCACCACTGCTACGCCGGTAATATCGAGAATAACCAGATGTGACCGATGCCGCGCTATCCCCTCCAGCAACGTCCCCATCACCATCTGCGCCCGCTGAGTGTCGATAGTCCCAATCAACGGCATAATCATCACCTTATCTGAAATCGGGATCAGCGGCGTAGAAAGTTCCAACAATGCCTCACGCTGAATGTCGATGATCTGCTGCTGAAGCGCCACCCGTTCAGCCTCAGCCTGATACTGCGCCGTCAGATCACGCACAATCCCCACCACCAGTTCAGGCTGCCCGGTCTGGTCTGGAATCACAAAAGCAGACAACTGACCGGGAAAGGTACTGCCATCCTTGCGCCGATAATTCAATACGCCACTCCAGCTCCCCGTCTGTATCCCCTGGGCGATTAAATTCCCAATATACTGGAGATCTTCGGCAAATATGTCGGGCACCTGAAGCGCTGCCAGTTCGTGCGCCTGGTAGCCCAGCAACGCCTGATATGCTTCGTTCGTAAACCGAAACTTGAGATCTGACAGGTTAGCAACAGCAAAACCATCAGTAGCGTGTTCAGCCAGCAGCTTGAAGAGGCGGAGATCCTCCTCCTGCTGCTTGCGGGCCGTAATATCTTGCCATGAGCCAACGATTTCGATCGGATTGCCCTGCTCATCGCGGATCAGGCGCAACTGGTCGTAAATCCAGCGATAGGAACCATCTTGCATCTGAAAGCGATATTCATGGGTATGCTGTCCTTGCTCAAAAACGTGGGACAGATCGGCCAGCACCCCTGGTGCATCATCAGGGTGGATATGGTTGGCCCAGAACTGAGAGTCAGTGGTGAACTCCTGGGAAGCATAGCCCAGAAGATGTATGACATTCTCACTGACATAGGTCACGCCCAGGTCACCGCTCGTTGTGCGACGAAACAGCACGACTGGACTGGCAGCCAGCAACTGCCGCAGATCTTCTTCCTGCTGCTTGCGCTCGGTAATGTCCGTATGCACCCCCATCATGCGCACTGGATTAGCGGTTGCATCATAGGCCACAATTTTGCCACGGGCGAGGATGTATTTCCACTCCCCGGTCTTGCTGCGCATGCGAAATTGTTGCATATAGGCCATCTGCTGACCGGCGATACAAGCTTGCACCGCCTGCATCACCCGTGGTAGATCAGTGGGATGCACAAGACGCTCAAAAGCACTAAAGGTTTCTGGCAATTCACCTGGTTCGTAGCCCACCATCGCCAGCCAGCGCGGACTGAACGCGACGGTACCGGTAGAAATATCCCAATCCCATAGACCATCCTGGATCGACTCAAGTGCCAGTTGCAACTGTTCGCATTGCCTGGTTTGCCGAATGCACTCCTGCTCCAACTGAACGATACGCTGCTGATAGTGTGTATGTTCCTGCTCCATCTGGGCGACGCGCTGGCGCAGGTGATCAAGTTCAGCCATAAGATTCGCCTGTGGTACGTTATGAGATAACATAGGAGCCTTTCGATAGAGTGGCTGTCATTAAGATTGATAAACAAGATATATCTATTGTACTTTGGATTCTCAGTTTCAAGCAATGGTAAGAGCAAATCGTAGGCATCAGCACGACTGCCGCCCGGCTACAGCCCGCCGGAGTCCCGCCTTGAGGCGGGCCTGCTGGTGGGTAGCAGAGTCCCGCCTTGAGGCGGGCCTGCCGTACCATCAGCGACCGCCCCTCGCCCGGCTTAAGCCGAGATTCCAGTGCTGCATAACCTGGATAAGATTAACATAGAACAGTTTCTTCTTATTTTATCGTAAGAAGTGTTTTTTTTGCAAGCTGAGGATTGCGCTATAATACAGCCTATCCAGGCCCAACCGAGGAGGGAACCACGATGGATCTGTCACACCTACAACCAGTCATTGCGGCATTACATACCACCCCACAGCGGCTGGTGTATGAGTTTAGCGGCGCAGGCAGCCTGGCGCTGTGGTGGCTGCACCGTGTGGCTGGCTCTTCACGCACGGTGCTAGAAGCAACTGACCGCTATTCCGCCCGTTCACTGGCCGACCTGATCGGTCATATGCCTACCACGTTTGTCGCTGCAACCACTGCATCCGCGATGGCCCGCCAGGCCTACCAGCGAGCGCTGACCCTGCGTGACAACCATACGCCTGTACTTGGCGTGGCATGCACCGCCAGCATTGCCACCGACCGCCGCAAGCACGGCAACCATCGCGGCGTGGTGGCGACTTGCGATGATCAGCGCCTGACGCTCTACTCCCTTACATTGGTGAAGGGCCACCGTGATCGTCTGGCAGAGGAGACGCTGGTCAGTCAGTTGGTCATACACGCTATCGGAATGGCATGGGGGCTTGATCCAGCACTGCCGCTGGATCTCAGTGCGGACGATACATTGACCACAAGCTGGTCACGCCCCGGCACACTCGAAACGGTGGCCGAGTTGCTGGCCGCGAAAGTCACAACAGTGACTGTGTATGCCGATGGGCACTGTGTGGCGAATCAGCCAGTCAGCGGCGCGTTACTCTCTGGCTCGTTCAACCCGCTGCACAGCGGGCATATTCAACTGGCAGAGACGGCGGCCAGGCAACTCGGCCTCCCTGCGCTATTTGAACTGCCGGTGATCAACGCCGATAAGGGCAGCCTGACGCTGGAGGAGATCCTGCGACGCCTCACCCAGTTTTACGGCCAGCACACCCTGGTTCTCTCACGCGCGCCGCTGTTCCGCGACAAAGCTGACCTTTTCCCCGGCAGCGTCTTTGTCATTGGCTACGACACGGCCATTCGCCTGGTCGCACCGCACTACTACGGCGGCGTGGCAGCTATGCACACCGCGCTGGCCGCGATTCGCGCTGCCGGGTGCCGCTTCCTAGTCGCTGGACGCAGCGTTGAGGGTCGCTTTCACACGTTAGACGACGTACCTGTCCCAGCAGACTACCAGGATCTCTTTCTCGCCCTGCCCGCCAGCGACTTCCGCGTCGATCTCTCCTCAACCGAGCTACGCCAGCAGGCCGGCTGACCATACCCGGCTCCTCAGCGTCGCAGGAAAAAGATGGCGACCACCTGGCGATTGCTGCTGACCCCCCGCCCCACAATACTCCACTGCCCATCAATATCGGTTGCCTGGGTACGAAAGCCCACCAGAATGCCACCATCAGCATCGGCAGTGGTGGTGTAGGGCACCTCACGCACCGAACCATCGGGCAGATTGAGCCACATACTAATGGTTTCACCGGGACGGTAGCCCCGTGCCTCAAAGCCAAGGACGGTGCCCGGACTACTCACTTCGGGAAAGGCGCGGCCAAAGGCAACCGGGATGACCGGTGGGCAGCGACGACCATCGCCTTCAGGCACTGGCCCGGTCGGGGGCGCATTCGGCGGCAGGGGTGGCCGCAACTGACAGGGTGCCAGCACATCCCCTAGCAAACCAAGCAACACCCGGTTGCCATGCAACTCAAAGCGCGCCCGCTCGAAATACTGCACCGTGCGTTGCTCACCATCCAGGAAGCGTTCGACAAACTCTTCGCTGATCGGATAGCCAAACAGCCGCATCCCATTGTTGGTATCCCAGAACGCCTTGAACAGGCCACGCACACTGTGGCCCGTTTCGGGAAAATAGCGGGCGCTGGCGGTGCTGGCAAAGGGGGCGACGCGCTGAAAGATGTCGCCGCGCAAGCGAATATATTCCGTACCGAGCAACCCCAGGTCAATAACCGCCTGGTTGTTCTCGACCCGCAGTTCAAAGCGAGCGCGTTCAAAATATTGCACCAGTTTGCCATCACTGTTGCGAATATATTCCTCGGTAATGGGATAGCCAAAGATCGTAACCCCGCCATTCCGCTCCCAGTAGGAACGAAAAGCCCCTCCTAGATAATGACCGGTTTGCGGAAAGTAAAAATAAGTTAAAACTTGCGTCTGAGCGCGGGTCGGCACGGCTGGCAATCCACTCAAAATTACCAGCATGAGCATACACAGTGCCAATTTCCAGCGCTGGCGACTTGAATACATAGGTTAAATCCCCTTTCAATCAGCAGATACATCCGGGATGTGTGGTGTTTTTAATGATTATGATACGAAATTGATCCGGTACTGTCAATTCAGGTGCGGACGGTACCTGTTCATATTTGGAGGGAAGCGCTGTCGTCAGCGTTCATGGTGCGCCAGGAAGCGCGGGCGTTCCGCCCGCCATCGCGCCCGTGCGAGTACGCTGCCTGCGCTCCCTGACGGGCATGTGCCCTTGATGGGTATTGCACATAGGAATGCAACAGGGATTTGCGCTCCCAGGTGGGCATGTGCCCTTGAGGGTGAACAGTTACTGCAAACATGATACGCTGTATAACCATCTTATACCAATTTGACTTCGACCTTCCGCCTCTTTTGGTTCGTCTTCCCTTTCCTTCTATCCGAACGTACGTGGTGGGTCATCCGCGGCCACGTTTCGACCACGGTCGCGGGGACGGGACTCGCGTGTGGTGCCCCCGTTTCGCCTTCGGCGAAACGGGGGCACCACAAAGAGCAAAGTACTGCTCTGCCCCATTCGGCTCCGCTCAGAGCCTGCCCTGAGCGTAGTCGAAGGGGTAAACTCCGGCGAAACCTATGGGGTGATGAACGACCACGGAACGCAGCGGCATGACACGAACATGCGGAAGGTGTACGTCGAAACGGTATTACAAGATTGGTCTGACCCTACCACCGCGCAACTCCTGGTACAATGAGAACCATCGAACGCACGAACGCACCAGGAGAAAGGCATGATGAGTATACCCATTATCAGCGATATTGACGCGGCACGCACCAGCATTTTGCAGCGCACGCCGCTAGATGAAGACCAGCATACCGCCGAGAAAGTCGCCACCATTGTGCGCGATGTGCGCCAGCGCGGTGATGCGGCACTCCGCGAGTGGACGCAACAACTGGATGGGGTGACGCTGGAGCGGTTCGCGGTACCTGCCGAGCGTATGGCCGCCGCCGCCGCATCGCTGCCGCCCGACCTGCGGGCAGCGTTGCACCTGGCGGCCACCGAACTCGAACGCTTTCACCGCCATCAGGTGCGCAACACCTGGGTCGATGTTAACGTCGAGGGCTTGTTGGGGCAAATGATTGTGCCGCTCAATCAGGTAGGCATCTATGTGCCGGGCGGAACAGCACCGTTGCCCTCCTCGTTGTTGCACGCCGCTATTCCGGCTCGCGTCGCCGGGGTGAGCGAGCTGATCGTCTGTTCGCCACCACAACGTGATAGCGGCCAGCCAGCCGACCTGATCCTGGCTACGGCGCACATTGTTGGCGTGCAGCATGTTTTTGCGCTGGGCGGGGCGCAGGCAATCGCGGCCATGGCCTACGGTACGGCCAGCATCCCTCGCGTGGATAAGATCGTCGGGCCAGGCAACCAGTTCGTCACCATGGCCAAAAAGCTCGTCTTTGGCACGGTGGGCATTGAGAGTCTGGCTGGCCCGACTGAGACGCTGATCATTGCCGACGCCAGCGCCAACCCGCGCTATGTCGCCGCCGATCTGCTGGCCCAGGCTGAACACATCCAGGCCAGCGCGATTTTGCTCACGCCCTCGTCCACGCTGGCTCGCGCCGTTCAAGCCGAGGTCGAGCGGCAACTGGCGGCGCTGCCAACGACCAGCGCCCACAATGCCGCCGAAGCCGTGACGCAGCGCGGCGGCATTGTGCTGGTAGACAACCTGGAGCAGGCCTTTGACCTGTCCAATGCCTATGGGCCGGAGCATCTCTGCCTGCTGATAGACAATCCGTGGGACTACGTGGGCCGGGTGCGCAACGCGGGCGGGATCTTCCTGGGCGAACGCTCTTTCGAGGTGCTGGGTGATTATGTGGCTGGCCCATCGCATATCATGCCCACCGATGGCACAGCGCGCTATGCCTCGCCAGTCAATGTCGATGATTTCCGCAAAGTCATTTCGCTTATCGGCCTGAACCAGACCGCGCTGGAGCGCATCGGCCCGGCAGCAGCGCGACTGGCCGATGCGGAGGGGCTGTTTGCGCATGCCGCCGCCGTGCGGGCGCGGCTGGCCGAGTAGCAACCATGATCGTCGGGGCACCCCGCGTGAGCGCCCACAATGCGGGCGATGCATGGCAATGCAAACATCGCCTCCATTGCCCGCAATGCCTGGCATTGCCCCACATTGGCCCGCATTGCCCCACATTGGCCCGCATGGCTCCGCATTGCCCCGCATTGCTTCGCAACGATCATCGTTGCCATCGTTGCCCGGCAATGGATAGCAATGCAGGCACCCACAAGCGGTGCCCCGACGATCGTTGGTTTGCAATGGGGGGCGATGCGGGACATTGCCATCCATTGTTCCCATTGGTTTGCATTGTTTCGCATTGAACCGCAATGCATGCCAATGCTGAACAATGCGGGCACCCCTCGTGGGTGCCCCTACGATCGTTGGGTTGCAATGGGGACGATGCGGGCGCAGATACCGAAAGGGGTCAAAAAACCGACATGCTGCTGGTCTACTCGGCCTCTGCACTCTTTTGCGGTCAATACGTTTCCATGATTCCGACAACCGTCCATCTGCCGCCAGATTGAACGCCAACAGCCCAAGTCCTGGTATAATTGTTAGTGAACTGGAGAATTAGATAAAGTAAGGTTGTCGTGATGTTTGTGCAAAACTTTATTGGAATGTTGTTTCAGATCCTCTCCTTGCTCATCCTGGGGCGGGTGTTGCTCTCGTGGATCGATCCGATGGGCAATATGCAAATTTCGCTGGTGCTGCGTGAACTGACTGAGCCGATCCTGGGGCCGATCCGTAGCGTTATTCCCAGCATTGGTATGATTGATATTTCGCCCATTATCGCCATTCTGTTGCTCAATATGCTGGGTCGGCTTATTCTGGGCGCTCTGTAAATATCGATACACGCTCTATCATGTACCACAGAGCCTCGGTGAACACAGCGATACGCTCTTGAACATGGCCTTTCCGTGCCCACCGGGTCTTCGTGGTACACACACGTTCTGCTGGTGTATGCGTTGAAAGGTGCAGGCACTGGTAGGCCACAGCCAACCTATGATCAAACATAAACGCATTGATCGTCGTCCACACGGTATGCCACTGGCAGATACCTCGCTGCCAGTGCTGGCCCAGTGGGGCGCGGATGGCCTGGGTACCAGTGCGGCTCGCCGTGAGCGACTGCGGATTATGCCTTCCGCCGGGCCGCATAATGCGCTCTGGTACTATCCTCGTGTTACCGGTGGCTATCTTGCGGTTGCCTGGAATGCAGCGCTAATCTATGTCGCTCGCTTTGTGCCGATGCTGGCGCTGAAGAATGTGATCTACCGATTACTGGGTATGCGTGTTGGTGCGCATGTTTCGGTAGGCTTGATGGTCATGTTTGATATTTTTTTTCCCCAGGATATTACCCTGGGCGACAATTGCATCCTGGGCTATAACACTGTCGTGCTGTGCCACGAGTTTATGCGCTACGAGTGGCGGCGTGGCCCGGTCTGGATTGGCCGTGATGCCATGATCGGGGCCAACACCACCATTCTGCCCGGTGTCGTTATCGGCGAGGGCGCAACAGTGTCGGCAATGAGCCTGGTTAACCGCGATGTGCCGGCCGGGGCACTGGTGGGCGGTGTGCCGATTCGTATGCTCCGGGCGGCTGATAAGAGTGATGGAAGGCACTAGGTAATGGACTATTTGCGTCAATCCATTCTGCGCATGGCGTTGCGGCGGCCACGGCTGACCTGGCGACTACTCAAGGAGCATATCACGCTCGACCGTGTTCTGCGCTGGACGATGGGTTTTATCCTTCAGCGCCCACTGCTCTTCTGGGCCTGTGTGGTTGCCAATGTCATCGGCGCCGTCGTGGGCGGGTTGTTCTGGTACGGCCCGATGCTGTGGACATCGCCGTTGTGGGCTATGCCGTTTATTCCCGACTGTCCGCTGGCGGCACTACTGGCGAGTATGGCCCTGGTGGGTTTATGGGCGCAACGGCGTTGGGCGTGGTTCTATGCCCTGGTTGCCTTTGCCAGTATGAAATATGGTGCCTGGACGGTGGCATTCTGGCTGTGGCACTGGAGCAGCGCTGGCACCATCGCCCCAGTTGAGGCCATGCTGTTTATTACCCATATTGGTCTGTTTATCGAAGGGTTATTATTTGTGCCCCACATTGGTGCGCTTGCGCTTCCGAAACGACTGGCCGTCACTGGCTGGTTTGCGCTCTCGATTTTTGTCGACTACGGCCTGGGCTTTCACCCGCCGCTCACCAGCCTGGTTCCGGTTCGCTTTGTCTTCTGGCTGGCAACGGGCTTGACCATGTTGCTGGGAGTGGGCTTGATCCTGCTGCCCCGACGAACCGCCGAGCCGCTGCCACCGGCGGCGGTGACGCTGGCGGCATTATCCAGATCCTTCAAGCAATGAATATGATCCCCACCTTCAAGCCCACTTCCAATTTGTTCTTATTAACCGTCGTTTTTCTGGCTGGTGTTGGCACGCTCGGCGTCGAGATGGTGATGCCGCGTTTGCTGGCCCCCTTCTTTGGTACCTCGCAGCCGATCTGGGCGGTGGTGATCGGCATGACGCTGATCTATCTGGCGGCTGGCTATCGGCTAGGCGGGCTGCTGGCCGACCAGTACCCTGATGAACGTGTTCTCTATCGGCTGATCGCCTGGGCCGGATTCGCATGCGGGTTCATTCCACTGATCGCCCGGCCAATACTGAGTATTGCTCAACAATCGCTGCGGAGCGTGGCAGCCGGTAGCTTTATTGCAGCACTGATCAGCGTGGTGTTGCTGTTCGCCGCGCCAGTGATCCTGATGGCGATGGTTGGCCCCTTTGCAATTCGCATTCAGATCCATCGCCTCAACGAAGGCATCGCCGCCGCTGGTCGTACCGCCGGTTCGATCTCGGCGCTCTCGACCCTCGGCTCGATCGTTGGAACCTTCCTGACCGTGTTTGTCTTTATTCCCACGATTGGCACCGAACGGACGATCTATCTGTTTGCCGGATTTTTGCTGGCGCTGGGCATTATTGGCCTGCGCGATCTGCGGTATGGGCTGCTGCTGCTGGTTGTGGTGGGGTTGGCTGTCTATACGCTCACTACTTCGCCAACGATCAAAGCGGCCGACTGTTATCGCTGCACGCTGATTGCCGAGAGCGAGTCGCGCTACAACTATATCCAGGTGGCCGAACAGACGATTACCTTTGATGATGGTACGGTCGATCCGCGCATTGTGCTGATCCTCAACGAAGGCCAGGCCATCCATTCCAGTTACCGTACCCGCTTTCGACATACCAATGATGCGGTCGATCTGCTGACCGGCGGTGGGCCGTGGGACTATTTCGCCGTGGCGCCCTATGTTTATCCCGACCGTGACCCGGCATCGATCACCAGCCTGGCTATGCTTGGTTCGGCTGCCGGCACTATTCCCAAGCAGTTCCTGGCGATTTATGGGGCCGATACGCGCATTGATAGCGTTGAGATTGATCCGCGTATTAGCGCTATAGGCTGGCAGTATTTTGATATGGAGGCTGGCGATCCGCGCTATCCTAACTATGTCGTACATACACAGGACGCACGCTACTGGCTGGCAACCACAACCGATACCTATGATGTGATCGGCATGGATGCCTATCATCAGCCCTATATCCCTTTTCACCTGACAACGGTTGAGTTTTTCCAAGAAGTCAAAACGCGGTTGAGCGCCGATGGCGTGGCGGTTGTGAACGCCGGGCGTCCACCCAGTGGTGATGATCGCCTCCCCAACGCAGTGGCATCAACGATGCTGGCCGTTTTTCCGCAGGTGTTTGTGATCGACACACCGAGTGGGGCCAGTTCGATCTTGATCGGCGTGCAACGTCGTGTGGGTGACGGGCTGACTCATTTTGAGGCCAACGCCGCTCGCATGCGCATCCCGGCCTTGATGGTGGTGATGGACTGGGCGCTACACTATGGCAGCGCGCCTATGCGCGAATTTATGCCTGACCAGGCGCGGTTCAAGCCGTTTACCGACGATCACGCGCCGGTAGAGATGCTCATCGACACGATGATGTTCAGTGAGGCGCAACACCTGGTGCGCTGATCGGCTAAACACACAGATCCGCCTAACTCTCAATGCCCGCGCCCGCAGCGACATACAAACCAATCGGCAGATGGGGATGCGTCGCCAGACGCAGGTTTGCCAGCACATCCTTCAGGGCACCCGGCCCCCTTTTGGATGCACAACCAGCACACGCAACCAGACTGGTCAGTCGAGTTTGTGTGCGTTGATCCATCGTTGCTTCCCAGGTTCCAGGTTGACACCGGTACACTATCAGGACGTACACGGTCGTGTGAACACCACGTCCCTTCACCTTCGCCCAGAGCTTGCCCTGAGCGCAGTCGAACGGGACAAGCTTTTGCGCCTGCGGCAGTGGAGGAAGAAGAAACAACGTACCACTCTTCCGCAGGGGCAAAGGCTATCTGACCACACCACCGCGTACGTCCTGACTATAATGCATATGCTCCACGGGATGTACGCGGGTACCTGTTCACACCTGGGGGAACACGTACACCTGGGAACACGGGCAAGACGCCCTCCATCGCAGGAACGAGGGCAAGCTGCCCGCGCTCCCAGGAGAAAAGTGAACACGTACATACGTAGAACATCTGGACACCCAGACACCGGACGTTGAACGCAAACCATGGTAGACTATGTACATTTGGCACTGAAGTTGTTGCGAAAAGGAGCAAGCTATGACCAGTATGCTACGCGACGAACTGGTTGCATTGACGAGCGACATGATGCGGTTTCGCAGTACCGCCGATCGCCCTGACCAACTGGCAGCCGTGATGGACTATGTCGCACGGTATCTTGAGACAATTCCTGGCCTGTGCATTCACCGCTCCGTCAGCAATGACAAGCCAGCAATTGTGGCAACGTTGCACGAGACACACGCACCAGCGCTGATGCTGAACGGGCACCTGGATGTGGTTGTGGGACGCCCGGAACAGTTTGAGCCAGAGGTGCGCGACGGACGCATCTATGGCCGTGCCAGCCAGGATATGAAGGGTAGCGTGGCAGTGCTGCTGCGGCTGCTGAAGGATCTGGCGGCACACGAAGTACGGCCAGACCTGGGAGTGCAGTTTGTGGCCGATGAGGAGATCGGTGGCGAGCATGGTACCGGGCGATTGCTGGCCGAGGGGTGGCGCTGTGCCTGTTTTATCGTTCTGGAGCCAACCGATATGGGGATTTGCCACGCACACAAAGGAGCGCTGTGGGTCGAGATGCAACTACCGGGGGTGCCTGCGCATGGTTCGCGTCCCTGGGCCGGTCAGAACCCGATTCTGGCCTTTTATGCCGGGCTGGAAACGTTGTTGCAGCGCTTTCCGCTGCTAGAAGACGCCGCGTGGCGCACCACAGTGACGCCGACCATGATCCAGACCGGTGATGGCTCACCCAACCAGATCCCGCCCGTGCTGCAGTTTACCCTGGATGTACGACACATTCCGACCGACTCGTCTGAGATGATCCTGGATCAGGTGCGATCAGCCTTTCCTACCGCCGATTATGTAAAGTGTCGTTATGCCCCCCCACTCGCTACCAGCCCTGACGAACCGGCGATCCAGCGCCTGGCCGAAATGAATCGCCAGGTGCGCGGGCAAGCGACGCGCTTCTATAGCGAACATTACAGCACCGACGCCCGCTTTTATGGCGCGGCAGGCATCCCTGCTGTCTGCTTCGGGCCGGTTGGGGCTGGCTTGCACTCGGATGAGGAATGGGTGGAAATCGATAGCCTGACACAGTTGTATGAGGTGTTATGGCGCTATATATGTGCTGGATAGAAAGATGTTAAAGATCGCGTTATGTTGTATTATCTACAGACAATTCCCGGACTAGGGCCGCTGGCATGGCAGGAAGTGCAACAGCGCCTGAGTACGAGCGATACCGAGAGTCTCTCCGACTCCGCCAGCATTCGGTTGGTGCCCAGGCGCAATGACATTGTGCTGCTGCGCTATGCGGGTAATCCACGCGCTCTGTTGAACTTGCGCGTGAGTGAAGATGTGTTCGCGGTGACGGTGCGTGCCTTTCATGTTGTGGCGGACGAGCGCGGTTTACGCCAGATGTATGCCGCCACCCGCGAGACACGGGCGGTGGGTGATGCGCTGACGGCCTGGAAAAAAGCACTGAATACGCGCCGTGTGCCCGCCACTTTTCGTATGGTAGTGCGTGCGGTCGGATCCCATCGCTTCACGCGGCGGCAGATCGGGCAAGCTGTGGCGGATGCGATCAAGACCGGCTGGCCGGGCCGCTGGCGGCAGGTGGACGAAGATGCCGATGTGGAGATCTGGGCCACGCTGCTCGAACAGGAGTTGCTGTGTGGTTTGCGGCTGTCGGGCGCGGATATGCGCCAGCGCGGCACGAAGACGCATTTGCCGGCAGCGTTGCGCCCTGCGCTGGCGGCGGCTATGGTCATGCTGACAGAACCAGCACCAGATGATGTCTTTCTCGATCCGCTGGCCGGAACCGGGACGCTGCTGGTTGAACGCGCCGCGGCCGGGCCATTTCGTCAACTGTATGGTAGTGACATCAATACCGATGCCGTCAGAGCTATGCTGGTGAATACCCGTAAAATCCATGGGCACATTACCTGTGAACGCTGGGACGCACGCCAACTGCCGCTGCCGGACGCAAGTGTGGACAAGATAGCCATGAATATGCCGTTTGGCAAGCAGGTTGCGCCAGACGCCGATCTGCCAGCGCTGTACCGTGAGATACTGGCCGAGGCGCAACGAGTACTCCGTCCCGGCGGGCGCCTGGTGGCACTGGTAAGTGATGCGCGGATGCTCAACACCGCCCGTACTGCTGCCGCCCGTCAATTACGGCCCGGCCAGCGCCAGCGCATTGAGGTACTGGGTATGGGCGTGACTATCTGTGTTTTTGATCGCTAATACCGTTTCGACGTGAACCTCCCGCATGTGCTGGTCATGCACATGCAGTACGCGGTCGTTCACCACCCCTTGGGTTTCGCCTTCGGCAGAGCGGTATTGGTTCTCTTTGTGGTGCCCCTGTTTCGCCGAAGGCGAAACGGGGGCACCACACGCACGTCTCTTCCCTGCAGCCGCAGACGAAATGAGACGGCGGATGACCATCGCGTACGTCCTGAAATAAGAAAGGGCAAGACAAACCAGAAGAGGCGGAAGGGCGAAGTCACATTCGTATAAGACAAGGTGCGTCGATATATTACGGTTGGGTCGCGCGTCGTAACGACGTTCGTCGTTTGCAAAGGTGTAGAACGACTAAAGTCGTCACTCCATATGTCACGTCAAAATCTGGCAATCTGGAACCATGCCTAACGAGGGAAAACAATGGATCAATTTAATGCCTATATCAATACCCATCAGGAACGATTTCTGGAAGAACTTTTTCGATTACTGCGCATTCCATCGGTTGCCGCGCAAGGGCGCGGCATTATCGAGGCAGCCATGATTGTCCGCGAACGGCTGGAGCGCCTGGGTGCCAGCGTGCAACTGATCAGTACCAACGGCGGCGCACCCGTTGTGTATGGCGTGATTGGCACCGGGCCACGCACGCTGCTGATCTATGATCACTATGACGTACAACCGGCCGAGCCGTTTGAGTTGTGGACAACCTCGCCCTTTGAACCAACGATCCGCGATGGCAAAATCTATGCGCGTGGGGTTGCGGATAACAAAGGCAACCTGATGCTGCGTATTCAGGCCATCGAAGCCTGGCTGGCAACGCAGGGCGACCTGCCGCTGAAGATCGTGTTCGTGATCGAGGGCGAAGAAGAAGTCAGTTCGGGTACATTACACGCCTTCTGCCAGGAGCATGCCGATCTCTTGCGCGCCGATGGCTGTCTGTGGGAGACGGGTGGTGTCGATATTGACGAGCGACCGACGCTGCATTGTGGGGCCAAAGGCATCCAGTATGTCGAACTGGTGGCACGCGGTGCCGCCTACGATCTGCATTCGGCCAACGCGCCGATCGTGCCCAATCCAGCATGGCGGCTAACCTGGGCGCTGGCAACACTGAAGGCACCTGACGAGCGCATTCTTCTTCCCGGCTTCTATGACCGCATCCGGCCCCCCAACGCCACCGATCTGCAAGCGCTCGAACAGATTCCCGATACCGACGCAGCACTGCTGGCCGACTATGGTATTCCCGCCTTTCTGCAGGGAGTGCGTGGGGTAGCACGCCTGCGGCGCTATCTGTTTGAGCCAACGTGTACTATCTGTGGTCTGGTATCGGGCTATACTGGCGAGGGATCAAAAACGGTTTTGCCCAACCATGCCCGCGCCAAGATCGATTTTCGCCTGGTGCCTGATATGACCCCAGAGGATGTGCTACACCAGTTGCGCACCCATCTGGATACGCAGGGCTATGCGGATATTGAGATTATCGACCTGGGTGGCGAGCGACCAGCACGAAGCGATCTGAATGCAGCGGTGGTACGTGCCGTCATTCGTTCGGCTGAGACGACCTATGGTGTGCCGCCGATTGTCTACCCAACGATGGCCGGCACTGGCCCGATGTATCCGCTCTGTCAGGCATTCGATACACCTGTAACCAGTGGTGTCGGCTGCGGGTATCACGGTGCCCTGATCCATGCTCCGAATGAGAACGCCCGTCTAGTGGATTACTGGCAAGCAATGCGCTGGATGGGCGCGTTTATCCCGGCTTTCGCGGCAATGTAATGCCGCTCGGACGCGGAAGCCCGCCCGGACGCGGAAGCGTCGGGCTACACCGGCCAAGGCCATCGACGTGGCCTTCACGCCAGCGCCCACTGCGTGCCGCCCGGACGCGGAAGCGTCGGGCTATGCCTGCGAAGGGCCACCTGCGTGGCCTTCACGTCAGCGCCCACCGCGTGCCGCCCGGACGCTAAAGCGTCGGGCTATGCCTGCGAAGGGCCACCTGCGTGGCCTTTGGTTAGCCCGCGCCGGCGGGCTTTGCTCGGTGTTGCCCGCCCGTTCACGGGCCGGGCGATGGCAGCCCGCGCCGGCGGGCTTTGCTCGGTGTTGCCCGCCCGTTCACGGGCCGGGCGATGGCAGCCCGCGCCGGCGGGCT
>CALANA010000181.1 GCA_937925925.1 uncultured Chloroflexales bacterium | reverse complement strand
GTTACCCGGATGGTGGGCACACTCGCCGGTTGGAACAGACTCAGCAAGGCGAGCAGATAGGGCGAAGGAGCCAGCGGATTACCGCGCTCGTCAAGGTAGGTACGCGCCAGCGTCAGGCTGCGCCGGGCGCGGGTCACCGCTTCGTAGAACAGCGAACGCTCGTCGGCGGGGTCGGGCGGTCTAAGATTGATGCCGTGTTGGGCCAGAATCGTGCGCTCGCGCCGGCTGTAGAAGGGCGGATCGCCCAGGTGCAACGGGAACTCGCCTTCGGCCATGCCCAGCAGAAAGACGTGATCAAACCCATCACCGCGTGCAGCCAGGATGGGCAGTACCGCCACCCGGCCCGCGACCGGTTCGTCCCGCCCATAGCGAGCGCTGGCGACAGCGGCGCTTAGTTCGGCCATAAAGTCACGGTAGGGCACGGGCGGCATTCGCAACACCTGCGCAGCATGAGCCAGTTCGTCCAGCACCCGCGCCAATCGTCGGCTGATCTCTGCCGCCTGATCCGCCCCGTCACTTCCATATTCCAGCACAGCCAGTGTGCGTTCCTTGACCCATGCGCTATAGTCGGCAATGGTTGCCTGCTCTGGCGGCGTCAGCCAGTCCACCCAGGCGTTGAGCAAGGCCAGCAGTGCGGTGGCAGTCGCCGGCGGCACAACCACATTCTCCAGGTCATCGTCGGCTACAACCGGTTCGGCCTGCGCCAACGCGGTCAATGTGCTACGCAACCGTTCCAGCCCACCGGTCACGCCTGCGGCGCGGGCTACGCGATCAAGCAGACTGGCCGCCTGACGCGGGTCGGATACCGCACCCGACGGCTGGTGATCGGCGTCCGGCCAGCACGGTACATACTCCAGGTTGTGCCAGACCTCGACTAGTGCGCGGCGCGGATAGTCCTCAAGTGAGAGCCACAACATGGTCAGCACCGTGAGAATCGGCGGCGACTCATGCAGTGCTAACCCCTCGTACAGCGCCAGCGGCAAGGCATACTCGGTGGCGACTTCACGCAGTAGCGGCGCGTACAGACGACTGTCGCGGTAGAGGATGGCTACCTGTTCTGGCGCGATGTTTTGCTGTAACAGCGTTCGTACCCGACGCAAAACGGCACGTACCTCGCGCTCACGGTCGGCGGCAGCAATGATGGTCAGCGTGCCGTCGTTGGCAATCGGTGCCGGCACGTCCAGGTTGAACAGGTGCTGCTCGATGTGGGTCAGCACGGCGGAACCAGGGTAGGCAGGTGGCGCGGCTGGCTGATTGCTCAAGTCGCTGATCGCTGGCTGTAAGGCTGCCACAAGTTGTGCCCGCGTGCGCATGAACCGGCGGTGGGCCGGGCGATCCTGGGCGCTGCCGGTCAGGGTGATCAGCACCTGTTCAACCTGCTGCGTCAACTCGGTCAGCAGACTCAACTGTAGCGGCGTGAACTGGTCGAAGCCATCGACCACCAGCAGGCTGACGGACGTGAGTAGGTGTGGATTGTGGCGCAGAGTATCGCGGGCGAGCAGCAGCAGCCGGGTGTTGTCGGCCAGGTGCAAGCGTTCGACGGCGGCGGTGTAGGCAGCATAGATCGCGCCTAGTTCAGCATCGTAACGGCTTACGCCAGCTTCTGCCAGCGCCTGTGGTGCAACTTCAGCTTCCTGGGCCTCGGTGATAAATGCGCCCATGGTGGCGATAAAGCCGGGCTTGTGCGCTACTGAGGCAAAGAGCGGTAAGCGGCCACTATCCGCCATATCGCGTAGAATATCGCGGAGCAACAGCGTTTGCAAGGTCGGGCTGAGGGGTACCAGATCGGGATGGGTGCGGCGCAGGATCAGCCTGGTCAGGCTGTAGAACTGATGCACTCGTACACGGGGCCAACGATGCATGCGCATCAAGAGGCGGCGATGCTGACGGCGGTCGGCTACCAGCACGATCGCCCGCCCCCGGCGCGGTGCGGCCAGTGCTTGCAATGCAGCCTCGGTTTTGCCTGTGGCCGCAGGTGCGATCAGAAGGATGGTGTTGGTCATAATCGTCCTGGCGGTACGGTCACTCCATGCCGCATACGATGAGCCTGCCGTTGGGCAGTGATGGGGGTATTGTACCATAGCCGGGGCAAGACGTGTTCCCGCCCAGGAGGGCGAGACGTCCTCCCGCCCAGACGGACGAGGCAACGCGGGCGGGACAACGCGGGCGGGATATGCACACCTGGGAGCGAGGGCATCTTGCCCTCGACGCGGAGGGGGAGACAACGCGGGCGGGACGCAAGCGCTCGCAGGCGCAGAGGGCGAGACGCCCTCCCGCCCAGACGAGACGCCCGCGCTCCCAGGCGAGACGCCCTTCCCGCCCAGACGAGACGCCCGCGCTCCCAGGCGAGACGCCCTCCCGCCCAGGCGGACGCCCTCACGCCCAGGCGCGTACAGTCACTCGGCCTGCCAGCCCTCTCCGGGCACCCAGCGGGCAGCGGCGGTGCTATCGGGATCGAGCGCAAACAGGCGTACCCAGCCATTTTCCACCAGATTGCGCACGTCGGTGACGGCCGCCAGAACTGCCTCGATCCGCTCGCGGGGCGCTTCGACCACCACCTGTAACCGTAGCGGCTCGTGGTACCAGCGGCCATCAGGCGTATGCACCGACTGGAGCGCCAGACCGGTACGCAGATCGCCGCCGTTGCCCAGCACCACGCCTAGCGAGCCGACCCGGTTGTGCAACGCCTTCGTGCCTGCCCCGAACATGCGGTTATCAACGGTCGAGGCAAAATACTGCAAGTTGATCCACGATGCCACCACCATCGGGGCTGAGAGGATCAACGTCAGGATCGAGTTATCAGGATCAGTCGTCCAATCATACTCGTGCAAGAAGGTGCGCCCATGTAGATTGACGCCACGTGTCCGCGCGCGTCGGGCGGCGATAAAGGCTGCATTGCGCGCCAATCCCCACTCTGGACGCACCTCCGACCAGTCCCATGCACGCCGCCGCAGCAGCCCATCAAGCAGGGTGCGCGGTTGATCGGACAGCCCCAGATCGGGTGAGCGCTCGGCACGGGTATACAGTTCCGCCAATCCTAACCAGTGCTTGAGTTGGGCCAGATCGGTGCGGTGGCTGGATGGGAGCCGTTCGGTATCCAGCAGTCGTACTTCATCAACCGTTGTGTTATGCACTCCGGCCACAAAATAGGTATCGGCTGGCACGTTATAGCCGCGTGACGGCAGTTGCTCGCGCACCATCGGGTCGTTCAGGATAGCCGCAGCCACACGGGCATTGATCGCGCCTCCATGGCCACCACATGCGCCACAGTCGAGGCCTGCCGCGTGTGGATTGTTTTCGCTGTGACCTTCATGCCCACACAGCAGGATCAACCGGGCAAATGTTTCCCGCAAACCGAGATTCTTCAGGATCGCCACCGCCGTATTCAGGCGATCTTCAGCAGGAATGCCGGTACCCTGTCCATCGGGTGTCAAATCGAGAAAGGCATTGGTCTCGTCGGCATTCGCACGACGCAACCAGTTGAGTGCATCGCCCACCAGTCCAATGCCATAGGCCAGGCCCAATGTTTCCACAAAGGTAAACGAAGAGGCCGGTGCTGTCTGCCAGTGCTTGAGTATACCTTTGCCGATCTTCTCTTTGGTCGAATTCCGGGTCTCCAGGCGGATGGTCGGTTTCAGCAAGACCGGACAGCGCGGGCTGCTCTTGCCATCAACGCGCCAATCCAGACTGATGCCAAAGAAACCGGCAAAACCGAAGGTCTGAATCGCCGGCGACTGCGCCTCCAGGTGGCGGCGCAGCGGCTCGGAACGCACGTCAATACAAAACACCGCCTGCACCGCCGGCCGATCTCTGGTCGTCGTGGGTGGTGGCGGCGGTGCCAGTGCTGCCAGCAACTGGCGCACATAGCTGTTCTCCAACGCATCCTGGAAGATAACCCGCACCGACTCATCTTCAACAGCAGTATGAATGGCCGGGCGGTGCGGCACCTCTACATCACGACGGGCCAGCATTGGCACGGCTGCATCGGTGCAGACACGGATCGCTAGCAGATCCATAAGCGCACCCGGTTCATCGCTGCCGGCTTCCCACGTTGAACGGCGCAGCAGGCAGGCCCAGCCAAACACACCACTGAGTAACCGATAGAGATAGGCCTTCCGCTGCTCGGCGGGTACGTTCAGTCGTTGGAGCATGGTCATAATCGCCACGTCAGGCTGGGGGGGCAAAGCCCTGGCCCAATCTCGCCAGCCGACCAGTCCTGCAATCTCCAGCGAGCGATCAACCCGCGTTGCTTCCAGCCAGGCCTCATACAGGCCCTGGTTCAGGGTTGGCTGAAACCATTGGGCGCTTGTCTCCGGGATGTGTACTGAACACCAGCGCGTGGCATGGTGGATGATCCGATCGTGCAAGTTGGTCGCATAGTGGTAATCATGCTGTTCGGCGAACGTCAGGATCTCACTGGCCGGGCGCAACGGGATCGGCGCATGCCCGCTCAGGATCGCTTCGAGCGCGGCAGGATCTTGATCGGCCTGCCGCGCTGCCCGCTCCAGATCGGCCATTGTAAAGGCTCCCTCTTGCCAGCGGGTGCGATAGTATGCCACATCGGGCACCATCTGCGCGTCCAGTCCATCATCAATTTCACGGGCTGCTTCTGCCACCGATTGCCCGGCAAAGCCCAGGAATGGGTTCACCGCCACATAGTTCGACAAATCCCACAGCGGTGGTATTTTGCGACAAACCTCGGCCACTTCCTCGCGCAGCAGATCGAGATCCGCAGTCGTATACTCAATCGTGTTTACCTCGGCTAATTTAAGCATGTTCAGCTCTCCTCACAGCAAAGCTATTCCAGATCCGATCCACAAAACGGTCAAAGATAATCCCCAGGTAGAATCCGTGCAGCGCATGCACATAGAAGGCACGTCCGGCAGCCGTTTGGCCAAAGAGCGGCAACAGCGTATGCAGGGTTGCCAGACTCATAAAGGCAATCACGGGCAGGACAGCCGCGAGCCAGGCCAGTGGGCTGGTCGATATGGTCAGGTGTCCAAAGACCGGTTCGAGAAAGATCTCGATGCCATGGTACAACGTGAGTGCCACGATGGACAGCACAGTCATAATCAGGAACGCACTGAACCCACGCATCAGAACATCAGTGATCGTGTAGAGCGACGTGCGGAACGAGGCGATCCAGATCTGCCCGATCGACAGGGCCAGAATGGAGGTGAGCGCCAGTTCCCCTGGTGATTTGAAGGGATCAAATCCGGTGATATGTGCTGCCAGCGCCAGTACTGGAACCGCGAGAATCGTGCCGATCAGACCGACCATGAGCGAGCGGACAGGGGCCACACTGACGGCCAGTGTTGGTTGCCTGGGCAGTTCGCCGCTACGCAAGAAAGACCAGGCTTTGTAGCAGCCATGACCGATCAGATGCAACGTCGCCACCGGAAACGCCAGCAGGCCAAACTCGATCATCATAAAGCCCATCTGGCTCACTGTCGACCAGGCCAGCGTGCGTTTGACGTTGGTCTGCGCCCACATTGCCAGCATGCCCAGAATGGCGGTGATGGTACCAACCAGCGCCAGGTTGAACAGGGCCAGGGGCACAATGGCGATCAGCGGCGCGAAATGCAAGAGCAAAACGCCGCCAGCATTAATGATACCGGCATGCATCAGCGCTGAAACCGGTGTGGGGGCTTCCATCGTCTCTGGGAGCCAGCTATGAAACGGGAACTGAGCTGACTTCGTCAGAGAGGCAGTGACGACCAGCAAGGCAATGATCGAAGGTGTGAACGAGGTTGCATGGGCGGCCGTCGCCTGCTCCAGGAAGACGTGCAGATCGAGCGTGCCCCATCCAATACCGATCATTGCAATCGCGGTCAGCAGGGCAACGTCACCGAGACGGCTGATCAGGAATTTTTTGCGGGCGGGTGGATAGGCTTCCGGCCGTTCGCGGTAGAACGTGAGCAACTCGTGCAGGCCAATGCTGGTACACGACCAGGTCAGGAATAGCAACAGCAGATTGGTGGCGGGCACAAACAGAAAGGCCATACTTACGGTAAACGCCAGCCAGTGCAGAAACTGCCGGTGACGTGGTTCACCATCCAGGTAGCGTAATGAAAACCGATAGGCAACCGCTCCAACGCTGGCTACCAGCAGCATAATCATAGTTGTCAGGCGATCAATTGTTATACCTGGAAGGCGGATCGGCTGTGGGATGATGGCTTGCCAGAGCAACAGGAATGCCGAAAGCCCGGCCAATCCCACCAGAAAGGCCATCAGCTTATATTCAAAGCGGCTCAATTTGTCATAACTCATAGACGTGTCTCCTTCTGTCTCCTTCTGCTACAATCTTGCTTACGTTCCTTTTGAACCTGTCTTAAAACGGGTGCCCGAACAGATACGGCATTCCGTATCTTACAGCCGGTGTGTCCGTACCAGTCGGGCCAATGCTTCAGCCAGCCTCTTTGTGATTTTTGGGACTATGACAAATATATCACGATTTTTTTTTCGTGAGTACCAACAATAGTATAGTCGTGTGGGTTACTTTCCTGATAGGTGCAGCCTACCTATGCGGGTAGGTGGAGTGGCAGGGCGGTGGGGCGAGCGGGCAACTCCTGAGCGAAGTCGGCCGGCGTGGGCTGATGCGCAAGCCGCGACGGCGGCCTATGCGCCGCCGTCGCGGACGTGGACACGTCGGGGCACACCCGCGTCCGCGTCCGTCATTGAGTTGAGTGGGAAACTGGTCAGCATACCTTTACCGGGGTACTGCTGCTACTGGTCTTTGGTGTTCTGGCACCGATCCATGCTATGGATCGCAGGCGAGCGATCAGCGCTGCACCCCCTGCCCTGGCTCATCCTGGCGGGTGCCCTCGGCCTGACGCCGAGGACGAACCGTGGCACGACTGCGTGCGCCGCCGCTACCCCGACCACACCGTGTATATCATCGGTAACGCTGCCGACGCCGCTGAGCTGGGGGCCACCTACGTGTAGGGCACTGACTATGCCACCCTGTTCTGGTTGCGCCGCTGATGCGCGGATGCGACGAGGCGACGAGGCGCGGGAGCAACATGTAGGAACGACTTTAGTCGTTGTTGCGTTGGCAGCACTGATCTTCTGAGGCAGCGTGGCGACGACGGGGCGACGAGGCGACGAGGCGAGGACGCACCCATCGCCCGCCATGTCCCGCCATGCCCGCCATGCCTGCATTGCCCATCATGCCCCGCAATGTACACATTGTTGCCCAACGCCCGCAATGCCCCCCAGTGCCCCCAGTGCCCCCAGTGCCCCGGAATGTGTGCATCAATGATTTTCGTTTCGCTGCGGGCACCCACACCAGGTGCTGTACTGTTTACCGACATCGTGAACGTGTTTTCTTTCATCATGCATGAACGTACCTGTTCACCCTTAAGGGAACATACACGCCTGGAAGCGCGGGCAGCTCGCCCGCGTCTCCGCGATGGAAGGCGGGACGCCCGCGCTCCTGAGGTGCGGGTGCCCCCAGGGGTAAACAGGTACTTGATCGATTTCTATTTGCCCGCGTGTGCGCGATATGTTAAAATTGATACGCTATAGCTACCTTTTTGGATCAATCCATGAACCTGCTCAACATAATTTACCTATTGGTGTACGATAGTCATTAACGACGTATGCCCTCTCTCGCTATCACGACGATATGGGGTCTTGAAACACGTCAGGGTTGATCTTTATAACCAGGGGCTGAGGAGTGATATATGGGGGATCAGACTGGCCGTAATCCAGCCATTGTTCTGGTAGAAGACGAGCCGGATATTTTAATCATCCTGCACCGCCTGATGCGTGATCTGACAGGCGGATATGATATTGTCACGGTGAATGGTGGCGTGGAAGCGCTGGCCCAGATTGCGCTCCGGCCAGTGCCGCTGGTGATTACAGACTATAACATGCCGGGTATGAATGGCTTGCAACTGGCGGCGACAATCAAAGAGACGTCGCCTGATACGCGCGTGGTTATGATCACCGCCTATGCCACGCCAGAGCTGGAAAAGCGTGCCCGTGAGCAACGCGTGGATTATTATTTGCCCAAGCCTTTTCCGCTGGATCGGCTGGAGCAGATTGTTCGTGATGTGTTAAAGCAGATCTAAGCGTGAAGCTCTGATCTACGCCAACGGGTGAGTCATGATAGTTCAAGCCAGCCTGATTTCTGCTGTTGTGTTGTCATCAGGTGCATGTCAGACCTTTCTCATTGCGCTGGTTGCTATGGGTCATTAGGATAAAATAGCACTGGATATAGTACGAGCGGTAGTACCGGAGTGAGGGTTCTGATATGTCAATCGTGGTCAATTTCCCCTATTTTCTACTGAGTTTAATGAGCGTGTGCATGGTTATCCTGTTGCCGTTACTAAACGAGGATTATCCACCAGCATATGATGAGGAACATGCACGTGAGGAAACACACGTACCTGAATAATGTTCAGGTTTAGCGCTTAGCTGTATTGTACCACTTTACCAGGCTCGTCTGTATACAAGCCGGCACCCCAAGACGCAGTGCTTCATCCCTCTGCATCCTGGGGTGCAAACGGTTCGGTCGAAGCAACACGATGTGCATGTGCAAGCTATGTCCCCTCGTTCTGCTGTGCCAGTATCTGCCGAGCCAGCGCCAGGGCTTCGTCCATGGTGCTGATCTCCCCGGCAATCTGGGCTTCCTGTATGTCACGCAGCAACATGCCAATCTGTTTTCCGGGCTGTAGATCAAACGCCTGCATCAGGTCGTTGCCATTCACAAGCGGGCGTGTACGTTCCAGTGGTTGTCCCCAATGCATGTCCAGAAACATGTCGCTCCATGTGAGATGATGCTGCCAATCGAGCGGATCGATCAGCGGGCCACGTGTTGCCAGATGATCGGCCAGCGCGTGCAACAGCACATCCGGCCCGGCATCGATCGTGTCGCGCAAAAAGCGGGCCATGGCCCGCGCAGTGAGCGTCTCGGTACTACGCAGTTGCCCTGGCCGCATGTGGTTCCGCACAACCAGGGCGATATAGGCCGTTGCCTGCCGGCTCAGGTGCAGGCGTTGCGCAATGGTGCTGGCGGTTACCGCCCCAATTTCTTGATGCCCATAGAATGATACACCGCCATCGGGTTTGGGTTGCTTCGTGGCGGGTTTGGCGTTGTCGTGCAGCAGGGTTGCCAGTTTGAGCAGCGCGGATCGTTCATGGAGTATCCCTGGTGCTACCGTGAAGTGCGTAGACAGGCGCTTGGCATAGGCCAGGGTGCGCGGCAGATCCGGGTAGGTCTGGACGGCAACGGGTAACGTTGGATACGGCAATTGCGACGATGCAGGCATGTATGCGGTGCTGTCAGATGTTGTTGCTTTTGCCAGTCCTTCCAGCAGCCACTCCAGGCATGTCACTGCCTCCAGCGAGTGCGCCAGGACGGGCAGAAAATGAACAATGGGTTGCTCGCACTGGCGGGCCGGTTCTAATTCGGGAAAGATATGGGTCAGGACGGTGATGTCGTCCAGGTAACGCAACCAGGGTGCGGCATGGGGTTGGCCCAACAGTTTGAGCAACTCATCACGCACGCGCTCAACAGCGGGTTGCACAATCAGTGCCGCATCGTGGCGCAGGTTGGCATCGAGTTCCGGATCGATGATGAGATGGTGTTCAGCCGCCAGACGCACTGCTCGCAGAATGCGAAGCGGATCAGCGCGTAGTCCGGTTGGATGGCACAGGCGCAATACCCCGGCCATCAGGTCGTGCCATCCGCCACAAGGGTCGATCAATGTCGTCGGTGATAGATGGGAGTCTTGTAAGGCCGCGAAGAGATCATGTGCGTCAGCGGAGGTTAGCGGCAGTGCCAGGGCGTTGATCGTAAAATCGCGTAAGCGCAGATCAGCGTCGAGCGAGGGCGCCTGGAGTTGTACCACATCCAGAATCAGGCGCGGCGCGGATTGCGTCTCGTCCGGGGGCAATACCACACGCCCGGCCCCTCGTTCATCTTTGAGTGTCACACATGTGCCACCCAGCGCTGCCGCAAACGTGTGTGCCAGCACCAGCCCATTCGTATCGACGGCAATGTCGATATCGGCAGGAACCTGACCCAGCACCAGATCACGAGTGGCACCACCAACCAGCCACGCGCTGATAGCGTGTTCCTGGCAGAAGGTTGTAACCTGGCGGAGTACCGCCAGCGTATGTGTGGACAAAACTGACATGTGTTTCCATCATGATGCTACGACCCCAACATAGCGTTGCACCACCGCATCCACCTGCGCACCATAACTCTCGCCAAACAGGTTCAAGTGGTTCAGCAAGTGATACAGATTGTACAGATCACAGCGGTCGGCATAGTCGGGTGCTAATGGCCATGCCTCCTGATACGCGGCTATGAAGCGGGCATGAAAACCGCCAAACAGTCCAGTATAGGCCAGTTCGGCTTCGCGGTCGCCATAGGAAATCGCTGGATCAATCAGTGCCGGAGTACCGTCAGGTAGAGACAACACATTACCGGCCCACAGATCGCCGTGCAATAGTGCGGGCTGCCGTTCAATGCCACTCAGCCACTGATCAAGCTGTTCCAGCAAGCGCTCCAATCCTTTGCGCCGCCGTAACGTCAGGCGACCATTGCGTTGCGCCAGTTCGATTTGCGGGCGCAGGCGACGCTCCTGAAAAAAGCGAATCCAATCATCATCCCAGCCATTGTACTGCGGTGTGCTGCCAAGATAATTATCGTGATCCAGGCCATACGCAGGCATGGTTACGCGATGCATAGCCGCCAGTTGCGTCCCCAGAAGCGCCTGATCCATCTGACTGGCAGTACCACCGTTATGTTCCAACCATTCTAGCACGATATAGGCCGGGCAATCGGCGCTGGCCTCGGCGACGGCCACCACTGCCGGTACGCGGATGGTTCCAGTGGCCTGGATCAATTTGAGGCCGTGCGCTTCAGCCGGGAACATACCCGGCAAAGCCTGGGTATTCCACTTCAAGAAATAGATACCCCGGGCGGTTGTGAGGCGATAGGCCTGATTGATGCAGCCACCACCGACAGCCTGAACGGAAGCAAGCGCAGTATGATCGCCTGCTGCCTGTAAGGTACGGGTCAAGGCCGTTACCAATGGTGCGGGAAGAGGCGTCATATGCGCTCTCGATTTCGAATATATCCCAGCAACCCCTGGCAGCCAGCGGTCACCAGGTCATATACGCGATCAAAACCGCCGGTATAGTACGGATCAGGCACATCGAGTGGCCCGCCAGACGGTGCAAACTCGAGCAAGCGGTGGATCTCCCCCCGTCCTGTACTATGAAACTGCGCAATATCGTCAATATTTTCTTGATCCATGGCAATAATATAATCATAGTAATCCAGGTCGGTGGGACTCAAGCGTTGGGCACGTTTATCATCGACCGAGATACCGTTGCGTTGTAAGACGGCCTGCGTACCCGGATGGGGGCGCTCACCCACATGCCAGCCCCCAGTGCCAACGGACGCAATTTCAAACGTAGCGCTCAGTCCAGCGTCTTTGACCAGCGAGCGGAACACCGCCTCGGCCATTGGTGAGCGACAGATGTTACCCATACATACGAATAAAACACGGATGGGGGTTTCGCGATTCATAGACTCCTCATTCATTGCTGCTGGCCGCAATGTATGTCTGATCCAGCAGTTTCCTTTTTATGGCGGGTAGGTGACTGTCACCCCTCCAGGTTCCAAACCCTTCAGCGTTGCGGGGGGTGACAGTCACCTGTCCTGCGCATATGATACCATAGGACGTGCGCCGCATACCGGGCCGCTCTGGTGTTAACCAGCCGCTACCAATGCATCTATCAGGGGGGCAGCCACGCCGGCGGTGTCCACAACCGGAGCAAACCTATGTGCCGCTGGACCAACCACCAGCAACGGTACGGGGTTGCGCGTATGACCTGGCGCGACGCTATCCTCGATATTACCGTGGTCGCTGGTGAGGAGCAGTGTCACGCCAGGTGGCAAGGCGGCGAGCAAGCCATCCAGCATACCATCAATCCGGGCCATTACGGTCTCAACGCTTAATGGCAGGCGCTGATGTCCCGCCAGGTCTGGCAAAAAACACTCGAAAAACACCAGCGGTGCTGCCAGTGATAGTGCCGCCAGGCGTGTCCCAGCGGTATGGGGGCTAATTGGCAGTGAACAGGAGTCAATGTCCTGGGCGTGCAACACCGCACCGGTAATATCCCACATCAGTGCCTGCCCGTCCCACAGATCTGCCAGATCACGCAAGCGCAATCCTGCGGCCTCGGCCGCGATGACGCTGGCCGAGCGGCGTAGACGGCGACTCGCCAGCGCATGCCAGTAGGCCGGGGTGAAAGCATTGGCAAAGATGCTGTGCAAGCCGTGCGCCTGCGCCTGGCGAAAAATGCTCTGTTCTGCGAGCAGCGGTTGTAGCGCCACTGGTGGATAGGAGGGTTGGTGGCGGCCAATCCGTGCCGGAGCATTAATCCCGGCCAGCAACGCTACCTGGCCGGTACCACTCTGCGGCAGACCAGCGACACCCAGCGTTGTATCCAGCGGGCGCAACAGCAAACCCGGTCGGTGTTGTACCTGCTCGCTGGTGAGGGGGCCACCCAGCAGCGCTTGCAATGTCGGTGTGTCCGCAGTAGTCAGCGGATTATGCTGATTGGCCGGGGCCAATCCGATTCCATCCAGAAAGACAAAAATGAGCGGCATACGATAGCCATAAGTTTGACAACCAATAACGGCTACGCTATAATTTGCCCTATTGTAGGACATAACGAACACATCCGCTATAGGCAATCTTCCTGAATGTTGGTTCAGCATATCAAGCGTAAGCCACAGATGCGGAGGTTTTGTAGGCGTTAACCCGAGATTTCTCTGTTGTAGGTTCAGCAGCAGGGTGTTCCTGTGCAGCAGAGCCTGGCTATTCCAAATTCAACTGGCGGGTATCGAACGCTTGCGCCTACCTCCTTGCCATGGTTGGCGCTTTTTTATGGCCGTGAGCCTGATCGGGCGAGAAGTCAGTAACGGATGGGTCAAAATTCACAGTGTCAGGAGGCGTTAAAACATGACCGTACAATCCGATCAGGCCACTCCCGAGGAGCTTGAAGAGTTAGATTGGACACAACTGCTCGATGCATATGATTATGCCCGTCCTCAGCGGGGTGAGTTGCGTGATGGCTTGATTATGCAAATCGAGGAAAATGGCGTGCTGGTGTCGATTGGCACCAAGCGCGAAGGCGTCATCCCTTCTCAAGATCTGCGGCAAATGGGCGACGATATTCTGGAGGGCATGCAGGTTGGTGATCCGATTCAGGTCTATATTCAAGATCCAGAGAATAAAGAAGGCGAGTTGATACTATCGCTGACGATGGTACAGGTTGCCAAAGACTGGGAAGAAGCCGGTCGGCTGTTCCAGGAGGGTGGGGTCGTTCAGTGCAAGGTGATCGGCTTTAATAAAGGTGGCTTGCTGGTACAGTTCAATCGTATTCGTGGTTTTGTGCCTGCCTCTCAGGTGGCGCAGTTGCATGGCCGAACCGCTGCTGAGGAGCGCCAGCAGGCGTTGCAACGCATGGTGAGCCAGGAAATTCCGCTCAAGGTGATTGAGGTTGACCGCGATCGCAACCGGCTTGTGTTGTCTGAGCGCAGTGCTACTCAGGAATGGCGCAAGGCCCAGAAGCATCGTCTGTTGACCGAACTGCAACCTGGCGATGTGTTGAGTGGTCGTGTGAATCAGTTGACCAACTTTGGGGCGTTTATTGATCTGGGTGGGGCTGATGGTCTGGCGCACATCAGCGAGCTTTCGTGGCAACGGGTGAATCATCCCCGCGAAGTGCTGTCCCCCGGTCAGGAGGTGAAGGTGCTGGTGGTGGAGATTGATCGTGATCGCGAGCGAATCGGCCTGAGCATGCGCCGCTTGCAGCCCAATCCCTGGGATACCATCGATCAGCGCTATGGTCTGGGGCAGTTGGTGACCGGGCCAGTGACAAATGTGACGCCGTTTGGTGCGTTTGTGCAGGTTGAGGAGGCCGTGGAAGGCTTGATTCACGCCAGTGAGCTGGACGTTGATCCGCAAACACAGCCTCGTGATCTGCTACAGCCAGGACAGATCGTAACGGCCAGGGTGATTAGCCTGGATCGCCAGCGCCAGCGCATGGGATTATCGCTCCGGCGCGTTAATGAAAGTGAACCAGAGAGCGAAGGCGATAGCTCGGCGGCGACGGAAGCCACTCCTGCTGATCAGCCTGCTACGGCCGACGTGGCCGAGACACCAGTTCCTGCTATGGACGAAGTGCTGGCGACAACAACGCCCCTGGTGGTTCGCACGGAACCACCACTGCCGCACGCTGAGGATGTTGCGTCACCGATTGCCGACGCGGAAGAAGAACATGTTGCTGTCAGTGTTTCGCCGCATAGCAACGGCGTTGAGTAAGCTGTTGTGTGGTGGCAGTGCCGTGTGATTCTTGCACGCACAGGCGCACTTGCTCTGGTCGGGGTTCGCCATTGACATCAACCTAGCCCGCCCCGGCACGCCGGAGCCTGGCTTTACGAGTGCAAAGCCAGGTTCTCCAGTTCAACCGTGTCCTTCCGTTGTTTAACCTACAGCGGTGTGAGATATTTGTTATCTGCTACGCACTGTTTACGTCATGATTCAACCACTATTTCGACTGCGCCCATGCGGGCGATGCATCTCTGGATGTCAGCTTTTGCCCTCTAGATCGCCACTATACCGCAAATCTCCGCCTCTCGCTACGGATGACTTGTGCTGGGAGACCAGTCCCCATCAATGATCTGCAACACTCCATAGATAACCATAGTATACGTATGTGATTCATAGGTTGTTCACTTTCATCATCTATACTAGCGCTGTTCATCAAACCTGATGGCTATAGTGCGGAATAGAATGCTATGGGTAGTCAGCAGGTGCGTATGTATGCTGTAGCTGAGATGGAGTCATGCGTCTGGCGGTACCATACGCAAACACGACATTATTTTATCAGGAGGCCGACCTTGAGTAACATCTGTGTCATCGGAACGGGGTACGTGGGATTGGTAACGGGAGTGTGTTTTGCTGATCTTGGCAACCATGTCGTATGTATTGATATTGATCCCCACAAGATCGAGATGCTGCGCTCTGGTAAATCACCCATTTACGAACCGGGGTTGGAAGAACTGCTCGAACGTAACATGCGCTCCGGGCGGCTCTCTTTTACCGATAACTACATAATTGGCATGGAAAGCGCTGACTTTGCGTTTATTACCGTTGGTACACCCATGAGTGACAATGGCGCGGCAGATTTGCGCTATGTCGAGGCTGCTGCACAGGGAATCGGCAAGGCTCTGACCAGACCCGTCATCATCATTGACAAAAGCACGGTTCCCGTGGGTACCGGTGATATGGTAAGTGATATTGTCACCAGTTATGCCCAACCTGGTATTCCCTTCTCTGTCGTTTCCAACCCCGAGTTCTTGCGCGAAGGGAGCGCCATGAGCGATTTCTTCAAGCCGGATCGGATCGTCCTGGGTTCTACTGATCGTACGGCGGCGCAGAAGGTTGCCGAGCTGCATGCGCCATTGAGTGCCGAAATTATCATTACCGATCTGCGCACCGCCGAAATGATTAAGTATGCCTCCAATGCATTTCTGGCGACCCGCATTTCGTTCATTAACGAGATTGCCCACATCTGTGAAAAACTGGGGGCGGATGTACGCGAGGTGGCGCGTGGAATGGGGGCCGACCGGCGGATTGGCCCGCATTTTCTGGATGCGGGTATTGGATATGGTGGTTCCTGTTTCCCCAAAGATGTGCTGGCACTGCATCATATGGCCGCCAGTTCCGGGTGCCACCCGCAGTTGTTGCAAGCCGTGATGGATATTAATCACGATGCACGCATGCGTTTTGTGTCCAAGGTCCAGACGCTGCTTGGTTCGTTAGAAGGCACCATCATTGGGGTACTGGGACTCTCGTTCAAGCCGAACACCGATGATATGCGCGAGGCACCGTCAATCGATATTATTCAGGCGTTGCAAGCCGGTGGTGCCCACATCAAGGCCTATGATCCGGTAGCTATGGAGCGAGCAGCAGACATGATGCCCTCGGTTACATTTTGTGCCACGGCCTATGATGCGGCCAAGGAAGCCGATGCCCTCCTGATTGTCACCGAATGGAACGAGTTTAAGCAACTCAACTGGGAAAAAGTGCGCAGCTTTGTCCGCCGACCGATTGTCGTCGATGGCCGTAATCTGTACGACCCGCAAGAGATGGCGGATCGCGGGTTTGTCTACTGGGGCGTGGGGCGAGGCGTGCCGCCGTTACTGTTAGAAACAACATCGTCCGTTCAAGCATTTAAGCATTTAAGCGTTTAAGCGTTCAAGCGTTCAAGCGTTCAAGCGCTCAAGCGCTCAGACGCTCAATTGAAGGTGCCCCGGCGAGAAGGGGGCCATCGTAGGGCAGGACAGTCATATGCTGGTTGGCTGGAGGGCACAGCTTTGGCGGAAAGCACAAAGCCGTCTGAGCGCTTGAACGGTTGACCGCTCGAACGTTTGAACGCTTTCCACTTCCATGCTCTGTGCCTGGCGTTCCAACCGCTTCACTTCTCCACCGAACGTCCATGTACCACCACACAACTGGTCATCCAGTCGTGGAGCGTTTGCCGCCGTTGGGTGAAGAGAACGACCAGCAGCGGCGTGGTGCATAGTACGGCCAGTACCAGATCTGGACGGCGGACGATGCGCATCAGAAAGAGGAGTAGCGGCAGCACGAGTGCCGACAGCAGGCGATAGGCGTGACGCACAAAGGCGCGCTGAAACGAAATGCGATTGCCGTTGAGGTCGGTCACGGCCAGGCCCAGCGCAATCTTGCCAACTGTTCCCTGCGTTGGTGCGCTCTCCAACACCGGATAGTAACACCAGACCAGAATAGCAGCCAGCAACCAGATGAGTGATGGTGGCGGTACACGCAAGAGTATCGCCAGCAACGGGGCTAACAGCATGCTCCAGAGCATGATCACCAGTCCGTCTATAGCTGCCGCGATGAGCCGGTGCCAGAAGCTGGCATACTCCAGCTCGTGCAATGACGGGGCAAGCTCGGCATCTGCGTCGCGCTGATCGGTAGCGACCACTGGCTCCCGCTGTGTCAACTGGTTCGTTGGAACACCGGCTGACGAGGGTTGTGCAGGCGCAGGTGCATCTGGCTCGTGGTGAAAAAATGTCTGCACGTCATGGCGGAGCGTGGGTACATCAGGATAGCGCTGCTCTGGATCCATAGCCAGGAGCCGCATCACCAGTGCCTCCATGCGTGGTGAAACGCTAGGATTGACCTGGCGGAGCGGCAACAACGTGTCGTTCAGTGCCCGTTGTGGGGCGTCTAACACCTCCTCACCACTGAGCATGGTATATAGCGTGGCACCCAGTGCATACAGATCGGAGCGTGCGTCGGTGCTGCCAATCCCATACTGCTCCAGTGGCGAAAAGCCGGGAGTCACTGCTCGCGCACTGGTCGTGGTGGGCAACGCAGGATTGTAGATTTTCGCCAGTCCGAAATCGACCAGATAGATTGTGCCTTCCGGGTGCAGGCGGATGTTGTCAGGCTTAATGTCACGGTGAATAATCGGTGGGGTTCGCTGATGCATATACTCTAGCGCGGCCAGCAGTGGCGTCACAATGCGTAAAGCTTCGCCCTCGTTGAGCCGCCGCCGTGCCTGGCGTTTCAGATACGCGCTCAACGTCTCGCCAGGAATGTATTGCATCACCAGGTAGTGATTGTCGTTCTCGACAAAGTGGTCAATTACCGCAGGCAGCGCCGGGTGACGTAAGCCGGCCAGCAGATGCACCGCATACGCGAACTGCCGCACTCGATCTGGCGTATCGTTGATGGTCTCCTTAATCGCCACCGTTCGTTTCAGCCGCTGGTCGTACGCTCGATAGACGGCACCGAATCCGCCCTGGCCTAGCAATATTTCAAGCTGGTAACGCTGCTGAAGAATAGTATGAGTAGCTGGCATAAGATGTGCCTCTCACTGATCTTTCATACGGGACTCATTCTCTTCTCATCATACCATGGCATACTGTATCTTAGTCGTAACCAATCACATGGTATCTGATGGCTGGTTACGATGGACATCCCTCATCCCCCTTTTCAGGCGAGCAAGCCGTGATACTTGCTCGCCTGATGCTTTCCGCGGCCGATGACTATCATGAGTTGTATGTGACATAATGTACCATGGTGATTCAGTGGACATGGACACCAACGGTGTATTCCGACCCGTATGCAGCGATGGGTATCAGCGCTTGCACAAGAGCATGATCCTGCACGGCAAGCATGGGTTGTACCTGTTACTACCACTCATTGGCACCACTGATTGAGAATGGCTCTGTGCTATAATACATCATCGTAATCAGACGGATTATACAGGTTCGGCTACAGAATATCCATGTTGCACCGAATCATCTGGATATACGCATGATCGCCGTTCCCGGTTTGAACCGGGCTTGCGTTGCCGTGGCATGATGAAGGAAGTATGGAAAGTTCAACAATAATTGCGACTGAGCAGCAGTATGAGGCCGGGCTGTACCCTAAGCGCCCGGTGGCACTGGTGCGCGGAGCGGGTGCGTCGCTCTGGGATGCCGAAGGGCGGCGGTTTATTGATTGTGTCGGCGGGCAGGGCGCAGCCAACCTGGGGCATAGCCACCCGGCGGTTGTGGCCGCAGTCCAGGCACAGGCCAGCCAGTTGCTCAGTTGCCCCGAAATTTTTCACAATAACCAGCGAGCGGCGTACCTGGAAGAACTGGCGGCAGCACTCCCCTTTCCGGCGCGGATCTTCCTCTGCAACAGTGGCGCAGAGGCAGTTGAGGCCAGTCTCAAGTTTGCGCGCCTGCTGACCGGACGCCCGCGTATTGTGGCCGCAATGCGTGGGTTTCACGGGCGTACCTTTGGTGCCTTGAGTGCCACCTGGGAAGCAAAATATCGCCAGCCATTTCTGCCCCTGGTGCCTGAGTTTGCCCATGTACCCTACAACAATCCGGAGGCACTGGCGTCCGCTGTCGATGAGCAGACAGCGGCGGTGTTGCTGGAGCCAGTGCAGGGCGAGGGTGGTGTGCGCCCGGCGCATCCAGATTATCTGCGTGCTGCCCGGCAGATGTGTGACCAGCACGGGGCGCTCTTGCTGATTGATGAGATTCAGACCGGGTTTGGGCGCACGGGCAAGCTGTTTGCGATTGAACATAGCGGGGTGACGCCCGATATCTTGATGCTGGCGAAGAGTATTGCCGGTGGATTGCCGATGGGCGCGGTGGCACTGCATACCCGGCACGGTGTGTTACCTGGGGGTGCCCATGGCACGACGTTTGGCGGTAATCCGCTCTTGTGTGCCGCGGCGCGGGCGACATTGCGGGTTATGCGCACCGAGGACATTCCCGGCCAGGCTGCCGCAAAGGGGGCACGGTTGCTTGAACAACTGCGGGCCATAGCCGCGCCTCAGGTACGCGAGGTGCGCGGACAGGGCCTGCTGGTGGGGGTGGAATTGAAGCAGCGTGTCCAGCCGGTGCTGGGCGCACTGCTGGAGCGCGGTGTCCTGGCACTACCGGCCGGCCCCAACGTGTTACGTCTGCTCCCACCGCTGGTGATTGATGACGCAGATCTCCAGACGGTCGTGGCGCAGATTGGGGACGTGCTGGTGGCGTTGGAGCAGTAAGAATGCAACTTTTGACCACGCTGAATGCAGAACAGCGAGCAGCGGTGACGGCACCGATCGGTGCGGTGCTGGTGCGGGCCGGGGCAGGCAGTGGCAAGACGCGAGTGCTGACGATGCGGATTGCCTATCTGATCGAACAACATGGCGTGCCTCCGGCCAGCCTGCTGGCGGTGACGTTTACCAACAAGGCTGCCCGCGAGTTGCGAGGACGTCTGCGCCAACTGCTCGGCACCCGCAGTCGCGGATTAACGACCGGTACCTTCCATGCTGTCTGTACGCAGATCTTGCGCGTCGAACTGGCCGGACGTATTGGGAGCTATACCCGCGATTTTACGATCTATGCCAGCGATGAACAGCGCCAGTTGGCAGCCGAGGCGCTTGACGCAGCGACCGAGCGGGCACCGGTTTTCCTCGAAGCCGATGACCTGTTGCGCCAGATTTCGCGGGCCAAGAGCCGTATGCTCACACCACGGATGCTGGCGCGCTTTGCCCGCGACCCGCAGGCGGCGTTTGTAGCCGGTTGCTACCGCCGCTATCAGCGGGCACTTGAACGGGCCAACGCGCTTGACTTTGACGACCTGATCCTGCTGACCCACCGCCTGTTGAGTGAGCATCCCGATCTGCTGGAGCGCTATCAGGCGCGTTGGGCGCATATCCTGGTCGATGAGTATCAGGATACCGACCCGGCGCAGCATGCGTTGATCGAGTTGCTCTCCCGTCCATCGGCCAATCAGCCGCGCTCGTTGTTTGTGGTTGGCGATGGTATGCAGGCGATCTATGGCTTTCGCAATGCCGACCATACGATTATCACCCGTTTTGCGCAAGATTTCCCCCAGGCGCAGATTGTGGAGTTGACCACCAGCTACCGCAGCCGCCAGCCCATTCTGGATGCAGCCTATGCCGTCATTCGCCACAGCCGGGTAGTACCGCCGATGGCGCTGCGGGCGGCCAGTGAGCGCCGGCAGGGCGAACATTGCCTGCATATTCAGGCGGCAAAGGATGCTCAGGATGAGGCGACACAGGTGGTGCGCGCAATGCAGGATCTGCTGCGCCAGGGACGCTGCTTGAGCGAGATGGCGATCCTCTACCGCTCGCGCCACATGAGTCGTCCGCTCGAAACGGCGTTGCGTCAGGCAGGGCTGCCGTATCAGGTGCGCGGCAGCACTGGCTTTTATGACCGGGCGGTGATCCGCGATGCGCTGGCCTACCTGCGGGTGATTGTCAATCCGGCTGACAACCTCAGCCTGACGCGGATTGCGAATGTGCCGCCACGCGGCCTGGGAGCGCAGTCGCTGGCAACGCTGGCCGGGCTGGCTGCGCAGAACGGGCTGCCACTGGCAACCGTGCTGGGCCAGTCGGCGGCACAGCAGCAGTTACCGACGCGGGCGGCGCAAGGGGCACGCACGCTGGCCGGTCTACTGGCACGCTGGCAGCGCCTGGCCGATGGTACCTATCCTCCCGACCACCTGCTGGCCGATGTGCTGGAGCAGAGCGGGTATATGGCTGCGCTGGAGCAGCGGCTACCGCCAGAGGAACTGCCTGATGCGCGGGCGCACTTGCAGGAGTTGCAGGTGGCCATAGGCGAGCATGGCGACCTACGTGCGTTTTTGCAGGAGGTAGCGCTCCTGACCAGCCTGGATGACCCGGATACCGAGCGTGATCAGGTGCAACTGTTGACGATCCACGCTGCCAAAGGATTAGAGTGGGCGGTGGTGTTTGTGATCGGGTTGGAGGAGGGCACACTGCCGCACGAACGCAGCCTGGGCACGCCGGAGGGTATCGAGGAGGAGCGGCGGCTGTGCTATGTAGCCATGACTCGCGCTGCCGAGCGGCTGTATCTGTCGTGGACGGCACGGCGCAAGCGTGGCCAGCAGTTGCAGCCCGCCCGCTTCCTGGACGAAATCATTGCCTATGGTCGTGAGCGTGGGCGTACGTGATGGCGGGCGGGACGCCCGCGCTCCCTGGTGCGATTGACGCGGAACGCCATCGTTATTTGGTATAATACGTATAGGCTATAATGAGACGTGAGAGCCGGTCTAAAAGGTCTATGCCTATGGCGTGCGACAGCCCTGCTTGCTGCCGTGCCTATGGCGTGCGACAGCTCTGCTGCCGCCATATAAAGAGTGTCATCGAGGAACCGTTTTTCTGCCCGCTGCTGCGCGGTAGGCGGGGAGTGTGCGGGCAGAGTCTACTCTCCCTGTTCAAACAAGTTCTGGTAACGGATGTTTGTTTGTATTCTTTGTGGTTTCTATCAATAACGCGAGGTACGTGGTCGCTCACACAAAACGTCTGTTCCGCCTTTGGCAGAGTGGAAGAAACTCTTCTTTTTTCCAATTTTCGGGGAGAAAAGCAGCAGAAGTACCGCTCTGCCGCAGGCGAAAAGGCTATCTGACCATACCGCCGCGTAACATGTGTCAATAACAAAATAAGGAGATTGTATGCAACGTACTGCATCCCCACCAGCGTGTGACTCATTGCCATCTACCCGCAGATTACCACGTATACTGCAGCAAAGCCTCGCCTGGATCACCCGGCAGTTGCAACCGCCTGGATCACGTGCATCACATATCCATGCACGATCTATCGCTCTGCTGATCGATGGTGAAAACACATCGCCAGAGATGATTATGCCCATCCTGACGGAAGCGGGCAAATTTGGCATGATCACCATTCGCCGCGTCTACGGCAAAGCATCGGCGCTGCAATCCTGGCAGAATGTGCTTACCCAGTATGCGCTTCGACCGATCTACCAGACCCCAACCAGCAGTACCAAGAATGCGACCGACATTGCCCTGGTGATTGATGCGATGGATCTCCTGCATACGGCACAGGTAGATGGCTTCTGCCTGGTTGCCAGTGATAGTGACTATACCCCGCTTGTCACTCGCCTGCGGGAGGCGGGTTGCCTGGTGGTTGGGATGGGAAAGCCCAATGCGCCGATAGCCCTGGTGCGTGCCTGTACGTTCTTCGTCATCACGGAACCTCCCGCTGCCAACCAGTTCACTTCACCAGCGCCTAATGGTAGCCAGCCACCCCAACCCACTGTACCTGCTGCTACTCGTACCAGCACTAGACGACCTGTTTTGCCAGGATCTCATGATAGCCCGCTCGCCACACGTGCTGCGCCGCTGGTGTCATACCAGGTCGCGCTACCTGACCCGGCCCCGCTGTTTTTGTCGGTCTATGATGCCCTGCTAACGACTCGCGGCCAGGTCGATTTTTCTATCTTTGTCAGCGAGTGTAAAAAACGCTATCCCGACCTTGTGCCGACACACTACGGGTATTCCAGACTTGCCTCGCTGATCAAATCCCGCATCGATCTCTTTCGGTTTGAACCGGGCCTTCTGCCTGGTCAGAAGGTTGTCCATCGTGTTGAGGCACCCTCTGTCGCGGCAGGGGGCATCCACTTGGAGGAGACCCCCACCATCGTGGCCGAGCGCGCCCGCTCGGAGGAGACCCCCACCATCGCGGCCGAGCATGCCCGCTTGGAGGAGACCCCCACCATCGCGGCCGAGCATGCCCGCTCGGAAGAGACTCCCACCATCGCGGACGAGCGTGCCCGCTCGGAGGAGACCCCCACCATCGCGGCCGAGCGTGCCCGCTCGGAGGAAGTCCCCACTATCGTGGCCGAGCGCGCCCGCTCGGAGGAAGCCCCCGCCGTCCCGACCGAGTACGTCCGCTCGAAGAAGGCCCCCGCCGTCACGGGCGAGCGCGCCCGTCCGAAGGAGGCCCCCGCTGTCACGGAAGACCGCGCCCGTCCGGAGGAGGCCCCCGCTGTCACGACAGACAAAGTACGTCGCCTGCTGCTCGCGGCATGGGATCGCGCACCCAAGCAGGATGGCTGGCTGTTTGCCAGTGTCCTCGGCACACATCTGAAACAGCTTGATCCGAAGTTTGATCCAAAGACGTATGGATATGCACGACTCGGCTTGCTCATCCGGGCTCACTCCGACCTGTTTGAGATCCGGGAGCGTGGGAAGAGTGGCTACGACGTGCGCCTGCTATCTGCCCGGGATTAAAGGTTCCGTGCCCGGGGCTATTCGGCTGCCGTCAGCACTGGCAGACCCACCAGCTCGGCACTGACGTGCCATAGGCGTTGCCATGTAGTCTGATCGTAGGATATACGTGCAGAGCGGACAGGACGCTTGTCGCGGAAATAGGTACCGGTTATATCGGCGACTTCAGGCGCGGTGGCGAGATAAATTGAAGTTTCGGCCCCTTGTTCGGGTGTGCGTAGAACAGGACGTATCAGGCTGAATATTATGCCAAATAGTCCTGCCTTCTCTTTAGCAAAGTTAGTGGCAACACCCCCCGGATGCAGACAGTTAGCGGTCACACCTGTGCCCGCCAGTTGCCGTGCCAGTTCGTAGGTAAAGAGAATGTTAGCGAGTTTCGATTGACTATAGGCCCGCATCCCATTATAGCCGCGCTTGCCGTGCAGGTCATCGAAATCCATGCGCCCCCAGCGGTGAGCTTCAGAAGAGACCGTGATAATCCGCGCTGGAGCGCTGGTGATCAACAGATCGCGCAGCAGGTTTGTGAGCAGGAAGGGTGCGAGGTGGTTTACAGCAAACGTTTGCTCGAACCCATCGTTTGTTTCCATGTAGCGACCGAGATAGATGCCAGCATTGTTGATCAGCACATCGAGGCGTGAATACCGCTTTTGGAAGGCTTCGGCCAGTTCACGCACCGATGCCAGCGAAGACAGATCGGCCAGTAATAAATCTACGGCAGTGTTCCCGCTGGTGTCCCGTATCTCACTCTGGGCGGCGGAACCTTTCGCGGCATTGCGACAGACCATCACCACCGTTGCGCCGCGCCGGGCTAGTTCCAGAGCCGTAACTTTGCCAATGCCTGAGTTGGCTCCAGTAATCAGGCAAATTTTGCCCTGCATACCTGTCGTCCTTTCGTATCAGTAGGTTGGTAACCGTTCAGGTGAGGTGGTCAGGAGGGGCAACGCCCCTCCTGGATTCTCTTGGTTTTGCGGGGGCCTGCGGCCCTCGCGCCCCCGCCGACGCAGGTACCACCTGAACGGTTACGTAGCTTGTATGTATATTCACTATACCATGAAAGGGTCGTCAGGCAACCAGTAGTGCCTGACCGTTAAAACTATCGACGTAAATCAACGCTTTTTAAAATTTCACTAGTACTATCTTTTATAATAGAGATGGTATGATCAATACCAAAGGGTGATAGCCCGGCTTTTTGCCACCAGTCAATCAGTGTAACCAGAGCCAGAAGCGTAGCGGTGCTAAGCACCACTACTAGACAAGGAAAGAAAGTTTTTCGCCAATGCACAACTACCACCACCCCGCTGCGGTGCAGGAAGAGTTGTACGTTCTGCGTCAGCGCATCGCCGAATTGGAATTAGAACGAGTTGCCTATCAGCAGGAACTGTCTGCGCTCCGTGAGGAGGTTGTACGTGCAGGCGAGGTCTGGTTCAAAGCCTTCTTTGATAACGCGCCGGTGGGCATTGGGCTAACGGATTGCTCCGGAAATCTCATCGCATTTAATATCCACGGTGCCCAGCAACTGGGCTATACACCAGAAGAACTGATCCACCTGAACATATTGCAGTTGACGCATCCAGACGACCGGGCTACCACGCTAGACCGCATTCAGCAACTCTTGCGCGGAGACATCAACAGTTATCGCATCGAGAAGCGCTTTATGCGCAAAGACGGTGAGGTGTTATGGGCTGATCTCTCGGTCACGGCTATACGCGACACGGTCGGGCAGATCGAGTTCCTGGCGGGCATTGTGATCGATATTACCGAACGTAAACAGGCCGAAATAGCCTTGCAGCGCCAGCGCCAGTTTCTGCGCCAGGTCATTGATACGACCCCCGCCATCATCTGCGCACGCGATCGGGCTGGACGGTTTACGCTGGTCAACCAGACCCTGGCCGATATGTATGGCACAACCGTGGAAGCCTTGCTGGGGAAAACGGATACCGACATGCAGTTGGATGCGTCCGAAATTGCGCAGATTCGCCAGCAAGATCAGCGGGTAATGGATACTGGTATGGACTTGATCATCCCCGAACGGCGCATCATTGATGTTCACGGCCAGACTCACTATGTTTCGATCATTAAGCGCCCGTTGTACCTGGCTGATGGCACGGCTGACCAGGTGCTGGTTGTGGCGACCGATATTACGACGCGCAAACTGGCCGAGGAGCAACTCCACTCCTTAAACGAACAGTTGCAGCAGCATGCCATCCGTGATGAGTTGACCGGACTATACAACCGACGCTATTTGAATGAGACGTTACCGCGTGAATTACAGTATGCCGCACGGCATCGGCAATCGATCGGCGTGCTGATGCTGGATATTGATCACTTCAAGTATATCAATGATACCTATGGGCATGATGCCGGTGATGCACTGCTGCGGGCAGTGGGTGCTTTCTTGCAGAACAACATCCGGAGTGCGGACATTGCCTGTCGTTACGGTGGTGAAGAATTTACGCTCGTGCTGGTGGGTACGGCGCTGTATGATACCTGGCAACGGGCCGAGGATATACGGACGGGTGTGAAAGCGCTGGTAGTACCGTATCAGTGTTACGTGCTGGATACCATCACCGCCTCTGTTGGTGTTGCTGTCTTTCCTGATCACAGTATCACCGCTGAAGGTCTCCTCAAGGCGGCGGATCAGGCGCTCTACCAGGCCAAGTATAGCGGACGGGATCGGGTGATCGTGGCTACGGGTGTGCCTCTGAAAACAAGGTGACAGTCACCTCACGCAGGGGTGGGGGGTGACAGGCACCTCCCCTGGCGCTGAAAACAAGGTGACAGGCACCTCCCGCGGGGGTGGGGGGTGACAGGCACCTCCCCTGGCGCTGAAAACAAGGTGACAGTCACCTCCCGCGGGGGGTGGGGGTGACAGTCACCTCCCCTGGCGCTGAAAACAAGGTGACAGTCACCTCCCGCGGGGGTGGGGGGTGACTGTCACCTACCCTGGCGGACGGGAGCGGGTGATCGTGGCTATGGGTGTGCCATCTATGAACGGGATTGATGATAACCTGCGACCTGGTACTGGCCTGTCGATCGAGTGATCGAGTTGACAAACTATCTA
>CALANA010000180.1 GCA_937925925.1 uncultured Chloroflexales bacterium | reverse complement strand
GCGAGGACGCGAGGACGCGAGGCGGAACGAGAAATCATTCCAGGACTGATGTCACCAGGGGGGATTGTTGCTATGATGACTGAAGGTAGCACGACGGGAGCGTGTCAGGGGATAAGCACGTCCTCGCCGTCACGTTGGTTTAAACAATATATGAGCAGAGAGGATTGATGATGTCCAATGACCCGCAAAGGACTGGTTTTGTTGCTGCTGTTGCAGCGTGCCTGACCTGTCCAGACCCACCAGAGGAAAAAATCCAGGAGATGGTACACCAGGTACTTACCGATCGTCTCGATCCATCGAGCAGTGATGCGCTGCCACTCCCACCCTCCCGCCAGAAACTGCACGATCTGCAAGTACGAATTGATACGGTGTTGAACGGGCGTGACAACATTGCGTTGATCTACGGCGGGGCAACAAAGATCAAGGGCTATGTCTTTGAAGCCCCGAAGTTGCCAGAGATTCGCGGTGCGAGTGCGTTGCTGGATTGGGTCAATGAACAGGCATTGGTAGACCTGTGGGTGTCTACACTCGCACCAATACTGGGCAGTGAACAACTTGCCAGCGATTGTATCATCTACGCCAGCGGCGGCAACATTCTGGCCTTCGCCCCGACCCGCAAGGGCCAGGAGTTGGCAACGGCCATTGAGCGTTGTTACACGGAACATACCCTGACCGCCAACAGCGTCGCCGTGTATGAGTCATTTCGGCTGCTGGAGCTACGCTACGGACGGTTGCGCTCGAAGCCGGGCAAGCAAGAAATCTACTGGGTTGAGGATTTTATACAGGATTGCCAGGATGGGCAGAAACGGTCTGTCCTTGAGCAATACTACTATGCCCCTCCAGGCATCAAAAGTGACGACCTGTCCCCTGGGAGTCTCGCGCAGCGCTTCTTCAACCGCAAAACGTTTGGCGAACTGGTGACCGTGCTGGCAACAATGTTCAACCGGCGGCGTGACGAGCGTACCTATGCTGGTGAACCACGCAGTGTGGCGCTCTACCCGATGTTGCCCTGGGCCGAAAAGTGCGATAGTAGCGATATTCGACCGGCGGTGGTGCGGGTCACGGTCGGTGACGAACTCGCCCCGCGTGAGATGAGCGAGCCATCGGCCCGGAAACGGGTGATTGGTCAAAGTGTCAAACAAGAAACACACAAGGCGACCGCCTGGTTTCAAACGGCATTCAAAACATGGAATGTGCCGCAAGGTATCGCTTCCTGGGAACAGAGATGGGAAAGCTATCTCCAGCGTTGCACTGATATGCCCTATGCGCAAGAAGTTCAACGCTTGTCTGCGCTGGGCACCAACATCAAGCCAGCGCAGGATGTTGGTGAAATTGCGCAGGCCTCATCACCCCATCGCTACGTCGGGATTATCTATGCTGATGGCAACAATGTAGGACGATTAATTGCCACCCAGAAAACACCGGAGGCATATCACGCAAATTCGCTCATTCTGAGTCAGGCGGCGCAGAAGTCTGTTTTCAAAGCGCTCTCAATGCATCTGAAACCGGTAGAGGTGCGTAGCGATCGCGGCTCGTTGCGCTGGATTCATCCGTTTGAGATTCTGGCGATAGGTGGTGACGATCTGTTCCTGATTGTGCCCGGTCGTCAGGCTTTCGATATTGCGCTGGCGATTGGATACTATTTTGAAGAGGAACTGGCTAAAAAACTGCCAGGGATGGATCAAGCTCTCTCTTCACAGCACTTTGTTCAGCGCTATGGTGCCGAAACCTGGCTCCAGACCGCGCCCTACACGCCGTCGATTGGTCTTTCGGCGGGAGTGCTTATCGCCCAGGAGAATGCGCCGATTTTCTTCTTGCGTGATCTGGTGGAGGAGTTGCTGAAGAGTGCCAAAAAGCTGGCAAAGCGCAACGCCGAGCAGCACTACTATGGGGGCGCAATTGATTTTATGGTCTTGAAATCTATTACGATGGTAACCGACAAGATCAAAGCCTTCCGGCAGGCAGCGCTGGGTGATCATGGCGACAAAAGTACACGGCGGCTGACTGCCCGGCCCTACACCTGGCACGAGTTTGCGGGGTTGCTCGCCACCGTTCGAGCGCTCAAGAAGGCGCGTGTGCCACGTTCACAACTCTACCGCTTGCGGCGGGAACTCGATGTCGATCCCGGCGGCGGTGTCATTACCAGTGTGCTGGAATATCTCTATACCCGTTCGCGCCTGCGGGGTGCCCCGGCGGAAACCCTGTTCACCCACATTGAGCAACACTGGTGCCATGCGCCGATTTTCGCCCACAAACGCAAGGGTCTACCGCCCTGGTTGCCCCTGGGTAGCCACGGCTGGGAGACGATCTGGCCCGATATTCTTGAAGCCTACGAGATGGTATCGGAGGAGGATGCATGACCCCGCTCTGTATTGAATTGACCATAACCCTGGAAACGGCACTGAGTGTCGGTGCTGGCGGCAGTGCTGGTACGCTTGCCGACAAGTCGATTGCCCGTGATGGTTGGAACCGTCCGATCATTCCTGGCTCACAGGTAAAAGGCAAAGTGCGGTATGCGGCCGAGCAAATCTTGCGCGGCTTAGGCCAGCATATCCCAACCCCGTTCGATGAACCGGCGTTGGTGGAACGTGCGAATCCCATCCGCACGCTGTTTGGTAGTCCCCAGATGCGTTCGTCGCTGCACTTTCACGATCTCCCTGGCGTTATCTTGCAGATCGAGACTCCACGCGAGCATAGAGAACACACTGATATTGGTTCTTCCCAGAAGCGTACCAAAGCACAGCAGGTCGAGACCCTACGCGGGCATAGAGAACAGCACCAGAGCCAGATTCGTCCTTCGGTCGCAATCAATCGGCGGCGCGGTATTGCTGAAGATGCACGTCTGCTCTTTCAAGAGACGACCCAGGAAGGCATACAATTCTTTGCCGAACGCGCCATTACGGGTACAGTGCCCGATTCGCTGCACGCGGCGCTGGTATGGGCGGCGCTGAAGCTGACAACGCGCTGGGGTGGGGCGAAATCACGTGGGTTGGGCTGGGCCACGGTTGATACCAAAGTTATTGTCGGAGACCAGGTGCTGACTGAGGCCGATTTGCAGCAGGCTGTGCGCGATCTGCTGCAGAGCATGAGGAGTGGGTAATGGAATTGCTACCGCTACACATAACCGCCCTGGCACCGCTGGCCTTTCCGCCCCGCAAGCCAGGCACCCAATTTCGGGCCAGCCTGCCCTATGTGCCGGGCACCGCCATGTATGGAGCTTTGGGAATGCACATGGGAGCGCAGGGTACCTTCGAGAGCCAGTTATTTCGTGACATCCGTTGCCACAATGCCTACCCGGCTTATGCAGACGATCCCTGGGTTCGTCCGCTTCCGATGACCGCGATACAGCCCAAAGGTGCCGCTGACGATACCCCACCAGTCGATGCCCTCGTGTCCCGTGCCTGCTGGGAACGACAGCAACCCGCCGCGTTGATCTACGCTCCAACCGATGACGACGGGCGACCGTGGGAAGCTGCCGGTGCCACATTCTACACCCTGAAAAACGGCAAGATTGAGCAGCGTAGTGTCACCCAGCGTACCCTGACGCGGGTGGCGATCAATCGGCGACGCGGCACCGCCGAAGATCAGCGGCTCTACTCGCTGTTGGCGCTGAATGAGGTGACTGAGCAACAGCCAACCCGGTTTTGCGGCAGCCTGGTCTGTCCCACGGGCAAAGCGATCGAGATGCAAGCAGCGCTCGAAGCGCTAACCCATCTGGGGGCACGGCAAACCACTGGCCTGGGCGCGGTGCAAGTGACTCTATCGGCAGGCGTTCACACCTTTGAGCCGGTGGCTGAGATCCAGCGACGGGTGCAAGCCATGACCACGCGCTTTCAGCAACAGGCGGCGCTCTATGAAAAACTGGGCGGTGCGCCGTGGCCGATCACAGCGGAAACGATCTTCACCGTCAATTTGCTCTCCGATGCGATCCTGCTTGCGCAGGGGTGGGTACCGACGCACGAGTTAAGCGCAGACATGCTGGCGGAGGCGACTGGTATCAAGGCTCACTTGATCCGTGCCTTTACTACGACCAGCATCGTTGGTGGTTGGAATGTCTCCTGGCAACGTCCCAAAGCCAGTGATGTGGCGGTGACGATGGGGAGCCTGTTTGTCTTTCAGGCCGATGGGCCATTGAACCATGACCAGTACCGCGCACTGACGCAACTGCAACTGGATGGGATCGGTGAACGGCGCGCTGAGGGCTATGGACAAATACGTATCTGTGATGAGTTTCATCTGATGGAAATGGAGCAAAACCGATGAGTACGCTTGACCCACAAAAACTGCGGCAGGAGTTACTGCTGAAGCAGGGGATGAACCAGCAACTGGACAAACTGGTACGGCAGGCGAATACAACCGTTGCCCTATTGAAGAACAACTCGCGGATGGAAGAGAGCCAGTTGCGCAACTTGCTGAACGTTGCTATCGAGTCGCGCTCGGTCGAAGTCGTCATTAACTTTATCCGCTATCAGATCGCCCGGAGCGGTAGTGCCTGGGGAACCGGCCCGAAGGATTTTGGACACCAGGTGATTACTGACATACGCCACACGGTCAAAACCTATGCGGAGCAGGCAGTGCAGTATGTCACCAAGAACATCAAAGCCGCAGCGACGGACGAGGCGCTGCATGCTGAGGCGTATGTGCGCCTGATGCAACTGTATCTGGGCTATCTCCAGCGGGCGTTTTACTATGGGAAGAAAACCGGGGATTTTCAGGCCCTGGCGGAGGTGATTAATGCACAGTGAACCGATCTATTCCTTTGCGGCTCTGCGCAATCAACTGCGTGTAACCGGCAATCTGGTAGCCCTGACGGCATTGCGCATCGGGGCCGGGCGGGCAAGCGATGTCACCAGTAACGACCTGCCGGTGTTACGCGATGCCCTGGGTGCGCCATTTATTCCAGGCGCGTCGCTCAAGGGCGCATTTCGGGCCCGGATCGAGGCCCTGATTCGCGCTGTCGCTCCTGACCAGGTGCTCGATCTGCTGGAGATCGAAGCCTGGATGCGCCGCGAAATCCCGAAACTCAATGATGATCCAGGCATTCGCACCCTGCGTCAGCAAGGGCATGTGGCCGAGGCGGATCGGCGCTTCAGCGAGGCGATCTGGGCCAGATCAACGTTGATTGACCTGACCTTTGGTGCGCCGTGGATCGCCGGGCGCATCTTTTTCAAAGACGCACTGGTTGACCGCTCGATCTGGTTTAATCAGTTTGAGGTGCGCAACGGTGTGGCGCTCAACCGTGACACCGAGACGGCCGAGCCGGGGTTGCTCTACGATTATGAGGTGGTGCCAGCCGGGATGCGTTTCGAGTTTGAGGTCGTGCTGGAAAATGCCGAAGCCTGGCAACGGGGACTCCTCCTCCTGGCACTCAAGCCCTGGGAAGATGGCAACGCCTGGATCGGTGGCTTTCGCAGTCGCGGGTTGGGGCGTATGCAACTCAATACGACTGAACGGCGCTACATTGAGGTGACACCCGACGCGACCGGGGTCGATGCGGTGCTACGCATGTTCGGCTACGGCAGCGAAGGATCAACCGAGGTATTGTTAGACGATGATCCCCGTATAATCGACTGGATTACCGATTTTCGCCATGAACTGGTGGCCCAGGCCCAGAAGGGAGATCACCACCATGCATAAAGCGACCTTTCTCGAAGGCCGATTGGCGCTGACCATCCAGCCGGCTGGCCCGATCTTAATCAAGGCAGGGGAGAGCGGTGGTGCCGATCCGACTCTGCCCGATATGGAGTTTGTACGGACGCGGCGCAGTGGAGAACCACAGGTCTTTCTGCCTGGCCCCTCGCTCAAAGGCGTCATTCGGGCGCAGGCTGAGCGTATCTGTCGCTCGCTCGATAGCAAAGATCAGCAACAGGCGCGACTGGAACGTCGCCGGGCGCTCGGTGATGATCAGCGCATTCCCCTGGCCGATAATCCACTGGGCGAAGGTACCCGCTATGGTGGCCTGGATGATATGCAGTACAGTTCGGGACGGGCAATTGAGGCCATGAATCTGGAAGGCGACGAGCGTACCGCAACCATTTATCGCCGCACGTCGCTCGTCAGTCAGATCTTTGGGCATACTAGTCTCGCCGGACGGGTGCGCTTTGCCGATGCCTATGCCGCCGACGCTATCACGATCGAAGAGCGCAACGGGGTAGCGATTGACCGCATCTATGGTTCGGTAGCGGTGGGGCCGTTCAACTACGAAGTGGTGGTAGGTGGCAGCTTTACTACACAGATCGACTTCAAAAACCTGACTCTGTCGCAGTTGGCGTTGCTGGGATTGGCTCTACGGGATCTGGCAGAAGGGCGGATTGCGATTGGTTTCGGTAAGAGCCGCGGCCTGGGACGGGTGCAGGTGACGTTTGATACGCTAGAGGTCTTGTATCCCACCTGCGAACTGGTCGATGGTCAGTTGCGACTCTTGAACGGGACAGTGGTGGCGACCGATCGTCAGCTTGCCGGTCTGGGCGCACTCTGTCATGCCCCGGCCTATCGTGCCTATGCTTTGCCACCGCCTGACCGCGATCTGGTCGCCCTCCCATCCGATCTGTCCTACCAGGCCGATGCGATGATGGGGGTGCGGTTGCAAGCCAGTGGAGATACGCAAGTACGCGCTATCTGGCGTGTATGTATGCCGGCCTGGAAGCATGAGGTTGGTCTATGATGAATACATTGATGGATGATGCCCAGCCAGGGACGCATACCCTGGCGGAGCATACCAATTGGCAGAACGGTTATCTTTATCACCTGTGTCCCGTCGATCCTGCCCAGTTGCGCCAGTTGGTGACAGAACTAGTTGGCAGCCCTGGCTGGACGTTCGGCGGTGCCTCGGTATGGGATTTCGATCTGCAACTTGCGGATCGACGCCGGAATCTGCGCCCGATCACGCCCATCGATCCTGCGCATGAACTGGATATCCGTGGTGATTTTGGGCATGCCTTCTCACGTCAGGCTGAAGTACGTTGGAAACGCCTGGGGCAAGAACGCTACGATGTGCTGGTGCTGTCTGAGACGCCACAGGCGATTACCAATGCCCGCGAAATTCGTCCCGAAACCATCGACAACCAGACCCGGGCACTCGTTGCAGGCGTATGGCGTGTCGCTACAGGAACGGCAGCTGCACTCGTGCAGGCTGATCATCGTCCGGGCATCCGCTACTATGAATATCGTGCCCCCAATGGGGTGGTGCAATTTGTACGCTATAGGGAGGTGCAAGCATGAGCTATCAGCAAAGGGGGCGTGGTGGGCGCGGTGGGGGCGGTGGGGGCCGCCCGCAAGAACCGCCGCTCCCGAAACCCTACGCATTTATTCCATTGCCGTCGCATCGTCCCGGCCTGCAAAAACCAGCAGGACATCACCGCTACCAACCGGGCACGCTTACGGGCACGCTCACGGCCCAGATTGTCGCCCGCTCGCCGATCCATGTCGCCTCCGGCCTGCTCGAGCCGTTGCGCAACCGTGATTATCCGCTGGTTAAGGGACACTTTCGCACCAATGACACCCTGGCAATTCCGGCCACATCGTTGAAAGGCTGCATCCGCAGTATTCTTGAGACGATCGCGCCCGCTGCCATCACGATCACACGCGCACGTTCCTTGCCAAATGAGGCCAATCCGTCGAATAACCTGGATCGGCTTGATGTAGCGCAACGAATCTTTGGTACCCTGGGCTATCAAGGGGTAGTGCGCTTTCGTGATGCGCTGATCGAGCCAGCCGATGCACGATCGGCGATTGTTCCTTCCGTGCAACTCTTTCGGCCGCGGTCTGATGCCCACGATACCTACTTCGATGGCAGACGTCCCAAGGGTCGGAAGTTCTATATGCATGGCACAGTCGCCAGGGGCGATTTGCCGCTGGAGACATGTCCGGTGGACAGCACGTTTCGCTTGCAGATAGACTTTAGCAACCTGACACAGGGCGAGGTCGGGTTGTTGTTGTATGCCCTGGGCCTGGGTACGCCGCGCCTGTGGCCCAAACTGGGTGGCAGTAAACCGGCGTGCCTGGGGACGGTCGAGGTGAGCAATCCTGCTCTGATGGTTCTGGAGACGAACGCCGCCTATACGGATTTTGATGCAACTCCGCAGCCACAGGTGATTGAGCCACTCCTCGAAGCAGCAGAGACAGAGAAGCTCGTTTTACGGAATCAACTGCAACAACTGGCCGACGTGTTGCGCTGGCCGCGTGAAGATCGGGCCTGCCCGCATCGGAATTATTAATGGCGGCGGGATGAGGTGATGAGGCACGAGGTACTTTCAGGGAATATGGGGAATGGAATATAGGAGATGGCGTGCGGCGGTCGGGTGTGATGTTCGCGTGCCCCGTCTGGAGGTAATGAGGCGGGGGGATTTTTATGACACCTGATAAACTTTGAAAAATAATCTGGATATGATATGCAGTGCGGCAGCCATGCTGCCGCCTGCGATAACGCAGACTCGGCTCAAGTCGAGACTCCGGTCGTTCGCATATTAAAATTTTCAAAGTTTATCAGGCTGTAGAGGCAAAGCGATTGTTCTGCCACTTTCAGGCAATGGGATCGGAACACGCCCGTACCACCTGATACCGTTTTGACTTGAACATTCCGCATGTGCTTACCATGCGTCCTCCAACGAGACTACGTTGCGGTGGGGGTGCGGGGGCCGCAGGCCCCCGCCCATGTTCCTTTTGTGGTGCGGCGCGGCTTCGCTGCGCCGCACCAGAAAGGGGATTTTGGCGTAGAGGCGTTGCATGCAACGCCTCTACGCCCCGCGAGATCTTTTTCGAGGGGAAGTCTCGTGGTCGTATGAGCAAGCGTAAGACGGATCATAAGGATGCGGAAGGTCGAAGGCACATTGGTATGATAGCAGTACAATGAGTGTTTTTGATTTGGAACACGATGTATGGATGTCAAAAAGCTTAGACAACTGCTACGACAACCAGAGGGTCTCAAGCTTGATTTTAAGCAAGAATTCTATCAGATCTATCATGATGATGTGAAAGTCAGAGAGATGCATTGGCATGAGTTGATCAAAGATATTTTGTCGCTAACTAACGGGAATCTTGGTGTTGCTCGAAAAACAGGCTATCTCATTATCGGTGCAGCAGATACCTTATCCACATCTGGAGCGAGAGTACTCTTCGATATTGATATTGGTCAGCTCAATAAACAAACTATCCTGGACAAACTAAATGCATGTTGTCACCCGCATTTACATGATCTCGATCTTGAAATATGCTCACTAGACAGCCATAGAATAGTTGTGATTTCAATTCCACCTACTCCTTACTTACATGAGATAACAAAAGATCTCAAAACTAAACAAGGTAAAACGTATACCAAAGGTACGGTGTTTATTCGGGAAGGTGCCTCTGTTGTTCCGGCAGATTCTTCTAGTAAACAAGCAATATCCAATGAAAAAAAGAGAGTTTCTCAAGTAGTTCAAGCTGATCGGGATATTGAAGATTTAGGAAAAGAGCTAAGCAGATTACAAAAACAACGTAGAAATTTACTATCCAGAAATAAAGATAGTGATAAAGGGCGCATAGAGCATTTAGATCAAAGGATTACGTCGCTTAGAGAAGAACAAGGATATTTAAAAGAACATCGTTCTTTTGCAAACAAAGAAGTATTAGGTGAAGACCTCTTGACAAAAGCCGAAGGTATCTGGTGTATAAAAATACCGCAGATTAGATTTAGAGAGCAACCAGATGAAATATTTATTAACAAAATGATAGATGATGCGAAAGACTACTTGCATCGTGCTATTGATATGGGTTATGACCATCCTAATGTATATTTGAGACTTGCAGAAATATATGATGATGCTGGGGATTTGCTTGAAGCTTTTCTTTTTTGTAATGAGTGCCTGCAGTTAGATGAGAGTAATCGCGACGCTCGACGAACGATGATGAAAATTTGTAGAGCCTTGCAAGGCATGAATACTTTTTGTGAAGATCAGGTTAATGCATATCTTAAAGCATATGAAGAGGGAGAATCTTGAAATGGGGGGTGTACAAGTATGACTATATTATCTATCGCCGAATCCCTCGCTGCCGATCTCGCCGGTGCGAGCGTTGATCCGAACGAGGCGCAGAAAGCTCTGGCCTACCTGCGCAGCAAGCGCAATGGCAAGGCGTTATTCGAGTATCTTCAAGCTGTGGTCACGAACGGCAAAGTCGTCGTCCGCTCTGGTCAAACCTTGAACTACTACCGCGATCTGCAGAGTGCCTGTCAGCGCCATCTGCGACCGCTGCAGGACGACTACCAACATATGGTGCTGGCTTTTGGCTGGAGTTTGCGTCTACTTCGCTACTACCGCGTCGTGCCCGCTGCGGACAGAGAGAAGGCGACGCGGCAACCGCAACCGGAGACCAGGGAAGGTCGCCCGGCTGATACCCCACCGGCTCAACGTCCGCCATCCGACTCAGCGCATTCGTCGGGCCGGCAACTGCCACAGGTAGGGGACATTATTACGGGCAAGGTGCTGGAACGCGATGAAACGGCGATCGTCATTCAGGTACCTGGTTTCGCCCCTGATCAGGTCGTTGCTGTCCTCAATGTTGAGCCAGGCGTACCAAAATATCGCCCGAACAAGGACAGCGCCCGCGTGCAAGTGACAGGGATACGCCAGATAAAAAAAGGCAAGACGGTGTTGGATGTCAAGCGTCCGACGTCAGAGTGAAGCTTGTTGATGCTCATCAAGTACTTATACCAATTTGACTTAGACATTCCGCATACTTTGGTCAGTCTTACGCTTCCCAATGGCAAGAACATGCGGCATGTTCAAGTCGAAACGGTATTATAGAAAGAATACACATTGGACAGCACACGAGAAACTTTCGATGAACGAGTTGCCTACTGGACAACGATCAAGGATCGCACAGAGCGTGATAGCTACTACGCAGCAGAACTATTGCCTGAAATTTGCCGACGCTTTCGCAAGACCGCTGAGGGTCATCAGTATCGCGGCTTGATCCTGGTTGGCACCCTGCAACCCTTCACTGCGGTGCAATTGATTGACGCCTTGAACCCTGAGCGGATCGCTATTCTCTTAACCAATGAGACCCGACCTGTTCCTGGCAAAACAGCCGGGTTTTGCGATGATGTGCTAAAAGCGTTCACAATGGTTGGTTCTCTTGATCAACTGCGTTGTCAACCAGCACAATGGTTGATTCCGGAGGGTGATTTTTCGGAAATTCTGAGCGTGTATGAAGGCTTGAATGAGATATTACTTGCCTGGAACGATTTGCCGCGAGCTGAAATCGCCGTGGATCTGACTGCGGGTAAGACAACGATGAGTGTTGGACTGGCGAAGGCCGCCCATGCACTGGGTATCACCAGCGTCTACGTTAATAGCACCTACAAAGGTGTTATTCCTACGCCCGGAACGCAAAAGTTTGAGTTGACGCCTGATCCCTATATGATATTTGGTGATCTGGAAGCGGCAGAGGCCAGACGGCTCTACCATGCTCATGATTATCTCGGTGCCGAGCGGATCTTCGACGATCTAGCACAGCGTGTGCAACGCACTACTAGCAGCGACCGCTATCGTGCCTATACATGTCTTACCAGAGCATATGCTATGTGGGATGTGTTCGCTTTCGGTACCGCTCTCACGGAATTTGAACATCTGATACACACCTGTTCCGCTCATTTTCCTGAAAAGCAGAGACAGACACTGCAAGGGCAATATCATGCACTTCAGATCCTGGCAACAACGAATGTCACAACCAACACAGCGACTTTTACTACCTTCAAGAAGCCACAACCAGATGAGATTCTCGCCTTGCTTGGTTCACTCTACACAAACGCTTTACGCCGCGAACAGCAGAAACGGTATGATTTTGCCGCTCTGCTGCTGTATCGCTGCCTGGAACTGATGAGTCGCCGACGGTTGGCGTTAAGAGGCATTGATACGGAAAGTCGGCAATCTAGACCACCTGGCATGGAGAAACAATATCGCCTGCTTAAAGAGAGGTCTGATGATCTACTGGATACCAGAGCACTCCGCTCCATTCAACGCAAGATACAGGAACATCCACTCTTCCAGATACTAAAACCAGATGATACCACGGCGAAAGACACAAAACTTGAAGGAAACATTATCGAGTTGATTCGCGAGCGAAACCATGCACGCAATCAGAGTATTCTGGCACATGGGTTAGTCGAGATCGATCGCCAGGTCTATTTGCAATTTCGCGCTGTTGCAGAAATCATGCTGGCTCGTTTTCTGGCTATTGAAAGTCAACCCTTTGACACCTGGCTCAATACATACACGTTTATCACCCTGGAATAACGTCTTTGTAATCGTGCATAATGTAACCGTTCAGGTGGGTTGGTTTGGAGGGGCAGTGCCCCTCCAGGAGGTTCTTTTCAGCCCGTTTTGGCGGCTTTGCCGCCAAAACGGGCTGAAAAAGGGTTTCGCGGGGGCCGCAGGCCCCCGCAACCCCCGCTGGCGAACGTTCCCCTGAACGGGTTACGTGCATAATACCGCTTTCAATGGAGTATCTATATGTCCTGGCAACGTCTACGATTAACTGATTTGTTCGCGCTCTTCTTTGATCCAAAGGTTCCCATCCTCTTTCTGGTCGGCTCGATTATGCTAGCCGTGATTGGTAATGGGGTGTATGATTTACTGCTGCAATCATTCGGCACCACGCTACCAACTGTTGCTACCATTGTCGTTACGGCTACGCTGATTCTTATTGGAGTTACGCTCGGCTTCTGGGTACTTGTGCATCGCTATCGGGTGCAAGATGAAATCCTGGTGCCTCCCGAACAGGAGGCACAACCACATACGGGATTGATTCTCACGGTCGGGCCTGATCCACAATCGGCGGCACGTTCAATCATGGAATGGCATCTCAAGGATGCGACGTTGCGTCACTGCTGGCTGATGGTCACGCCGTCCGTGGAGCAAAGCCAGCACTACAAAGATCTCCGCTACTGGTTGATGGAACAAAATGTGGTGCCCCACCTGGTCTTGATTACCGATCCAGAGCAAGTAGATGTCAGCTACGATGCAGTGAAAGAGGCAATTACGCAGGCTTGCCAGCTAGTAGGTGATAAGTCGATTATTGTCGATATTACCGGTGGGTTGAAACCTATGACCGCCGGGATGGTGCTGGCCTGTCGTGAACTTAGCACTGCGATGCAATATCTCAAAGCTCGACGTGATGATACAGGCCGGATCATTCCGTATACTGCACGTCCGATGATGGTAGAGGTGAAACGCGGTTCTCCCGGTGAGGAGACAAAGAGGGACGAGACGCACGCCGCATAATATACCTCTTAACGGCGTTTGTGGAGGTGCCCTTGTTGCTCTAAGCTATGGCGGCCGGGCAAATGGCTGTGTGTTTAAGTCGGGTGATCTGGAAGGGCATGAAATTCGACGCGGTCTGGTAATGGTAGCCCATTTCCAGTATTACTATGTTGAGCGATCGGGTACGTTTTGGGAATGAAAGGAGACAGGGAATGGATTGGCGTTTATTGCAGGCCGATGAACTGGGCATCCGGCTCGAGATTGTTGCCGGGTTGCCGATCTGGGAACCACAACCGGTGTTGAAGCATCAGCGGGCCGTCGATCGCATCCGTGCCTCGATTGAATCGGGGACGTCGCAGCCAGCGCAGCCTGGGTGTGGTTGTGTTCACGCCGCTGATGTGTATATTGCTTTTGCTGATGGCTCGCTCAAGCGCCCGGACATTTCGATTTTCTGTCGTGAACCGGATGAGGAAGAAGAAGCGATTACGCTCCTGCCAGAAGCGGTGATCGAGATTATTAGTAAAGGTTTTGAAGCAAAAGATATGGACATCGGCCCCCAGTTCTATCTAGCACAGGGGATTAAGGATGTTATTGTCTTCAATCCCTATACGCTTCTGGTGCTGCATGTGCGACGCGATCAGGTCAGCCGCCAGCTATCGCCCGTGTTGATCACGCTTGAATGCGGTTGCTGCTGTGTGGTCTGAGAGGCGTTGGCACGTTGGCACGTTCTAACGTTGGCACGTTGGCACGTTCTAACGTTGGCACGTTGGCACGTTCTAACGTTGGCACGTCTCTGCGTTCAAAAGCACGACCCGCCCGCCCGCTCAGTCATCGGACAGCCAGATGCGCGGGTGGCCGGGGGGCGGTTCGCCCGTCCACCACCCTCCCCCGGCCATGATCGGCGGACGGGTCGCGGGCCGTGCCGCTCCCCCCCCTTCTCCCCCCCGTGGACGGGGGGGCCGGGGGGGGGCGGGGGAGCCAGGGAGCGGTTCTGCCGGGGCGGGTGGCGGGGGGGCCAGCCCCGCTGCCGCGGCGCGGGCCCGTTGCCAGCGCCGCCCTTCCGGGTCGCCCCGCCGGGGCCGTCCGCCGGTCACCACCAGCCGCTGCAGCCGATCCACGCGGAAGACCCGATCCGCCCCGCGCAGGGCACAATAGGCGTGCAGATACCAGACCGGCCCATGCCGTTCCAGGCGCAGCGGCCGGATCAGGCGCGTGGTCGGGACGCCTGCGGTTCCGGCGCGATAGTCCACCTGCACCGTCTGGCGGCGCTGGATCGCCTGCTGGAGCCGTTCCACCACCGGTGCGTCATCGGCGTCGGCGGCGTCCGGCGGCGGCACCGTGAGCGGGAGCGGGGCGGGATCGCGGTGTCCGTCCGCGTGCGTCCCGTTCCCGTTCCCGGTGTCGGACACAGAGAACCAGAACGGATCGGCGTGTCCTGCGGCGTCCGTGCCGTTGCCGGTGCTGGGCAGTGGGAGCGGTGGCACCGCGAACGGCAGCAGGGCGGGATCGGGTTCTGCCGTGTGCGTCCCATTCCCGTTCCCGTTCCCGGACGGGGGAAACGGGAATGGATCGGGGTGTCCTGTGGCGTGCGTCCCATTTCCGTTCCCGTTCCCGGTGTCGGACGGGGGAAACGGGAACGGATCGGCGTGTCCGTCCGCGTGCGTGCCGTTCCCCGTGCCGGTCGGCGGCCCCGGTTCGGTCGGGACGGATCCGGCGTCCAGTGGCGCATACCACACCTGGCCCTCTGGCGTCGTGATGGTGGTCGTGCCGGTGGCAAAGCCCACATGCACCCGACAGCCCGGCGGCAGCGGCGACCCATCCCAGCGGATCGGCTCCCCCGGTGCGGGCGTCGGTTCGTCCGGTGCGTCCATATATGGCACCACGGGCGGCGGCGGCTCCAGCCCCAGTTCCCGACTGGTCGCCGCCACCGCCTGATGCAGGCCGGGCGGCAGCACCGCCCACAGGCGGGCGATCAGCGCGTCCGTCACGCCGGGCGGCGCGTCCGGCGGCGCGTGCTGGCGATAGAACCGGCTTGCCAGCAGCAGGGCCGCGCAGTCGGCACTGGTCAGCGTCCACGTCGGGCGGCGGTGGCGCGGGCGCGCCGCCGAGGTCGGCAGCGTCACCGCCACGGCCGGCGTGCCGGTGGTCCCGCCCGCCGACGCCGGGTGCCCGGTACTCTCCAGGTGCTGCCGCTGCAAGGCCCGCCGCAAGGACTCGACCCGATCCGCCCGCACCAGCGCGATGCCGGGGGCCAGCGGCAGCTCCAGATAGCGCCGCACGCTGCGCACGCGTGCCGCCCGCTCCAACACCGCCGCATCATCGGCCACGACGACCGGCCCCGGCAGGATGCGGATGCCACTGGGCGGCGTGGTCACCTCCGCGTCCCAGCCGGCGGGCACCGGCCCGGCGTGGATGGTCAGCAGCGTCCAGAGGAGGTGGTCACTCCACCCGGCGCTGCGGGCGGCGGCCAGCCGGGCGGGCGTGACCCGCCAGGTGCTGGTGTGGGCATCGGCCGCCTGCCAGTCCAGGAACGGGTGGAGACGCAGCAGCGCGGCGGGCGCGGCCCCGTGCGGGATGTGCAGCGTGCCGGGGGCCCCATAGCTCCAGCGCGGCGCGGTCTCGGAGGCGGTCGGCCCGTCGGTCGGCCCGGCGGGGATCTCGGCCTCGGTCGGCACGTCCAGCGGCGCGTCCGGGGCCAGCAGGGTGTCGCGCGACGCGGTGCGGGCCACCCACGGGTCGTCCGCATCGTCATCGGCGCATGCCACCAGGCCCAGCCAGTGCAGCGGCCCGTGCAGCGCAGCGCTCCAGATCGCGGCGGCGCGACGGGGTTGCCAGGGGGCCCGCGTCACCGGACGCCCATGGGTGGTGGCATCCGCCAGCGGGCCGAGCGCCGCCACCAGTGCCGCATACAGCCCGGTCGCGGCGACCCATTGACCCTCTGGGAGCGCGGCGACCCACGCCAGCAGGCGGCGACGAAACGCGGACGGGTCGAGGTCGTGGGGGACGATCAGGAACGGCACCAGCCAGGGGTCGCGGGTGGGCATGCTGATCCAGGTGTGCAGCAACCGGTGCTGCTGCACGGCGGGGGGCTGGGCCAGCAAGCGGTCGGCGGCGACGGTGGCATGCGCCGTGCCATCCTGGATCGCCAGCACGCCGAGGCGGTAGAGCCAGGGCAGCACGTGGCGGAGCAGCTCGCGCACGGTGTCCGGCGGGAGCGGGGCCAGACGGGACGCGACCAACCGCAGGGCAGCGGCGCGCAGGGTGCCATCGGTGCGCACCGCCAGCGGCGTGGTGCGGGCCGCCAGCAGCAGCGTCTCGACCGCCCGCAGCGCGAGCGGATGGGCGGGCGTTGGCGCAGGGCCGTGCGTGGGGAGCGCCAGCGGGTGAGGCAACCAGCGCCGCAGCGGTTCGGGCACGAAGTAGCGCAGTGGATGGTGCGCCGTGGCCGGGCGGGGCAGCAGCCAGCCGAGCAGCAGCAAGCGTTCGCTGATCGTCTGCGGGCGCGGGTCGGCAGCGAGCGCGGCAAGCGGGCGGATGGGGCCGGTGCGGTGGGCCAGGTCGTCGGGCGTGAACCCGCCACGCTGGGCCGCCAGATCCTGCAGCGCCTGCTGGGTGACCGGATCAAGCATGGCATAGGTGGCGCGGACGGTGGCCTGGCGGATCAACGCCGCCCGCAGACGCGCCAGACGTTCCGTGGCCGGACAGCGCCGGGGCAACGAGATGCGGTTGGCGCGGGCGATCAGCCGCTGCAGGGTGGCGGGGGTGGCCGACAGACGGGCAGCCCAACGATTCATACTTGACCTCCAGACGATGGTATGCTAAACTACGAACAGCAATGGAACCATGATAGCAGATGTGGGACAGAATTGCCAGATGAAGGGAGCGAAGGGGGGCATGCGCCACACGCACCAGGGCGCAGACCAACGCGGTAGCATCATCGAGGCGTGGTGCGAGGCAGTTGACACCATTGGCCCGCTATGAAGGGTTTGGAAA
>CALANA010000179.1 GCA_937925925.1 uncultured Chloroflexales bacterium | reverse complement strand
TTACACTGGAACCATCACGTGAATATGTCCAAAAATTCGAGGCAGAAACAATTCTGGCGATCCTGAAACATATTGTGGCATTGAGCGTTGGAGCGCTGGCATTGTAGCGGGTCGGTTCGACGAGCAGTTGGGAACACGCATATGATCTGTGTTACGTCGGGTCAGACAGTGACACCTGGCCGATGTGTATGCAGCGTTGTCAGTTTGCGTATATCTGCTATACTGATACAATAAAAGGTATCGCAAGCCTATAACAATTCTACATCGGATTCCAGGCTTGAGCCTGGGTCTCGCTCCATCCAGGCTCAAGCTTCCAGTTCTTCACAACTGATGTAGGATTGCTGTATACGTAAATAGGCAACCAGGTTCAGAAATGCGATGCCTGCATCCTCTATACAGATCACATTACCATCCAGCTTTCAGCCTGATACTACGTAACCGTTCAGGGGAACGTTCGCCAGCGGGGGTTGCAGGGGACGCAGGCCCCCGCGAAACCCTTAGAACCTCCTGGAGGGGCACTGCTCCTCCCAACCAACCCACCTGAACGGTTACATAGATATAGCGTACGACGCATAACCCCGGCTGTCAACTGACCGAACTTACGCGGTCGTTCATCATTAAAAGGGTTTCGCCTTCGGCAGAGCGGTACTGTGTCTGTTTTTCCCGCCACCTTTTCGCCTTCGGCGAAAAGGTGGCGGGAAAGAAAGCGTTGCGTCGCCACTGCCGCAGGCGAAAGTGGAACTCCTGTGAACTGAGGGCTTCCAGGAGCAGAGTGTCGGGCATGCGCGGGCAAGCTGCCCGCGCCCCCAGGAGAAGAGTGAACATGTACGGTATAATAGAGCCATGCTGCACGTTAGCAGTCAGTGATGCACGTTTCGCGGTGGGTACCCGTTCAGGGGAACGTTCGCCAGCGGGGGTTGCGGGGGCTTGCGGCCCCCGCGAAACCCTTAGAACCTCCTGGAGGGACACTGCTCTTCCAAACCAACCCACCGGAACGGTTACACGCGGTGGTATACGACGTTCGCTTTTTTGCCTTCTACAGAACAGAGTCTCTTCCCGGTTGCCGCAGGTGCAGCAGATGTCTGGTTCACGCGACTGTGTACGTTCTTGCAGCGATGACAAGAAGGTCTTTTGTCCTATGCTCTACCAACACATGGTACGCCCGCTCCTGTTCTGGCTGACCCGGCACGATGCGGAGATAGCGCATGAGCGTGTGCTGTCCCTGTTGACCGCGCTGAGCTATCTGCCGCCGCTCCTGTGGCTGCTCCGCCAGTTCTGGGCCGTTCGGGATGCACGCCTCGAGCGCGAGGTGTTTGGCGTGCGGTTTCCCAACCCGCTCGGCCTGGCGGCGGGCTTCGACAAAGATGGGGTGGCGTTACCGGCCTGGGTTGCACTCGGCTTCGGCTTTGTGGAGGTCGGCACGGTTACCTGGCATGCGCAGCCTGGCAACCCGCGCCCGCGCGTCTTTCGTTTGCCAGCCGACAGGGCGCTGATTAACCGTATGGGCTTCAACAACCACGGCGCAACAGCGCTGGCAACCCGCTTGCAGGCCACGTTGCCACTGCCAATCCCGATCGGTATCAGCCTGGGCAAGTCGCGCCAGGTACCGCTGGAAGCGGCCGTTGCCGACTACTGCGCCTCGTTGCGGGCGTTGTATGCCTACGGCGACTATTTTGCGGTCAATGTTAGTTCGCCCAACACACCTGGCCTGCGGGCACTCCAGGAGCGCGAACACCTCGACCTGTTGCTGGCCGCGCTCCAGCAGGAAGTACGCACGCTGGCCCAGGAACGCGGAGAGTTGCATCCACGCCCGCTCCTGGTGAAGATTGCGCCTGATCTGAGCGAGTCGGCGATTGTCGAGGCGCTTACCGTGAGTGCTGACCATGGCATCAGCGGCATCATTGCCACCAATACCACCCTCAGCCGGGACGGGTTGCATACAACCAGCACCGAGACAGGCGGGTTAAGCGGCCAGCCACTGACGGCCCGCGCACGCCAGGTGGTGCGCTTTATCAGCCGTGAAACCGGCGGTCAACTCCCGATTATCGGTGTGGGTGGCATCGCACATGCTGATGACGCACAGCGTATGTTTGATGCTGGTGCCAGTCTGGTGCAGGTCTATACGAGCTTCGTCTATGCCGGGCCAGGGTTGGTACGAACGATAAATCGCGCCCTGTGTCGCGCAGGCCTGTGATGCTTTCGCTTTGGCACGTTGTCACCCTGGCACGTTCTGTGCTACCAGGAAAGAGGAAGTAGGCAACAAGAAATAGGTGGAACATGATGCTCTTTGCTCTTTGCTCACTCCTCCATCAACGGCAGGCTCTTCAGGCACTTTCTTACAGCACGATGATTACACATCTTTCCCGAATCTTAACCATATCTGTCCTTTTTCTGTCTTGTATTTCTCGATGAAACATGATTCAATGACAGCAGGAGTATATATTTCGACGTGAAATAACGGCTTCATATGACAGCTATCTGTCTTGTTGGCTCGCTATAGCAAGCCTATCTCAGTTGTAAATTGGAGTTCAGTGTAAATCGGAGTCCAGGCTTTAGCCTGGACGGAGTAATGCAGGCAGCCTGGACTCCGGTTTTTACAACTTATTTAGGGTTGCTATAGACTGACAAATACGCTTTGCTTGCAACGAATTTCCCCGCAAAAAAGCCACCGCAGAGACGCGGAACAAAGAGCAGTACGCCTCTTTCTGCGCTCATTGCGGTGTTTTTACCGGAACCCAGACTATCATCAGTGTAGATTACGACACATACGATATTTGTATCAATATGTCCGTTTTGCTGCTGGCAAGACGGACTAGAAACGAAACAGGGTGTCTATGCACATGTATGCCCGCGCATTGTGCCGTCTGAAAGCACAACAATTACATTCGATGCTTTCATCAGTTGCAACCACGACTCTTGGTGATCCCCTGGCTGACCAGTTTATGACCTATATTGCCCGCTACCAACAGGCGCGAACAGCGAGCGATTATTTTGATATAGCCGAGCGCTGCCTGACAATCCTTGAATGTCCCGACCTGTCTCAGGAAACACGTTCGTGGTATACCTGGTTAGCCTGGCTGTCCCGCTGGCAACTGGAAGAGATAGGTGATCGTCAGTAGACGCCCTGTTTGGGCTGGTGTTCCCTGATACCTCTGACCAGCAGTTTCATATCAAAATGGAGAAACTTGCAGTATGGCAGTCATGAACGCATCAAACAGCGCAACTCATGAGTCGACTGAGTTCCTGTATCAGCGTATTGCCGAACTCGAGCAGGCGAACTATGTCTTGCAAACGGAATGTGCAGCCGCTCGAGCCGCACGACAACAAAGTGATGACCTACTCCATTCTGTGGTTAAGCATGTGCCTAATGCACTGGCAATCTTCGATCAGAATATGCGTTACGTACTCGTTAGCGATCGCTTTCTTACCGATTATGGGATCGCCGATCAGCAGGTGATTGGCCGCAGTCACTATGCCGTCTTTCCCGATATACCGCAGCGCTGGCGCGAGATCCATGCGCGCAGCCTGGCTGGCAGTGTTGAACGAGCGGAAGAAGATATGTTTGTGCGCGAGGATGGCACAATCGTCTATAATCGCTGGGAATGCCGTCCCTGGTACACGAGTCAGGGCGGTATCGGCGGCATCATCATGATGACCGAGGTGATTACCGAACACAAGCGAGTCGAAGAAGAGTTACGGCAACT
>CALANA010000178.1 GCA_937925925.1 uncultured Chloroflexales bacterium | reverse complement strand
CCCCGCCCATGTGTGGATTTTGGTGTAGAGGCGTTGCATGCAACGCCTCTACGTCCCGCGACATCTTTTTCGAGGGGAAGGCTCGTGGTCGTATGCGCAAGCGGAAGACAGACCAACGGATGCGGAAGGTCGAAGTCACATTGGTATTACCGTCTCCACATGGAGGTATCAGGACAGACATTTTGAACGCATGGCCTCGTACGCTTGTTTACGTATGCATATCAGGAATCGATTTCAATGATGATCGGCTCGAAGCCAACCATGATTTCACTGGCCGGTACGTCAACAGGTTGCCCCAGTGGGTTGTATATGGCGCGTGTCCGTTCTGGGAGCCGGAGCGATACGGTCGAGCCGTCATTCGTCCAATACACCTGATAGGAGCGGTCATTTGATTGGAAGGCATAGCCTTCCAGGACGCCGGTACTCAGTGGCCCGACGTAGCTGGCACTACTGAAGCGATTGGCCATGAATTGCAACGCTTCATAGGCCGGGCGCGGGTTCTGACCAGCATCCAGCAATCCGCCATCGCGCCAGCCAGGGCCATTCAGCGTATACCAGGCTACGCCGGTGATGTCATTGGCCCATGATCGCAGATAGAGCCGTACGGCATAGTTGGCCTGGTGCATATGGAAGTTCGGATCGGATTCTGCGCAAGGGACACCGGTGGGATAGCACAACAGTCCTCCTTCATTCATCACAATCGGTTTGCTGAGGCCATACCGGTCTAGCACCGAGCGCAAGAAATCGAGTTTCCCCAGCAAAGCGCCGCTGCGATGTCGCCAGTTGGGATGCAATGCATCCCAGTCAACGTTGCCCGCCGACCAGTAGCTGTAGGCATGGTACGCCAGGAGATCAAAGGCCTGCCCACCGCCATTCTGGAGAATGCCTTCCAGGAACAGTGCGGGCTTGCAATCTTTGCCGGCCGGTGGTGTACCGGGATCGCAGTCGAGCAACAGTCCGCCTACCACCACCTGTGCCGTTGGATTGGCCTGTTTCACAGCCGGGTAGACCCGCTTGAGCATCTCGGCATAATGACCACCACCGTAGTAGGGATCGGCTTGATCGCCCCAACAGCCAAAGATCGAGTCGCTGGCGACCAGCGAGGGATCAACATCCGGCTCATTGCCAAACTCCCAGTAGCGCACATTGTAGGGTGGCCGACTATAACGGAGCACCAGTTCACGCACAAAGTCAGCAAACTGATCCAGCGCCGCAGTCTCAATTGGCCCGCATATGGCTCCTGGAACCTTTTGCGCCCAGGCCGGCGTGCCCTTCACCGTCACCATCGTGGTGACACCCGCTTCGGCCAGCAGACGCAATTCCGACTCAATCTCGTTCAACCGTGACCAGTCACGCACACCTGGTTCGGCCTCAACCTCGTTCCAGAGAATCGAGCCATAGCGTACCCAGCCAATATTGGCCGGCCTCAGGCGCGGAGCCGTGCGACCCACAAAGCCGCGGTTAATCTCGACCCCAAACAGCGAGATTTCGGGCATGGATGCAGCAGGCTGGTCACCAGGTGGGCGATCGCCGTGGACTTCAACCCCCAGCAACCCCAACAAGACCTTGTATTGATCGGGATTATCGGGGTGCCACTCAAAGCGTGCCCGCTCAAACCACTGCGTCAACACCGTATCGCCACTGACGTTGGTCTCCATTTGTGGTGCCGTCAGCGGTAAGCCGAAGAGTTGCAGCGAGCGGTTATAGGCGTCCAGGCCTTCAATATTCAGACCGTTACTCTCCCAGTAGGTCTTGAAGCCAAGACCAGCCGCTTGATCACACACATTGAGACCCGTCTCCTCAAACCACAGACAGCCCGGTACTGGCCCGGCTTCGCGTTCCATTTGCAGCGGATCACGACCGAGTTGCAGCAGCCGTTCAGCACCCATCCGTCCGAGCAAAATGCGGTAGGGTTCAGGGTTGAGGGGATGATATTCGAGGCGGTTACGCTCCGTCCACTGGGTGAGCAAATCGGTGTTGAGATCGGGGTTTCGCTCGGCCTGTGCCGTAGTAATCGGATAGCCTAGCACTGCCAGTCCACCATTCTGCGTCCAGTATGGTGCAAAAGCTGTATCCAGGCAGGCCGTAATATCCGGCTGGTCAGGGAAACACAGCTCGTTCGCGGAAGCAGGACGCCCCGGCAAGCTGACAATGATCAACATCACCATGCACACAAACATACTACATCGGCGCATTCTTATCCTCCTGAGATCGTTCTTGTCGTAACTGTTCAGGGAAACGTTTATCAACGGGGAGAGCGGAACCGAAAGGGGGAATAAGCGACGTTTTTAGTCGCCCTGATGCTGCAATCGACCGGATGAGAAGGTGCGGCATTGCCACACGCTCGAACGCCACTTTTCCCTATTTCTTGGAGCGGGTTTCGCAGGGGCCACAGGCCCCGCGAAACCTGCTCTAAGAAACCCCTGGAGGCACTGCCTTCCAATTCACCCCACCTGAACAGTTACTTCTTGTCTATCACATATCCAGCGATCATAGTAGCATCGTCTTCTATATACCTGTTCACATTTGGGGGAAGCTCGGTCGTCAGCATTCATCTTGCTCCTGGGAGTGCGGGCGTCCCGCCCGCCATCGCGCACGTGCAGGAACAATGCCCACGCTCCCAGGCGTGCCTGTGCCCTTGAGTGTGAACAGTTACTCTTCTATGACTCTGATCAGGTGCTATTATACTGGCATTTCGTTGCTGCTCGATCAATTTCAAGCTGATAGAGTCCTGAATGGAAGCTGATGCAACTGAACGTACCTGTTCCCATCTGGGGAGAGAGCTTCTGTCGTCAGCGTTCATGGTGCCGCTGGGAGCGAGGGCGTCCCGCCCTCGTTGCTGGTGGGCGCGCTTGCGTCCCGCCCCCACCGTGCCCCTGGGAGCGAGGGCGTCCCGCCCTCGTTGCTGGTGGGCGCGCTTGCGTCCCGCCTGCGCGCGTCGAGGGCAAGATGCCCGCGCTCCCAGGCGGGCATGTTCCCTTGAGTGTGAACAGTTACAACTAAACGGATAGTTGCTGAAGGGCGGCTGATCGTGCTAGAATTGTACTCACACCAGTTCTGATAGATATATGCATATATCACTGTCAGGCAAATCAGGCGCAAGTAGGCAGTCTGTGTGGTGAATGATAGCCAGCAATTCTTATTCGAGTATATGAGGGAGGATACGGGTATGCTCACATTTGATACCAGATACCTTAGCCAGTTGCATCGTTCTGCTAAGTCTGCTGAGGACAATAAACTAGCGCATCTTTTGACAACCGCACAGGCCCGGCTTGAACGTCTACCCTATGCTGGCGAGCTGCGTCGGTTTGTGCGCAACTTGCACACATTACGCGAGTGGTGGATTATTCTGGTACCATTTCTGTTCTGGGTTGGATGGCGCACCTACCATGCTGAACGGCGTACCATCCTGCGTCAACGTACGAGTCAGCAGCGGAACCGGCATGTATAATCCACGCATACTGACGTGTACCAGTCAGCACGACCTGCTGGCTGAGATCGAGAGCATTGAAACCTATCCCGAAGGGATAGAGCGCATGCTCCTTAAAGGGAGCGCACGGGTGATGCGCATCAGCCAGGTGGAAGCATCAGTGGCAATGATCCTCAAGCAGGAGTTGCTGGCGCTGGATGGTGATGCATTGATTCGCCCTGATGTCTATCTGGGCCAGCGCGAGACGACGACCGACGCCTTGATCTTCGCCTCTTTGCGCCAGTTGCGTGAATTGATCGCCCGCTTTCGGCGCATGCCTCTGCCTGCGATCCAGACGCTGGCAACCGAACTGGCACAAACACTGGCCGCTTATGAGGCCGTAGACCGGGGAACGCTTGTCCTCGGAAGAGACCAGTTGCATTGGGGCCAACGTAGCTATGTGGCCGCGCTGCTTGATGTGGCATACGATCCCGCTGATGATGAGCAACTCGATGCGACTGCTGAACTGATACGCCGCGTCTTGCAACAGGCAGACATAGCGCTGGAAGCGGGGGCTGATCTGCTGGTTCTGGACAGCACCATAATCGCTGCCAACAAACAATCCGTACTGGTAGCTATCGTCAAGGCGTTGACGCAACAACGGCCACGTCCGCTGGTGGTGCGCGGTTCGGCGGCAGAGTTAATGGCCTCTGCGCTACAGGCCGGGGCGCATATGGTGTATGATCCGGCAGGGCTGCGCACCGCTACCGGTAGGTGGAATCAGCCATTGGCGGCACTGGTTGCCAGACATGGGGTACCGATCGTGCTGGCACAGGCTGCATTGATGGCCACAGATCAGCCGCTGCCCGATACCAGTGCGAGTGCAATCATGGCCGCAATTATCAGCGATTTGCGCACCCGAATCGACTATGCCCAATCGCAGGGGATTAAGCAGACGAACCTGGTGTTAGATCCAGGCCTGGGTACCACAAGATCGCCAACGCAAAACCGGGCGCTGCTCCGTCGCCTGGCAGAACTACGCAGCATTGGCGTGCCAATGCTGGTGACCCCAGACTTTATGGATGCTATGACTGATGAGCAGAGAGCCATGGTGACCACGCTGGCAATTGAACGTGGCGTGGATATACTCTGCAGCCCCGGCGTGGCAACCTGTGTGCGTGCGGCACGGGCCGCCGATGCCGTTCTGCGCAATGAACAACTGCCGCTCGCTGACCACTGACCGCCGTCAGGCACCTGGCACGCCTGGGAGCGCAGGCGTCCCGCCCGCCGTGGCCCATGCACAGGCAGCCCGCGCTCCCAGGCAAAAAGTGAACACGTACCTGTCGGATAGCGGTGGCCAGGGTTCCTGCCCTTAACGCCGCCGCGCCTGCCTGGTGTCCATACCGGGGCGTGTAGGCCACGGCTCGATATATCCGTGCTGATCACGCGCGCGCACACGGAAGCCAAAATGCTTGCCCTCGTCCGGGCCAAACCAGGCCGATGTTTCGGTGACATCCATTTGCCAATCGCGCCAACCCTGGCAGGGCAGTTCACACACCTGCACATCGTAGATAGCCCGGTCTGCCAGAGCCGCGCTGCTCGTCCAATAGACCCGATAGCCGTTCAACTCACGGGCAATGTGGGTAATGCGGCTCACGGTTGCCTGTTGTTCCTGGCTGCGACGGTAGCCGAAAAGCCCGATCAGCAGCACGATGCCCAGGAGCAGCGCCAGGGCATACCAGCGTCGCCGTATAACATACATTTCCATCAGCATACCTCCGGCCATAGTGTGTAACCGTTCAGAGGAACGTTCGTTGGTGGAGATCTCAAGCCCCCGCATCGCTCATTCAACATGACGTACGCGGTCGTTCATCACTCCCTGGGTTTCGTCTTCGGCAGAGCGGTACTGGATCTGTTTGTCGGGTCTCATTTTTCGTCTTCGGCGAAAAATGAGACCCAATACCAATGTGACGTTGCCCTTCCGCATCCGTTGGTTCGTCGTACGCTTGCGCATACGACCGCGCGACGTCCTCTGGAACGAGCGGTCGCGGGACGGAGAGGCGTTGCATGCAACGCCTCTCCGCCGACATGGGCGGGGGCCTGCGGCCCCCGCACCCCCACCGCAACGCAGTCTCGTTGGAGGACGCATGGCACGACTATGCGGAAGGTTTATGTCGAAACGGTATAACAGGTTGTCCCTTCTATACTCCCGCAAGCGAGTCTCTGCCACGTCTCTTCTCCTTTTGTGGAGGCTTGCCAGATATTGACGAGAACAGACAATAACAACGCCCGCTACATTGCGCTCTATGTAGCGGGCATTGCCAGGAGGTACAGGCGATGAGCAGCCATTGCGTAGTGACGATAACGTGGACTAAGAGAATTTCTCCTCTCTTCTCTCAGTTCAATCAAAGCACTACCAGGCTTTGTATGGTTATTGTAGCACTGCTGACGCTTTTACAGACTGGTCAACTGACCAGTCTTTTACCTGGTCAGTTGACCAGGACTAATGATTATAAGCAAGAACAGCACTGATACTTAACGCCGTACACCAGCCGGACAGTAGTGTTCGAGCCAGATTAAGGCTACCAGCAGGGTTATAACGAAGAAACTACCCACGACATAGGCTTCATACGGGCGTGCCTGTGTCATATAAACACCAACCATTCCGCAGGCACCCGCCAGGAGATAACAGGTCAGCACGGCCTCGCGCCGGGTCATACCCAGGGCCACCAGGCGATGGGAGAGATGATCTTTACCGGCGGTGGTGAAGGGATTGACGTTTCGGCGCAGGCGCGACACGCACACCAGGGTGGTATCGAAAATGGGCAGCGCCAGCACACACACCGGTACCATCCAGGTAACGAGGGGAATATTGGAGAGAAAGCGCAGCTTAATCGCCAGCGCTGCCAGCATAAAACCTAGAAACAGACTACCCGCATCGCCCATAAAAATCGTGCCGGGACTCAAGTTATAGCGCAGAAACCCGATACATGCGCCCATGAGCGCCGCAGCCATTGCACCCACCAGCACCTGACGCGGCTCGTTCATCGCTGCCAGGAGCAAGAAGAATGCCGCAGCGATCGTCGCAACGCCGCCGGAGAGTCCATCCATGTTATCGAGGAAGTTGAGCGCATTGGTGATGCCGACGACCCAGAAGAGCGTGAGCAACCCGTTCAGCCAGGGCTGGGCAAAGAGCTGGATCTGGGTGCCACCCAGGAGTAAGATCCCGCCGGCCACCAGTTGCCCAACCAGTTTGAGACTTGCGTTCAGCCCCCAGCGATCATCAACCAGCCCCACCAGCGCGACAAACGTCGCACCGGCAAGGATACCAAACAGTTCGCGCAGGTAGGCCCGCTCGTTGAACAACAGCGATGCTGCTACAAAAGCAGTATAGATCGCCACCCCACCCAGGAGTGGCACCGGTGTCAGGTGAATGTCACGTGGACGCGGTACAGAGACAACACCGATCCGGAGCGCTGCCCAGCGCGCCACGATTGTGCTGATAATCGAGAAGGACAACGCTGTTATGAGGATGAAAACGATGTGTATCATTGGCGTTCGAGATACGAACCGGATGTATCCTCACATCGATTCAATCCCTGTGTTTTTTGTATGCTGCGCGATTGCATACTGTTCATTCGTTACACACCTGAGCCTGGCTGAAAAAGGGCGGTTTGGGAGGCTAGGCCCTGCCAAAAACCCTGGTTCTGTCCACCGCTGCGCAGCAGTCGGAGGCGTATGAGAGATTGTGCCCCTCATCTCTCCCCTTTTTCAAACCCATTCTTAGGGCCGCGTATGCTTGAGCGCATATCGTACACCATACTGCAAGCTCCCGTGAGTAATGATCCCCTCAAGTTCAACTCCCAGGCCTACCAGCGTCTGGGCTATCTCGGGACTGATACCGGTCAGAATGACCTGTGCGCCCAGCAAGCGAACCGCCCGGGCCGCCTCGATGATCGCATTTGCCACCTGTGTATCGACCACTCCCATGCCCGTGATGTCTACAATAACCATCAGGGCGCGGTAGCGCTGAACACCGTGTAATAACTCCTCAATCACCTGCTGTGACCGTCGGGCATCAATATTGCCGATCAGCGGCATCAAGATAATCTGGTGGTCAATCACCAGCAGTGGCGATGATAGCTCGGCCAGGGCAGCATCCTGTGCCCGAATAATTTCGGCTTGTATGGCACTCTGGCGAGCGATCTCCTCTGCTCGGTGCCGCTCGGTAATATCGCGGCCAATCCCCTGTATACCCACCGGCTGGCCCTGGTCGTAGATCAGGCGTGTGCTGATTTCGAGCAGTATGCGCTGCCCGGTGCGGGTCATGATCTCTATTTCATACGGCGTCGTCTCACCTTCCGCCAGTATGCGCCGGGTCATCGTTTGCATACATTCGAGATATTCGGGGGCAATCAACTGGGCAATATGTTGCCCGATCAGTTCCTCACGCCGATAGCCGGTCACCTGGATCGCCGTGTTGTTGACCGAGGTTAACAGGCCTTGCAAGGTGTGGGTGTAGATAATATCGCTGGCATTGTCGAATAACTCGCGGTATTGCACTTCACTGCGTCGCACCGCATCTTCGTTTTGCCGCCGTACGATCGCGGTGCCAATGATGCTGGCTGCGATCTTGAGCGTTTCTATTTCCAACTGTGACCAGTGACGTTCCTGATTACAATCGTCAAAGCCTATAAAGCCCCACCAGGTCGTTCCAGCAAAAATTGGCACCACCGCCAGCGAGCGAATATCCTGAGACATCAGGAGATCATACTCTGCGGGTGGAAAGTCAGCAATTACCCCATAGATCGGTGTATCTTGTGGCAGTAGTTGTTCCCAGCGGCCCAGACCAGTTTTCTGGAGTGAGGCATTTATCAGGTCAGAGTTGTTGATTTGCGGCTCAATGCCTTCAGCAACCCATTCATAGCGTTGACTGACATGCACCTGTCCCTCACGAACACCGTCGTTGGTAAAAATATAGACCCGATCGGCACCAGTTGCCTGGCCCAATCGCGCTAACACCGCCTGGATCTTCTGTTCCCAGTCGCTCGTTTCCAAAAATTGCCGCCCGGCAAAGCTCACCGCCTCGAGTATCGCATCGCGCTGCCGCAGCGCTTCCACCACCCGCTTCTGCTCGGTTATATCCATCACCGTGCCCACGATACCGCTTACGTTACCCTGTTCATCGGTTAGTGTGGCTTTGCTGAAGACCACGTCGTGGCGTGTGCCATCGGCATAGACCACTGCGCTCTCATAGCGCTGCATCCCGCGCTGTTCCATCAACGCGAGATCAGCAGCGTGATAGATAGCGGCTAGATCTGGAGGTGACACATCATACACGGTTTTACCCACAATCTCGCTACGGGATTTCCCCATGAATTCGGCAAAGGCGGTGTTGCAGCCGGTATACACCCCTTGCCGATCTTTGTAGAAGATCGGATTGGGAATCGCATCAAGCAACATGCGCAGAAAGTATGATTGTTCATCAGTGCTGGCCTCAACCTGCCTATGGCTGGACGTATTGACCTGGCGGATCAAGACTCCATGGGTGTCACCACGGTGATAGGGCCGCATGCTTAGCCCTACAGAACCATACCGATGCGCCACCTGCCAGGTATGATCAAGATCAAACTGCGCATGCTCGCCACTCAACACAGCCGCCAGGCCGGTGCGCACGACCTCTATGGTTGTAGGCGAGAGATTAAAAGCTGCGCTGTAACAGGTAAGAAAATCACAGCCAATCTGCAATGTCTCTGTTCCTGGATACTGCCAGGCCAGGTTTACGTAGCGAATAACACCGTGCTGATCAACAACAACTAGACCATCGGGCAGAATGTCTAGCAAAATCTGCGGATCGACAGCAAATACTGTCTGGTCACCGGGATGTGTGTCGTACATGATGGCTCCTCACAGAATAGGCTGCTATGGTTGCCTGGATCATACAAGCATCAAGCGCACACCAGCGTGGAGTACGATGATCGGCTCCACGCTATAAGTGTTTCATGATACATACTATTGACAAAAAAAACAACCGGTGATCACTTATGGAACAAGATATATAGCAAGCCTATTCTGATTGTAACCGCTCCGTCCAGGCGGAAGCGTGGACGGAGTATTGTCACCGTGGAGTCCAGGCTTCCGCCTGGATGGAGCGAGACCAGGCTAAGGACTCCGGTCTTCATAACTCATTTAGGATTGCTATATTCTTTTGCAGCGTCATGCATTCATGCTTGTTTACCTACCTCTACAGAAAGGCTGTTGTTTCTTGTGGAATAGCGATCAAGGCCACTTAAAATTCTGGTTGCCCACCGGCTGCTCGTTCTTGTAGAAAGGAGATCAGTGCTTCGAGCTGATTCGTGACTGCCATTGACGCATTCTGCCCCTGGGCCAGTGCCAACGTGGCGCGTGCCTCGTCGAGCGCCTGCGCATAGCGCCGCGTGTCGCTTAACACAATCGTATAGTTGCGGCGATATTCCAGGCTCTGCGGCTGCAAATTGGCGGCGCGGCCATAGGCCGCAACGGCCGTCTCCATGTCACCCGCACGATGTGCCAGCAAACCCGCAATCGTATGCAGGAGCGCATCATCGCCAGCCTGTGCCATATACGCTTGCGACAGACGCTGTAGCAGTTCGGGTGCATCGCGCATACTCTCGGCAATACGCTCAATCGACTGGTTGAGTTGATGTGGATTGCGCTCAATCACCGCAATATACATGTCCGTTGCTTCGTCCAGACGTCCTTGCAGACGGTACAGGTCAGCGATACGGGCATCCGTGTCAGCATAGCGGTCATCAAGCCGGCGCGAGTGTTCCAGCATGTGGGCTGCCTGGGTGAACCGTTCTTGCGCTGCTTCCGTGTCGCCCTGCCGAGCGGCATAGCTGCCCTGCAAAGCAACCACGCCCGCACGTTCGTTCAAGAGGGTAACATCTTGCGGAGCCATTTCGGTGGCCTGACGATACCACTCGGCGGCAATCTGCAGGCGTTCACCATCACCTGTCCAGGTATACCAGACATTGTTCAGGCGGCCCAGATTAGCATAGTGATCCTTGTTCCGTTGGTTGAGTCGGCGTGCATGTTCCAGTACCGCCTCGGCATAACTCAGCAATGCCAGCGGCGAACGAGATTGCACAAAGCCGATCACCCGGTCTTCGTTCCGTAGCTGCAGCAGATCATCGACGCGTGGACGCGTTTCCGGTACACCCAGTGGCACATTCTGTGCCCGCAACTCGCCGGCAATCGTCATCAGCGAGCGACCCAGGCTGAGATAATAGAAGTCCTCACGCGGGTTGCGCCGTATCGTATCCAGATAGATTGACAATGCCATTACCTGGCCCGGCAATCCGCTGCCCGGCTGTTCGTAGAGCTGCGCCTGCTGAAAGCGCATATCGGCATAGATCGGGCTGATATTTGACCACCAGACAAGCGCCAGGGTGATAACGCCCAGTACCCCATAGAGCGCCACGGCAGCCGGGTTCAGGCCACGGTCACGTCGTCGTTGTACCAAGGCCCGTTGCCCATTGTCGGCGATACGGCGACGGCCGGCTCCAACCGATTGCTTGCCCGGCGAGCGGCGGCTACTGCCAGATGCACTACGCTTGCCGGTCTGTGCGGCTGGTGTGGCCAGTACTGACGATGATGCCGGCTCTGGCGGGCTGGCAACCGGGGCATAGGCACCTCCATCCGGCAACAACCCTGCGATCTTGCCCCCTATGATCGTCAGTGCCATGGTTACCCACAGCATCATCAGCGTTGAGACGATTGGAATGCCGGTCAGTCCCTCAACCACATGGCTGATCACGATACTCAAGCAGGCAATGAAAAACACCTGCCAGCGCAGGTCGGAAGCGCGTTGCATCAGCCGCCAGCACAGGACACTGGCACTGATGATAAGAAAGAAATAACTCACCAGCCCCAGCACCCCTCGCGTTACCAGTTCATCAAGCAAGGCCTGGTGCGAGCGATCCGGTGAGGCACCCCGCGACTCGACACTGGTCAGCAGCGGCGGGTAGAATGGGTTGAAGGCCACAAACATGCTCTCTGGCCCCCAGCCGATCAGCATCCGTACCGGGTTATCAGTAATTAAGGCCACCGCGCCACCGGCATGTTCGTCGCCAAACCAGATCAGCCGTCGCACCATGCCCGTGCCAGTATTCACTTCCAGCAGGCGACCCATACGCCCGACATACGGTACCTCACGTAGACGCTGGAAGATGGGTGCATCGGAGGTGTTGAAGATAATCAGAAATATGCCTGCCAGCAGGGTGATACCTAACCACGACCACAACCCGAACCGCAACTGCCGGGCCAGGGCTAATTGTGCGTGCGCTCGCGCATGGCGTTCGAGTTGCATAAACAGCAGAAAGAAGAAGACAAACAACCCGGCCCCCAGGCCAATCCACGGGCCACGACTCTGGGTAAAAAACGTTGCCAGCAGCAGTGTCAGCGTCACCAGGAGCATGCCAGCGCTACGTAACCACCAGGTCAGGCGTGAAGCCGGGCCGGACTGGCGCGGCAGCAACAGCGCCAGAGCATAGAAGAGGCTGATCGCAACAATACTCACCAGCAGCCACAGCCACCAGAATGCGCCACGGGTGTTACTCTCATCAATCGTCTGCACCGAGATCGAAAGCACAAAAACCAGCCCCAACAGCGCCAGGTAGCTACCAAAGAGGAGGCCCGGCCACAGCGGCACCCGACGGGTCTGGCGAGGCAGATCCAGCGTCAGCAGTGTCCAGAGCGCGGTTGTGACTATCACCGCACCGGGGAATACCCACCAGTAACGAAAGCCAACGGTGCGCACCACGGCGCTGAACTGCATCGCCATCAGCAGCAGTGCCAGTGTACCCACCACCAGCAGCACGTGTGTCAGCCCCCAGAGCAGATCGATGCGTGGGTTGGTGGCAGCCGGGGCGGGACGTGCAGCATGCACGGCAGTAATCAGTCGATACAGCGCCAGCGGGACAATCATGATCATGTAGGCCGCCACAAAGATCGAGTTGCCCATTGTTGAGGCCACACGCGTGATAACATCGCCGCGCCAGGGGAGCGCGTCCAGTTGAAAATGTTGCAGGATGCCATAACCCGCAACAGCCAGACTGGTGACAAGCGTGATGGTCATCAACCGTTCAAGTTGCGCATGGCGACGCATAGTAACGACGATCATCACAAAGAGACCGATGTACGCGAAGTGCGTATACGTCCCTTGCAAGCGCTGATAGGAGCCCCAGAAACTGGTGAGTGGCACCACCGAGGTGAAGGTGGTGAAAATAAAGACCAGGGCATACACCAGTACCGGCACGGCCAGCGGCAATCGATTGAACCGCTGCCAGAGGCGGGGAAATGGATTGCCGCCAGTGGTTGCTTCAAGCGGTGCTGGCGCATCGGGCGGCGAGTCGTGCTGGATCAACTGGTCAATGGCGCGCGCAATGCCAGCCGCAACCATGATCAGTACAATCGCCCGCAACGTGGTGGCCTTGTCCGGCTCGAAGTGGCGGGCAGAAAACAGGTTAAAATAGATTGGAATGAGCGTCAGAGCCAGCAACCAGCCGCCTTCGATGATCCGCTCACACCAGGTACTCAGAATAGTCTGTCGTTGCATTATCAGATTACCGGTTCCAGATTCCAGATTCCATGCAAGGCTATACCCGTTCCCACATTCCGAAACGCCGCTATCCCTCACAGGCTGCAGGTTGAGATATCGGTTGTTCAAGTTCTTGCACCTGCGGAGTATGTTGCGTATGCTCTGGCGGTGGCTCATAGGCATCGTCATCACGGCGCTTGAGCTGATTGGCCCGCTCGATAATCTCACGGGCGTTGGCGCGGCTGTGTTCGCTGACCGGTGTGCCATCGAGCATAGCTGCCAGTTCATCAACCCGCTCGTCGAGGGTAAGCGTGCGGATCTGCGTTCGCGTGCGCTCGGCGCTGAACTCTTTGCTGATCGCGTAATGCGCGTCGGCAAACGCGGCCACCTGTGGCAAGTGCGTGATACAGATGACTTGATGGGCTGCGGTCATGGCCCACAGCTTCTGGCCCACCACCTGCCCGGCGCGCCCACCGACCCCGACATCAATCTCATCGAAGACCAGGGTAGGGACGGTATCGACCCGCGAGAGGATAGACTTGAGTGCCAGCAGCAAGCGGGCACTCTCGCCGCCAGAGGCAATGCGTGCCAGCGGCTTGAGCGGCTCACCGGGGTTGGGCGAAATCATAAACTCGATACGATCAATGCCAGTGCGGTCACATGCCACGCGGCGGTTGCTGGTAGCGGTCGCATCAGTCACGGACGCCTGACCATCTGTCACAACCGGCACACCAGTCGGGTCATCGATCTGCTCGATTTGCACCCCGAAGCGCACATAGGGCATCGCCAGATCGCCCATCGCGGCTTCAATTGCCTGTGCCAGCATCTCGCCAGTCATACGACGGCGGCGCGATAACTCGCTGGCCGTGCAGCCCAGTTCGGCCAGGAGTGCTGCCTCACGTGCCTCCAGTTCGGCCATATGCTCACCACTATGCGCCAGCCGTTCAATCTCTGCTTCAGCCTGCGCTGCCCGCTCCAGAATATGGGCTATGTCGCTGCCATATTTGCGCTGCAGCCCGCGCAGCACCGTCAGCCGATCTTCAATCACATCGAGATGACGTGGATCAAAGTCGAGTTGATCGCGGTAGGCACGCACACTGGTTGCCAGATCTTCCAGGTGATAGTGCAATTCTTCGGCCTGGGTCGCCAGCGCACTGACGCTCGGATCAAGGCGGGCCAGTTCGGATAGATGAGCGGCTACATCGGCAATCGCCTCGACAATCGGACGGATGGGCAGGCGGCCACCCTCCTCGCCCTGATAGAGCAGTGTATAGGTACTGCGTACCAGATCGGTGATGCGCACCGCGTTTTGCAGCATCGACCGTTCCTGCAACAACTCCTGCTCTTCGTCCGGGCGCAGATTGGCCGCCGCCACATCTTCGAGCAAGAAGCGCAGTTCTTCGATGCGCTCGTTGCGGCGAGCCTCATTCTGGCGCAGTTCGGCCAGTTCGTCGCGCACCTGACGCAGCCGGGCCACCTGTTCGCTGACCTGTTCACGCAATGCCAGCAACCCGCCATAGCGATCCAGCATATCCAGGTGGGTGCGGGTGTTGAACAACGACAACCCTTCATGCTGCCCGTGAATATCGACCAGACGGCTGCCGATCTCGCGCAGGGTGGCGGTATTGACCGCCCGCCCGTTAATACGGGCCACGCTACGCCCGCTCTCGGCGCTCACCTCGCGGGTGAGTATCACCTGCTCGTCGTCGGCTTCCCACAGGCCATACTCTTGCAGCAGCGGCACCAGATCGGGGCAATCGGCCAGACTAAAAATGCCCTCTACCCGTGCGCGGGTACAGCCAGCCCGTACCAGACTGGCGTCGGTCTTTTCGCCGCGCAACATCCCCAGCGCATCAATAATAATCGACTTGCCTGCACCTGTCTCGCCGGTCAGCACATTAAAGGTACGATCCAGGCAGAGATGCAGACGCTCAATGATCGCAAAATCACTAATCTGTAGCTCTAGCAACATATGTGGATCAGTCACCTGTCGTTGTATAGTTCCGCGCACAGCCGTTTGCATTGTACCACAATGCGGCGTGAGATGTGAGGTGGAGAAGCGTTCGACCGTTCGAGTGTTCAAGCGTTCGAGCGTTCGAGCGGTGAAGGGACGCGAGGCGACGAGGCGTGGCGGCGGAGCGGTTGAATCGCTGACCCGCTGACCGGTCTGCTGCCGCTGATGGGGCTGTCGCTCATTTGGAGGCGACGGAGTGCGGACGCCATCCTGCACCGACGCGCCCAGGAACCAACCTCTGCGTCCCGCCGCGTTTCTCCCCCTCCAGCGAGGGGCCATCCCCCTCCCTGCTCCCCCCCCAGCGGGGGGGGCCGGGGGGGGCACAGGCGTGGAGGGCGGCGGAGCAGTTGTATCGCACGACACCCGGCCCGGCTCAAGCCGGGACTCCAGCGGCCATTGCGCGGGCGGCAGGCGCTGAAGGAGCGCGGGGCGTGGCGCGTCCCGCCGGGGCGCGGGCGGCCATTGCGCGTGCCGACGCGCACCGGAACCAGCCTCGGCGTCCCTCCGCCTTTCTCCCCCCAGCGGGGGGCCATCCCCCTCCCTGCTCCCCCCCAGCGGGGGATGAACCGCATCTGAACCGCATCTGAACGCGGAATGCCGGGCCATCCCCCTCCCTGCTCCCCCCCAGCGGGGGGGGCCGGGGGGGGGCACAGGCGTGGAGGGCGGCGGAGCAGTTGTATCGCACGACACCCGGCCCGGCTCAAGCCGGGACTCCAGCGG
>CALANA010000177.1 GCA_937925925.1 uncultured Chloroflexales bacterium | reverse complement strand
ACCGCTTACGTGGTATAGTAACACAAAAAAATTTATATCTTTCTGGGCCAGATGGCGCATGTCGTTGAGCAGATGGCTTGCAACAGCTATGCCCGCGAGCAGCAACTGCGGAAGCAAGTCAACAGCCTGCAAATCGAGATCAACCAGTCACGGATGCAGCACCAGTTGACCGCAATTACGGAAACCAGTTATTTTAAGAACGTGCAGCAGCCAACAAAGCAACGACGACCGGAAACCAGTCAGGAAGACTGACCGGACACGTCACCGTTCAGGGGAACGTTCACCAGCGGGGGTTGCGGGGGCCTGCGGCCCCCGCAATCCCGGGAACCTCCTGGAGCGGCACTGTTCCTCCAAACCAACCCACCTGAACGGTTACACCGGACACTATGAGCTGGCAATGAAGAAATAAGCACAGGAAAGACCATGCAAGACGAATCAATCCGCGATGATCGGCAAGCATTAACCGGCGATCTGGCGGCGATGACCTCGCCGTTACAGGCCTATCTGGAAACATTGCACCACACCTATCAACCGCTACGCGAGGGCGCGATGGCCGACTATATCCCCGAACTAGCGAAGGCCAATCCTGACTGGTTTGGTATCTGCATCGTCACCGTCGATGGTCGGGTGTATCAGGTAGGGAATTATGATCAGGAGTTTACGATGCAATCGGTCTCCAAGCCGTTTGTGTATGGCCTGGCCCTGGAAGATCATGGCCGCGACTACGTTCTATCGAAAGTGGGCGTCGAGCCATCAGGTGATGCCTTCAATGCGATCGTGCTAGACGAGCAGTCGAACCGGCCCTACAACCCGATGGTCAATGCAGGTGCAATTGCCATCGCCGGCTTGATCAAGGGCGAAAACCCGGCCGAGCGCATGAACCGTTTGCTTGAACTGTTTCGGCGCTACACTGGCCGTACTATGCGTCTCGATGTAGCAGTCTTCCTCTCGGAACGCACCACCGGTGATCGTAACCGCGCCATTGCCTACCTGATGCGTAATTTTGGCATGCTTGCTGGCAACCTGGAAGAGACGCTCGACCTGTATTTTCAGCAGTGTTCGCTGCTGGTGACATGCCACGACCTGGCGGTGATCGCGGCCACGCTGGCCAACGATGGCTTGAACCCGATCACGCACGAACGGGCCGTGGACGCAGACTATGTGCAGGATATGCTGAGCGTGATGTACACGTGTGGCATGTATGACTTTTCGGGCGAGTGGGCCTATCGCGTCGGCCTGCCAGCCAAAAGCGGGGTCGGTGGCGGCATTCTGGCCGTCGCACCGCGTAAACTCGGTATCGGTGTGTTCTCACCGCTGCTCGATACCCGTGGCAACAGCGTGCGAGGGGTCAAGGTCTGTACCGAAATCTCACGGCATTTCGGGCTGCATGCCTTCAATACCTGCACCGATGACACCCGACTGCGTGAGGCCATTTTCGGACGGCTGTAGCATCTGTGGCTAATCGGGGTATTGCAGGCATGGCTATTCCTCTACCCACGCATACAGCATATTAGCGGCTCTAGCCTGCAGCCCGGTGATGACATTACCGCTGTCGTACCCTACCGCTCTGAGAGTCACTGGCAGGATCGCCCGCTGCTGTCAAACCGCTTGCAGGCGGAGGGGACGTTGTTTTGAGACAAGAATGTGGCTGACACTCCAGCAGCACTACACCTGGAGGCACCCTCTCGCTGGCGTGCCACAAAACCCGATCTACCACGCCGAGGGCGATGTCCTCACCAATACGTACCCGGTGGCCGAGGCACTGGTCAGACACATATTACTCTACGTATGTGCTAAAAATAACTGGTTACTTTCCTTACTTCCTCGAAAAAGTTGTACTCTTGTGCTATACTGTCAATGTACATAAAAGCTGATTTCATACCCTGGCATTTCTGTTATACCAGACGATAGCACAGCATACAGTCACTGTATTCCGAAATGATATAGCATACTAAAACCAGTTTTTCACGTTAGAAGAGGTTCATAAATACTTTACTGTTGAGGAGTACATCATTCCGACGTTCGCCGCTTTTAGGCAGTAGAATGATGGAACTCGTCACTCCATGGGTCACATCCCGACCAGACATCCGAAACCTTGTCTTATGCAATGAATGTATTGGTTATCAAACAATGTCTCTACCAACACCAAAAGGCCGCCAACATGAGGTCATCTATCTTCCTAAAAACGGTCATACCGTTGTACTTGGTACTGCCGCGGCAGTGGCAAAACAACAATGGCAATTCTGCGGGCACGTTACCTGGCCGAATTGACACAACAAAGAGTCCTTCTTGTCACGTTTAACAAAACACTTGTGACCTACCTTAAAGCCCTCGCTGCAGACCAGCAATTACCATCACTTGTTAGAGTTGAAAACTATCACCTATTTGCACGAGGATATCTAAAGAGTCGTGGTCTGATGAAATATAATGACATTGTTGACTCTAATCTGCGGCAGAGACTTATCAAGCATGCGGTGGACAATATGCACAGTTCCATACAGGGTAGTCAACTTCAGTACATGCCAACAGAGTTTTTTGCCGAGGAGAGCAAATGGATTGCTGGTAGCGCTATTCAAAACCGTACTGACTATGCCCTTTTACGGCAAGGGGCGGGAGGAGCAACCTGGAGCGAGTCTGAATGTGAAATAATCTTGCAAATACATCAGCACTACCTGCAACTTCGTACACAGCAAGGATATCGATATGACTGGGATGATATAGCACTCACTGTCGAAAAGGTTTTCGTTGATGACAATATGCCACGCCTCTATCACCACATTGTTATCGATGAAGGACAAGATTTTACTCCTGCAATGCTGCGTTCACTGGTTCAGGCTATCGCGCCTGATGGGAGTCTGACCTTCTTTGGAGATATGGCACAGCAAATCTATGGCAATCGTGTCTCCTAAGGAACACTCAAGACACACGTATAAATCAAGAAATCGATGGCGAGAGTGTGGAAATAGCCCTGCAGATACTACGAAAGATATTGCATTCTTCTGCTGAGAGCCGCGAGTCGCTGTATACCATTATTGCAGATCAATGGAGTAACCTGACAGATGCCAATGCTCAGTTCATTGTGTCTCGGCTGGAGCAGTTTCTGCACGTAGTACATGAGCACGTAGTACATGAAGACGATGTACACTAATTGCTGCAACATCCTGCCAGAGAAACGACTGCCGGGACAGTTACTCGCCGTGTCAGGTTTCTGTAAAGCACGAGATAATATCGTTTCGCCGTGACCCTCCCGCATGGTCTTGCCATGCATCCTCCCACGCGCCGGCGTCGCGGCGTGAATGCGGGGGCCGCAGGCCTCCTTCCCGCCCATGTTCCGTTCTGGTGCGGCGCGGCTTCACCTTATCGCGTTCCATGAGGAGACTCGTTGCCGTAGGAACAACCATAAGATTGACCAACGGGAAGGTCGAAGGCAAATGCGATCAGTAGCTTACAGACCCGCACAACGGGCCTGGATTGCGCAATATGCGCAGAGGTATCACGATCGTGAGGAACCATGGCGGGCGGGGTGGGATTCGAACCCACGAGAGCGGTGAAGCTCTACGGCATTTCCAGTGCCGCGCACTAGGCCAGGCTATGCGACCCGCCCCGATACCCTACGATTGTACCAGATGCATCCGGCTTCCGCAAGGCGGAGGTTCCACGCCACATCCAGATACGCAACTTCTTGCATCAGCCGAACCTGGATCGGCGCGGCGGTATGTGGTGAAATGCGGCTATGCCTGCAAGCCCAAAGCTCAGGCCTGGCGCAACCGCACAATATCAGACCGCCAGGCCGCCACCAGCGGGTCGCTGTTCGGATCTTTGCCTTCACGGATGAGATGCCACTTGCGGAACGCCAGTTCGGTCTGCGCATTGGCAATGGCGCGTGCCCGCCGTCCACCCTGACGTGCCGCCTCGTGCATGCCCAGGAGCGGCATACGTCGCATGATCGACGCATACTCGGACGGCAGCACAATCAGGTCATTGACTTCATCAGCCAGGTATTGGCGAATGACGGCCCGTTCCTGTCGCGCACTCAAGACCAGCAATCCGAGGAAGACCAGGTAGGGGAAGCTCTGTACCAGTACATTCATGAATACCGCTGCCAGCCAGAGCGCCGGTGCTGATACACTGACATCCTCGGCCAGGTCATAGCCTATCAGCGCCAGAAACAGCGCCAGGGCAAAGATACCCACCGAGTTATTCAGCGCATGGGCAATGACTGCCAGCAGGTAGGCACCAATCGGGGCCACGAAGCGCAACCAGGCCTGTGCTGTCTGCCGCGCCAGCCCCACGCCCGCCCCGCACAGCGCCGTCCACAGCATATGCCCGTTCAGCCCCAGAAAGACAAAGCGGGTGGCGAACTGCTGGCTGATGGGGGCCTCGCCGGTTTCAAGGAAGCCATTCATGACATACAGCGCGGTCTCGGCAATATTAAAGCCCAACCCGATCAGCGCACCGTAAATCAAGCCATCGCGCAGATTATCAAACTCGGCGCGCAAGAACCAGAACAGCACCAGAATACCCACCCCTTTGGCTGCCTCCTCAACCGGCGGAGCTACGAGCGCCGCGCCCAGCAGTTGCGCAATCACGGCCTCGCTATCCAGACCGGCCGCCACCTCCAGGCCCAGCGCAACAAATCCGAAGCCGATGGCATTGAACAGCGCTGACAGGCCAGTGCTGATCACCATGCCCCACAGCAACGCCCCGCCAAACAGCCAGACTGACTCGCGTTCGCGCCGATCCAGCACCCATAGAAAGAGCAGCGCGGGGATCGACACCACGCATGCTAGCAGAGCCGTAACCACAAACAGCGCACTGGCTTCCAGTGGCGCAATGATCCACAGCGTGAGATGGCCCAGAAACGCCAGCGCCAGCAAAACCAGCATCACCCCCAGGAAGGCGCAGCCAATCAGCGGGCGTTTCAACGGTGAGCCAACCAGGGCACGGCCAACAGAATGAGTAGGTACAGTCATCGTCTTCCCAGAAATATTCACTTACCAATGCTGCGACTATTGTACCAGAATTTGTGTCCGCAATGTAGCCTCGTTCGTCGTTGTCGTCCGCCTGCCAACTGCTACGCCCCTGTCTGGATTTATGGCGTGCAGCAGCCATCCTGCCGCCGTGTGATGGCGTGCAGCAGGATGGCTACCATCGTATGAACGTTACCGTGCATACCTGCCAAAAACCCTTTTTCTGCCCACTGCTCACGTGCCGTCAGACTCCGGCTGGATCGGGCTTGATCGCACGCACAAAGGTACTGGCAAAACGACCAGCAATATCCGCTACCAGTGCCGCGTCATACTGCTGTGTCCAGTAGGTCTGCGCAGCACCCAGATCGGCCACGCTGTAACGCCGGGTAATCTCCAGGTTGATGGCAGAGAATCCCGCCGCCGCCAGCCCGGCGCGATATTCCGCGTCAGTCAGCGCCCCGGCAATACACCCCGCCCATGCCGAGAGATCGCGCCGCAATGCCAGGCCATCGCCGATGCTGGACGGCAGGCCATCATGGATCACAATATCCGACACGGCAAAGCGGCCACCCGGCTTGAGTACCCGAAACGCTTCGTGAAAGACGGGTTGCTTATCTGAGGCCAGATTGATCACACAATTGGAAATAACGACATCGACACTGGCATCCGGCAGCGGTATGGCACCGATGTCGCCCTTCAGCCAGATCACGTTCGTCACACCGGCCTCTTCCGCGTTGCGTCGGGCCAGGTCGAGCATCTCATCGGTCATATCCAGGCCATACACCAGGCCGGTTGGCCCCACCCGGCGCGCCGACAGCAGCACATCAATGCCACCACCGCTCCCCAGGTCGAGTACCACCTCACCGGGACGCAGTTCGGTCAACGCGGTCGGGTTGCCACAACCAAGCGAAGCCAGCGTTGCCTTGAGCGGTACACCCTCCAGTTCATCCACAGCATACAAATTGGCCGAAATAGGGTTAGCCTGCGCATTTTCGCAACACGAGGTAGTCCCACAACAACCTGCGGGTTGATCCGCCGCAACCTGGGCCGCAATAGCACCATACCGCTCCCGCACCGCCTCCGTAATCGCCTGCTGTTCGTTGGTCATGTGTCTCTCCTGTCAATATATTGACAATCATCAATTTATAACCCCCAAAAAAAGCTCCTCCACCGTCTTTTCGTTTGCCGGGACTCTTTGCGCCGACGTGCTTGTGTGTTATAGCAAACCCCTACCAATTGTACAATTGTACATTGGAGTCCAGGCTTTAGGCTGGATGGCGCGCATCCGAGTCCAGGCTTGATAGCAGTCTGGATTCAAGGTGGCAACGGTTACCCTGCCCATGTCATTCTGAGCGGAACGCAGTGGAGCGAAGAATCTCCCGCGTCCAGGCTTGATAGCAGTCTGGATTCAAGGTGGCAACGGTTACCCTGCCCATGTCATTCTGAGCGGAACGCAGTGGAGCGAAGAATCTCCCGCCTCAAAGCCGGAGACTCTTCATAGCGCTGCGTTCGTTCCAGGCAACATCTGCCCATCTTTTTGCCGCGTTCAGGGCCAATTCGTATGAGCCTGCATGGAGCGCATCGGCGTCCAGGCTTTAGGCTGGATGGCGCGCTACCTGGTCTCCAGCGTGATAGCAGCGCGCATCAGGCACGCAACAGCTCCAACAATGCCTGCACCTCAGTCAATCGCTCACGACGCACGTGGTAATAGGCCCACAAACCACGCTTCTCATAGCCCACCAGTCCGGCCAGTCGCAAGACCTTCAGATGATGCGAAATAGTCGATTGACGCGGACGCTGGCCGGTTTCCGCATCAGGTAAACCTACCAGACCTTCCAGATCACACACACACACCGTTCCATCATGCTGGCTCAACACATCCAGAATCTGGAGGCGTGCCGGATCAGCCAGTGCCTTGAACAGACCAGCCAGCGTCTCGGCTTGATCATCGGAAAGCCGTGGCGCAAGACCAGGTTGGCAACACGCCCTGGCTGCTGCCAGTATGGCACTAATCGTTACTGGTTGCTCGGTATCCCGTGCTGCCATCGTGATCCTCGCTGGCAGTCAAACATATCTGCCACGCTGCCACGCTACCGATCGGCTGCAAACCACACATTGCATATGCAGAGTTAATACGTACCGGGCGTGTGTTGACAAGTACTGCAACGAGACGAAGTCTCGGCGGGGGTGCGGGGGCCGCAGGCCCCCGCCCATGCTCTCTTTCTGGTACAGCGCGGCGAAGCTGCGCCGTACTAGAAAGGAGATTTCGGAGGAAGCTCTCGCCTCTCGCAATTTCCTTCCAGGTGCAGTCTCGTTGTAGTACCAGTATACACAATATATTGATGGCTGTCAATATAATAAGCAGAAGCTGTGTCATCTGTCACCTGAAGCGGTGGGATCGAGCAAACCTGAATGAGTCGTGAACTATTGGAGTCCCGGCTTAAGCCGAGACTTCGGTTTACAATTGGGATAAGACCGCTCTATATGGCGTGGAGCAGCACCCTTGTTGGTGTCCCACTGTAGCCTCTGGTGTATTGCGAGGCGGTAGGGACAGACATAAGGCATACCCCCTACATCTGTCTGATCACCTCAGACTATGCCTCTGGTATACTTATACCGTTTCGCCGTGACCCTTCCGCATGGTCGTGCCATGCGTCCTGCCACGCGCCAGCGTCTCGGTGGGGGTGCGGGGGCCTGCGGCCCCCGCCCATGTGAGGATGTCAGATATGGTGGGTGCGATAGAAATGGAGGAGGACTGCGGCCCCCGCCCATGTGAGGATGTCGGCGGCGGGGCGTTGCATACAACGCCCTGCCGCCCCGCGACATCCCTTTCCAGGGGCACTCTCGTGGTCATAGGAGCAAGCGGAAGACAGACCAACGGATGCGGAAGGTCGAAGGCAAATTGGTATTACGAGGTGGCCCTACCTGTGAACATTGAACTATCCTGTCTACGTCTGATACTGTGGTACCAGAGAGACATGAAAGGCAGACGAATGACGATGCATATCCATACCTGGCCGACATTGATCATCTTGTTGATTGCGAGCATGCTGCAAACTGCCTGCGGCAGTGATACCGCACCGGCTACAAGCGCACCACCTGACCTTGCTCCACCTGAAGCACACGTGCGCGATGTCTACATTGACTGGATACGCTACGATGGCAATCCGCTCAATGACCGGCTCTATGCTGATCCGGATCGCTTCACTGCCGATTTTATCCAACGCATAGACGCAATGCAGAATACTCCAGGTGGTATCGGCATCGATCCCCTCCTGTGCGCGCAAGAGGTACCCATTGACTTTGGGACGAGCCTGATCCGTGCAAGTGACCAGACTGCCAGCGTAATGGTGCATATGCTCTGGACATCAGCACCGGCTGCCCTGACCACCCATAGTGTGCAAGTCGAACTGACCGCCAGCGATGGACAGTGGCGGATCGATAATATTATCTGTCCTGCTGCATCGTACTGGTGGTATACGGCTTGACACTGCGCAGGTTCGCAGGCACACTTTCAGGCAGTTAAGACCGTTTCGGCTTGAACCTTCCGCATGTTCTTGCTTTTGTCCTCCAATGAGCCAGCGTCGCGGCGGGGGTGCGGGGGCCGCAGGCCCCCGCCCATGTCCCTTTCTGGTGCGGCGCGGCGAAGCCGCGTCGCACCAGAAAAAAGATTTCGGCGGAAGCTCTCGCCCGTCGCAATCTTGTTCCAGGGAACGTCTCGTTGTCGTATGTGCAAGCGTCAGACGGATCAACGGATGCGGAAGATCGAAGTCAAATTGGTATAAGACCTTCGGAAACAACGAAAGTCGCTACTACGATTAGGAACCTGGAACTATGTCAAGGCGACACCATCGCGGCCGCAATTGGTTAAAAATAGGTAAAAGAATGAAAACTACGTAGCTCTACGCATTGTATGGACTATGTTCTGGAGGTATGCTAGAAGCAAAGTGAATAAGTCGTAGAGTGTGTTGTAGCTGTGTATGTATTCACTGTCATCAACTAGCAACCACCATGAACGCTGTCTGACGAGCAGGCTGACCAGGTCTAATTCCCTGGTGTGTATCGTAATAACGTTGTGGTCGTTCAGGGCATCCATCAGGAGTGCCGGGGTCTGTGGTTTTCAGAACGGATCCTCCCTTGATACATTAGACCCACCAGACCACCCTACCAGAACGATTGCACCGTTCGTGTTTGATATTGAGTGCTTTCATACTATAGTACTACAACGAGACTTCATCTCGGCGCGGGTGCGGGGGCCTGCGGCCCCCGCACATGTTCCCTTTCTGGTGCGACGAAGCCGCGTCGCACCAGAAAGGGGATTTCGGCGTAGAGGCGTTGCATGCAACGCCTCTACGCCCCTCGAAATCTCTTTCCAGGGGAAGTCTCGTTGTAGTAATAGCAATTCTATTATAGTTGTAAACCTGTCGTCTCGGCTTGAGCCTGGACGAACCGCTGCCAGGCTCAAGCCGAGACTTCGGTACTTCACAACTCATGTAGGATCGCTATATACGTCTTCCTTTTAGAATCAAAGTCAGCCCGCATGATGTGGAACAGAAGCTGAGTGGAATGCCACCCAGCTTTGTTGTGTTAACTGTCTGGCAATATCTAGAACGGTATTCCATTAGCAGATTCAGGACATACGCAGTCGCGTGAACACCACGTCCCTTCACCTTCGTTCAGAGCTTGCCCTGAGCGCAGTCGAACGGGACAAGCTTTTGCGCCTGCGGCAGCGTGGAAAAGACGCTTTTTCCCCCCCCCAAATTTTCGCCTACAGCGAAAATTTGGGGGGGGGAAAGAAACAAAGTACCGCTCTGCCCCATTCGGCTTCGCTCAGGGTAAACTCCGGCGAAAAGGCTATCTGACCATACCACCGCGTACGTCCTAAGATTGTATGTGCCTGCTGTAGTCAGAGAGGGACAGCCTTATAATAGGAGTAACAAAATGGTAGCAACGATGCTCCCATTGCCCCTTGTATGGAGCAACAGCATGATGAATAACATAGACGACTGCAAGGCATTACCTTCTGGTATTGGTAGCTTACAAACAGGCATGGCAGTTACTGATCCTGGCCTGGCATCATCTCCAACTGAACTGCCAGTTATACCGGCGTGTCTATCCACCCTGGAACGCGACGCTGCCGTTGGGCGGGCTTTGATTGAGCATTTGCCCAATGGTATGCTCTTCGTTTTTGACCATGACCTGCGTTATCTTGTTGCCAGTGGTCACGCAACCGATTGTCCATGTACTCCTACACATTCGCTGATTGGGCACTTGCTTGACGAAGTTGTGCCACCCGAACTCTGCGCGACCCTGAAACCGATCCACCAGGCGGCGATAGCAGGTACCACAACTACTTGCCAGATTGCGTACAATCAGCATATCTATCACATCTACGCCCGTCCCCTCTATGACACCTCCGCGCAGATAGTAGCGGGGTTGATTATCTGCCACGACATCACGAACCAGGTACATACCGAACACCGCCTGTACGAGAGTCAGACGCTGCTGGCCGGTGTGCTAGATCATTCCCCCACCGCGATTGCGATCCGTGATCATCAGGGGCGCTTCCTGCTCGTCAATCAGCGGTACTGCACGATGTTCTCGGTGAGCGAGGCCGAACTAATCGGACATACGCCCGACGAAGTCTTTCCGCCCGATATTGCACGCTCCTGTGTTTTGCACGACGAACACGTCCTGACCACCGGTCAGCCGATAGAGTCCGAATTGTCACTGCAGCTCAACAACCAGATGCATACTTTCCTGGCGATCCAGTTTCCGCTGATGAATGCAAACGGCATACAATATGCTCTGGCGGGAATTTTTATGGATATTACCGAGCGCAAGCAGGCCGAGCAAGCCTTGCGCACGGCTCATACCAGGCTCGAACAGCGCATCCAGGAGCGCACCGCCGAGCTACATGCCCACGAACACTACTACCACGCGCTGGTACATAATTCAACCGATATCGTCTCCGTTTGCGATGTACACGGCATCGTGCGTTATGTTAGCCCTTCCGTCACCCGTATGCTCGGCTATCATCCCGATGACCTGGTGGGCCAGAACAGTTTTACCCTGTTACATCCCGAAGATCAGCAGATGATTATGACCAGTTTTGCATGCAAAACTGGTCATAACCACCCGAACCCCCCTGTCGAGCTGCGCTATCGTCATAAAGATGGTACCTGGCGCTGGCTTGAAGCTGTGACAACCAATCTGCTCCACGACCCGGTGGTGCAAGGAATGGTCGTCAATGCCCGCGACATCACCGAACGCAAGCGCTACGAAGCTCAGATTGAGCAACTGGCGTTCACAGACAGGTTGACCGGCTTACCAAACCGTAATCGTTTGTATCAGGTGGGCCACGCTGCCATGACCACCGCACATGCCCAGGATGCGATGATCGCGCTGCTCTACCTGGATGTTGATCGCTTCAAGGCCATCAATGGTACCCTGGGGCACGATGTAGGCGACGAGTTGCTCATTCAGATCGCTAACCGTCTGCGCCTGTGTATTGATGCCGAACATCTGCTGACCCGCCTGGGGGGAGATGAATTTGCAGTCCTGGTACAGTGTGACAACATCGTACAACCACTCGCTATCGCCCGTACGATGCTGAACGAACTGTCTTTACCGTTCACTCTGCGCGGGCAAACCATTCATTTGCGCGGCAGCATCGGCATTGCCTTCAGTACCGACTCCACCGCACCCTTTAGCACATTACTGACACAGGCCGATATTGCCATGTATCGCGCCAAAGCCCACGGCGGTGACATCCAGGTGTATCATCCCCTGTTGCAGGAGATTGGTCATAATCAACTGCAGTTGGAGACCGATCTACGCTATGCCCTGAAAACGCACGAATTGTCACTCTACTATCAGCCCATTGTGGATCTCCACAACGCACAGATCGTGTGGGCCGAAGCCCTGGTACGCTGGCACCATCCCCAACAGGGTCTGTTATTTCCCGGTGCCTTTTTGCCGATTGCTGAGGAAGCTGGTCTACTAGATGCGCTCGACAACTGGGTACTCCACACGGCCATCGCTCAGGCAGACACCTGGGCCAGTGCGGGCTACCCTTTAACCATAACGATCAACCTGACGGCTCAATCGCTCGAAAAGCCCAACCTGGTGTATGAGGTGGCCGATTGGTTAGCCACTTACCATGTGCCCGCCGACCGCATTATTATTGAACTGACTGAGCATACCGCGCTACGCAATCTGGCGATGACCCGCCATATTCTGGCCGGGTTGAAAAAACTGGGATTGCGGATCGCACTCGATGACTTTGGCAGCGGTTATGCCTCTCTTACTCACTTGCGCCAGTTGCCCGTTGATATCCTCAAGCTTGATCGCGCTTTTGCCACGGGGATCGGACGTGAGACCAGGGATGAAGCCGTGATGCAAGCGCTCCTTATGCTGGCGACTGGTCTGGATCTGACCGTGGTGGTTGAGGGTATTGAGCGCCCAGAGCAACTCGCCTGGATCCAGACTATCGGCTGCCCACTTGTTCAGGGATATCTTATTTCGCCACCAATCTCAGGCACCGAATTGATCACACAGATACAATCCTGGCGCAAACAGAATGACAAGCTGCGATCCAGCGGTTCTCCGCTGCTAGCCCCGGTCTAAGCGCCTGTTTGAAAAAAAGGTATGGAGTGCGGTACCCATGCTGCTGCAGAAGCGGCGGGGAAAGCATGTGCGGGGCGAAGCCCTGCACATGCTCCGTTTTCAGACAGTTTCTTATGCTCTGTGGCACAGCTTGCTCTCAATTTGACAGCCCAACCTGCTACTTGCTATACTCTGGTAGCCCCCTACCGGGAGGGGTTAAGCAGGAGCGAGTACATGAACAGGAGGCACCCTTTGACCATCGCACAATTTCGAGTAGCAGATGTGGCATGTCAGCATTGCGTCAGTGCTATTACCCGCGAGGTAACGGCTCTGACCGGTGTCCAACATGTCGAAGTTTCAATCAACGACAAACTCGTGACGGTTGAGCATACCGATCAGGTCGATACAGCAGCAATCGTAGCAGCAATCAACGAAGCTGGCTATGACAACGTGGTGCCGCTAGGCTAACATGCAAAGAGCCGACCGCTGACCATGGGCCTGGCCGGGTGCGACGCGCAGGATCGCACCCAGGCCCACCTCCACCGCATCTCCCAAAATGCCGTAACTGTTCACACTCAGGGTAACGGGCACACCTGGAAGCACGGGCATCGTGCCCGCGTATATACCATTGCAGGCGTCCCGCCCGCGCTCCAAAGTACGCACCTTCCTGTTGGAAGCGACGTGGGAGCAGGACGCCCGCGCTCCCAGGAGAACAGTGTACGTGTACGACAGAGCTTCTCCCCAAATGTGAACCGTTCCAAAATACCCTGCTTTTGACGGCGTTCCTATGTTATAATGCATTATATGCCCGACTAATCGTCTGTAGTGCCTGTGTTTATCGCGGTGGCAAGCCTTTCTTGCATCCACACATTCATTCTTGACCATTGACAATTCGTGTGCCGAGGTCAGTATGCTCCTGGTTTACACATCCGATTTACACGGGAATATTGCAGGCTACCGGCAACTTCTGGAACTGGCTGTACAACGTGCCGCGCAAACGGTGATTGTGGGTGGGGATTTGTTGCCGCACAGCATCAAGCTCGCCAGTGCCGTGTCACGCCAGCGCGATTTTGTGCAGACAGCGTTGCGGCCTCTGCTGGCAACCTTTCGTGCGACCCATCCGAACATCACCGTCTACTTGCTGCCTGGTAACGATGACTGGGCTGCTGCCATTACCGCCATCGACGCACTCGAAACCGAAGGCCTGGCCTACTCACTGCACCAGCACGTCTTTCCGCTCACTACCAACCTGTGGCTGGCAGGCTATGCCTGCGTGCCGATCACGCCCTTCAGCATCAAAGATTACGAGCGCTATGATGGCGGAGATGTTCCACAATACAGCTTTGCAATGGCCTATACCAGTGCAGGTGGGCAGCCAGTCAAGACATCGCTGGCGGCACTGTTAGATCAGCCTTCTATTGCTGACGATCTGGAGCAACTGGCTCAACAGAGTGACCCGGCACGTACTATTTATGTCTGTCATACACCACCCTATAACACTGAATTGGACCGAATGCGCAATAAGCATGTTGGTAGTCGAGCGTTACGGGCGTTTATCAACCAGCATCAACCGTTGCTGACGCTTCACGGCCACATCCATGAATCGCCCACCATCAGCGGACGCTACGCTGAACGTCTCGGAACAACCTGGTGTGTCAATCCCGGCCATGATCGCCAGCGGTTTCACGCCGTCGTGTGTGATAGCGACGACCTGGCCAGCAGCCTGTGGCACACTGTGTATGGTGCCATTGAGTAGTTTCTATCTCTCGTATCCAGCATCCGTATGCCAACCACTACTGCTGCCCGCTACGGATAACCTTGAAAGGATCATCTGCATGTTTAACACCATTGGTGATGTGCGTACCGCGCTCGCAACCCAGCAATATATTGCGACCGATGACATCGCAACGGCAATGTTCCTGGCTGATCGGCTGGGCAAACCGCTGCTCACGGAAGGGCCAGCCGGCGTGGGCAAGACCGAACTGTCCAAGGCATGGGCGGGCGCAATGGGCCGTGAACTGATTCGCCTGCAGTGCTATGAGGGACTGGACGAAACCAAGGCGCTGTATGAGTGGGAATATGCGAAGCAGTTGCTGTATACTCAACTGTTGCGCGACAAACTGGGCCAGGTGCTGGGCGATGCGGCGACCTTGCGCGAAGCCGCTGACCGTCTGGCGAATGAGGAGGAAGTCTTTTTTTCTGAGCGTTTCTTGCTACCACGTCCCTTGCTCAAGGCGATCACCAGTGAAGCACCAGTGGTGCTACTCATCGACGAAATAGACCGCGCTGATGCTGAGTTTGAGGCTTTTTTGCTCGAAGTGTTGAGCGATTTTCAAGTCAGTGTGCCCGAACTGGGCACGCTCAAAGCGAAGCATATGCCAACGGTGATCTTGACCAGCAACAACACCCGCGAGCTAAGTGAGGCACTCAAGCGGCGCTGCCTCTATATCCATATTGACTATCCCTCGCTGGAAGCCGAGTTGCGCATCGTCCAGCTCAAGGTACCGGGCCTGGCACCCAGACTGGCACGTCAGGCGGTCGAAATGGTACAGCGCCTGCGCGACCTGGATCTCAAGAAGCAACCCAGCGTCAGTGAAACGCTCGACTGGGCACGAGCGCTGGTAGCGCTCAATACACGCGCCCTTGACCGCGAGACCATCGACAATACGCTCAGTGTGCTGCTCAAATACGAAAGCGATCTGCAACGGGCGCGGCGGGCCATACACGGTAGCGCTGGACGCAAAGGTGACAGCGGCGAACGACCGGGCGGTGCGGCAGGTACCACCGGGCTGGAACGCTACAACTAGAGGGAAACAGCTATGGACGATCGTGTCGTGGAGTTTATTGCTGGCCTGCGTGCCGCTGGCGTACGGATCAGTATTGCCGAGAGTGTCGATGCGTTGCGGGCGATTGAGCAAGCCGGCATTGAGGATAAAGGTCTCTTTCGGGCCGCCCTGCAAACAACGCTGGTGAAAGATCCAGAAGCTGTACCAGCTTTTCAGCGCCTCTTCCCCATGTATTTCGGCCATGATCAGCCGCCCATGCAACAACCTGGTGGCGGTGACACGCTGACCGAGGAAGAGCAACAGCAGCTTCAACAGTTGCTTCAGCACATGTTGGCAACGATGACACCGCAACAACTGGCGCAACTCTTCCAGTCCATGATCAGCGGCCAGCAACTCAGCCGCGAACAGATCCGCGATATCCTCAACCAGCAGAGTACACCGCCGCCAATGACGCATCCCTATTATCAGGAGTGGATGACGCAACGTGCGCTGCGGCAGATACAGTTCGCTAAACTGGAAGAAGCACTGCAACAACTGCTGGAACAGTTACAAGCAGAGGGTATGCGCACGGAAGCGTTGCAAGCCATCGCAGAAGCGGCGCAGCAGAACCAGCAGGTGCTGGCCGAGCAGATTGCGCAACAGGTCGGGCAGCAGATGATCGAGCAGATGCATAACGCCGAGCCACGTCCCCGCTCGGTTGAGCAGTTAATGAATCGGCCTTTTGAGCAACTCTCTCCCCAGGAAACGCAAGATCTCCGCAGCCTGGTCAACCGGCTGGCTGCCCAGTTGCGTTCACGGATGGCGTTACGTCAGCGGCGTGGTAAGAGTGGTACGCTGGACGCGAAGCAGACGATCCGCAGTAATCTGCGCTTTGGGGGCGTGCCGGTCGTGATTCGCCATCGCCGCCGGCATCTCAAACCGCGCCTGGTGGTTATCTGTGACCTCAGTATCTCGATGCGGCCTGTGGCGAGTTTTATGTTGCTGCTGATCTATGCCTTGCAAGATCAGATTAGCCGCACGCGTTCATTTGCGTTTATTGACGATATGCATGATGTAAGCATGGACTTTACCGAATATCGCGCCGAGCAGGCCATTACCAATATTCAGGAGCGCATCCGACCCCCGCGTAGTTACGCGACCGACCTGGGCCATAGTCTGCAAACGTTCGTACGCGACCACTGCGGCTGCGTCGATCAACGCACGACTGTGATCATTCTAGGCGATGGGCGCAACAACGAAAATGATCCGGGACTGGAGGCGTTTAGCAAGATCCGTCAACGTGCCCGGCGCGTCGTCTGGTTCAACCCGGAACCGCCAAGCATGTGGGGCCGCTATGACCCCGGTAGCCTGAGCAGTGATATGCTGAAATACATGCCCATGTGTGACGCGGTGCATTACGTGAGCAACCTGCGCCAATTAGCCGCCGCCGTTGATTCGTTGTTCGGGCGTTAGGGTGTTGAAACGTTAGCACGCTGAAATGTGCTAACGTTTCAAACTCCTCTCACGACAATTGGGCCTGTAGCTCGGCCGCCTCTGTTACCGGTTGCTTACAGGTAAAATCGGCACAGACATACGCCGTAGCTTTACCATTGATCGTCGGGCGTGCCTGCAACAGCGGGGTCAGCGCTGGTGCGATTGTGTCGCCAGGATGCAACTGCGCCAGCACCACATAGGGTCGATAGGTCGCATGTAGTACGCGCAAGAGCGCTTGCATATCGCTGGCAGCAGGATCGCCCACCAGTGCCACCTCCTGCACCGGTGCAAGCGCAAAATCGGCGGCGCACAGCAAACGCCCGAACCCCATCGGGAAGCGGCGCAGTTGTTCGACATGGCTACCCAGTACCTGCTCGGCACGCGTACGATAGGTCACATTGCCAGTCAATGCTGCCAGGCGCAGCAACACATCGGTCGCCACCGAGTTGCCCGATGGTGTGGCATTATCGCTTACATCGCGGGGGCGCGTCACCAGCGCTTCGTGATCGCGGGCCGTATCGTAAAAGCCCGGCAACGTCTCGTCCCAGAAGAGATCCAGCATTGCCTCGGTGAGCGTTAGCGTGGCCTGGAGCCAGCGTGCATTGCCATCAACACTATACAACGCCAGCAGACCATCGGCCAGGAGCGCGTAGTCTTCGAGATACCCTAACAACCGCGCCTGACCATCCTTCCAACTACGCAACACCCGCCCATCGGCGCGACAGAGCGCACGCAGCAAGAAGTCGGCGTTGCGCTGCGCTACCTGCAGGTAGTCGGCGCGATCAAACGCGGCGGCAGCGGTGGCAAAGGCACGCAACGCCATGCCATTCCATGCTGTCAATACCTTCTCATCACGATCAGGCTTTGGGCGCTGTTCACGGATGGCAAACAGACTGGTACGCCCACGGGCCACAATATCCTCCAGGCGATCAAGGGCAACGCCGGTAACCCGTGCGATCTCGTCAAGCGGGCGCGGCAGATGCAGGATGTTTTGCCCTTCAAAGTTGCCGTGGAGGGTGACATCAAAGATCTGGCAAAAGAGTGCCGCATCGCTGCCCAACACTTCCCGTACCTGCTCCGGCGTCCAGACAAAGAACGCCCCTTCCTCTTTGTGCCCACCCATATGCGTGGCACTATCCGCGTCCTGCGTGCTATAGAAGCCGCCAGCGGCATCCAACATCTCGCGCTGCATATAATCGAGCGTCTCCTCGGCAATGCGTTGATAGAAGGTATCGCCCGTGATCTGAAATGTTTCGACATACAGACGTGCCAGGAGTGCATTGTCATACAGCATCTTCTCGAAGTGTGGTACTAGCCAGAAGGCATCGACGCTATAGCGATGAAACCCGCCGCCTAGCTGATCGTACATGCCACCCAGAGCCATTCGGCGCAATGTGTGTTCCAGCATATACCGCGCGTCAGCATTGCCGGTACGTATATAGTAGCGCAGCAGAAACTCCAGTGTCATCGGCTGCGGAAATTTGGGTGCCTGTCCAAATCCGCCGTGGGTCTGATCAAAATTGCGGGCTATATCTTTGAAAGCGATCTCTAGCGTCTGCACACGCAACGTATCTATCGTTGCTCGCCCGGCACTCAACTGGCGCAAATGTCCAAGCAATTGTTGACCGGCATTCGTCAGATCGGCGCGTCGATTTTTGTAAGCATCAGCCACACTGAGCAATACCTGCTTAAAGCTGGGCACTCCATAGCGCGCAGCCTTGCTCTCTGGAGGAAAATAGGTGCCACCATAGAAAGGTGTGCCATCGGGCAATAGAAAGGTGTTGAGCGGCCAGCCACCCTGACCAGTCATCGCCTGCACCGCCGTCATATAGATGCTGTCTAGATCCGGACGCTCCTCACGATCAACCTTAATATTGACAAAATGTTCATTCATCAGCGCCGCCGTCTCCGGGTCTTCAAAGCTCTCGTGTTCCATCACGTGGCACCAGTGGCATGCCGCATAGCCAATGCTTATCAAGATCGGCTTATCCTCGGCTTGCGCTTTCTGGAGCGCTTCCGGCCCCCAGGGATACCAGTCAACCGGATTGTGGGCGTGCTGCAACAGGTAGGGACTCGTCTCGTGCAGCAAACGATTGGTGTATTTTGGCGCACTCATCGGCGTGATTCCTTTCATGCTTTCTCGTTTTTACATGGAGCAGGCTAAATGCGGTACGCTGTGTAAGATCGATAGTCCGAGAGGGTAGCCTTTTTAATAGTACCATGTATCGAAACTATTCCCAAGTAGCAAAATGGAAATCCCTCTATGCTGTCGATAATGCTATAATGCCTGTGCGGTGATCAACGGTATGACTCGCAATATAGCAATCCTATTCCAATTATGAACAGGAATCTCGGCTTGACGCTGGAAGGAGCGAGACCAGCGTCAAGCCGGGACTCCGATCTTCACAACGCATGGAGGATTGCTATATTTCAGGATTCAGGCGATGCGCGATTCATTTGACAGTACATCACCATAAAAATCCATAATCACACTGACAAAGGAAGCATCTCGCCGCAGCACTATTTAGAATCAGTGTGCTGGTTCATAGAGGTTATGTACGACCGAAGTGAAAGTCACACCATCAGGACGTACGCAGTCGTGTGAACCCAACGTTCCTTCGACTACGCTCAGGACAAACTCCGGCGAAAAGGCGAGGTAACCAGACCACCGCGCAAGTCCTGACCATGACATATCATAGTGCGACCTGAGACCTGTACTTGTTTGACATTATGCATAAGGATATTGTTTTATAACTATGACACTTTCACGACACACCATTCAACGTGTTCTCACACTGGTCTGTGTATTGATCGCGCTGGGGTTGCTGCTCAGATTTGTGCTTCTGCGTAGTCTCAACGTTCCAGTTCGCGTCGATCCTGTAGCTGAAGTAGTAGCCACGCCCACTGCTTCGGTTCTAGCAACCGCTACCAGCACATCACCGGCCACACCGGAGCCAGGCGTAGCATTATTGCCTACCCATGCCTATCGACCACCGGCGGCGATCGAGTTTGACCCGCAAGAAATTGCGCCATCAGCTACACCATCGCCATCACCGGCACCCCCATCACCTGCGCCACCCGCGCCACCCGCGCCGATACCACCGGCAAACCCTGGTGCCATACTGCCCGCACCAGCCGCGACAACAGCACCGTTATTGATCACATCCACACCATTGCCAGGAAGTGAGCCGGGATCAACCATAGAAGACGTGCTTACCCCTACGCCAACCGTATTTTTGACGCCAACTACGCGCCCCAAAATAATCAACAACCAGATCGAGCCACCCTGGTGGCCGTGCGAACAGGGGCAAATCAAGGGGCTGGAAAAGTTGAACGTCTATTATGTGGATGGGCACGCGGGTTACACACGCACCTTTATTGGCATTGTGTGCTTTAACACCGAGGAAGACGCTCAGGCTGCCGGTTATCGCCGCGCCGAGTAGCGTATGCTGAGCGCCCTGAGCGTTCGAGCGGTGAAGCGTTCAAGCGTTCGAGCGGTGAAGCGTTCAAGCGTTCGAGCGGTGAAGCGTTCAAGCGTTCGAGCGGTGAAGCGTTCAAGCGTTCGAGCGGTGAAGCGTTCAAG
>CALANA010000176.1 GCA_937925925.1 uncultured Chloroflexales bacterium | reverse complement strand
GGGGGCCGCAGGCCCCCGCAACCCCCGGGAACCTCCGGGCGGGATCGTGCCCCGCCCAAACCCCACCTGAACGGTTACGTGATGATGGATGACTGCGTAAGTCCTAAAGTGTCTGCCGAGCAAATGATTCTGCCATTCGTTGCTAACTCTTGCTGCGCTTCAATTCCCCGAACGAATCTCTGGTTACATACCAATGTGACTGCGCCCTTCCGCATCCGGTGGTTCGTCTGACGCTTGCTCCTGCATCAATGAGCCGTCCCCTGGAACGAGCGGTCGCGGGGCGGAGAGGCGTTGCATGCAATGCCTCTCCGCCGACATCCACACATGGGTGGGGGCTGGCGGCCCCCGCCCCTCCGCCGCAACGCCGGCGCGTGGGAGGACGCATGGCACGACCATGCGGAATATTCAAGTCGAAACGGTATCAGGCACCGGGTTCTTCGGCGGATTAGATTTAAATGCGGTAGGGGTAAGTACAGGGTACGGCCCCGCCAGTCAACGGTTTGAACATCAGATCGTTGGTAACAACTGGTGCAACCCGGAAAAACTCCGTGCCGATAAAAACGTCCTGGGTTTGAACATCAGATCGTTGGCAACAACTGGTGCAACTTTTCGGATCTGAATCGTTGCCTGTTCCAACTCAGTTTGAACATCAGATCGTTGGCAACAACTGGTGCAACCCTTCTAACACATAGTGTGGCTGATAGGTTGTGGACGCAAGGTCAGACCGCCGCGTTGCCCCCGTCAACACCAGCGCGGTAGCCATACCGGCCTGTAGCCCCATCAGAATATCGGTCTCTAATCGATCCCCAATCATCAGGCAGCGCTCAGGCGGCAAGCCTAGCAGTTCGCCAACGGTACGGGCCATAATCGGCGAAGGCTTGCCCACCACTTGCATGCAAGTGGTACCCGTGCATGCCTCGATCGCTGCAATGACTGCCGCCGCATCGGGTTGCCCGCCACCCGGCACGGGGCAGTAGCGATCAGCATTGGTCGCAATTAAGTGCGCACCGGCACGAATGGCATCAAAAGCCACCTGTAATTTTTTATAATTGAAAGTACGGTCAAAAGAGGCAACAACGAACGTAATATCGCCCGGTTTTTCGCTCAGATGAAACCCGGCTTTGTTTAGCTCCTCAATCAGTGGCATCTCACCGATTACATACAGGCGGGCCTGCGGTGCCTGGGCGCGGAGCCACTGCACTAGCACATACGATGAGTTCACGATCGCGTCGGGGGCGGTGATAATGCCCAATCGGTTTAGTTTGGCCGCATAGTCCTGGCAGGTATGCGTGGGATTATTCGACAAGAAGGCTACACGCCGCCCCTCGGCGCGTAAGGTCGTGATAACGTGTTGGGCTGCGGGCAGCAGCGTGTCACCCAGATAGATTGTGCCATCGAGATCAAAAATATAGCCATCATAGGTGGGTAGTATCATTTCGATTTATCCTGTCATTTTGAGGTATTACCTGCATAACTCATGGTATGATTCTCTGTAGTCCCTTCTTGCAACATTGTAATCTATATCAACGTCATTTCATCATCTCATTGAGCATACATCAAATGGAGTATCTGCATGCTTAGTCCGCGCTGGCGTAAAGTTCTGGCCGATTTGTGGAGTAACAAAACCCGCACACTACTTGTTGCGCTCTCGATTGCGATTGGAGTCTTTGCTGTTGGGATGATTGCCGAGGCCCGCGTGCGGTTATTGCGGGGACTCTCGGAACAGTATATGGCAGGAAAGCCGTTTAGCGCCGTCATTTTGGCTCGTGATCCCTTTGACGATGATCTGGTGCAGAGCATTCGCCGCCTGCCTGGTGTGGATGAAGCCGAGGGGCGGCGCAGTTTGACCGTGCGTTTGAATGTTGGCCCCGATCAGTGGAAAGATCTACAATTGTTCGCCATTCGTGACTTTGAAGACATACGTATTGGCACATTTACGCTGGAGCAGGGGCAATGGCCGCCGCCCAACAAGACGATGCTGCTCGAACGTTCGGCGCTCAGCCCTATGCTGGGTGTCGATATTAACCCTGGTGACACGTTGCTGATCGAAACGCTTGATCAGACACAGCGCCGTATTCCCATTACCGGTATTGTCCATGATCTCAATGTCGCGCCAACCTTCATTTTTAACATGTACTATGGCTACATTACCGAGGATACACTGGAGTGGCTGGGCGTTCCGCGTGAATACAATTCAGTGCGTATCACCGTGGATCAGGAGCATTTTTTCGATCACGAGTATGTGACCCTGGTTGCGCAACGGGTACGGCAGAAGATCGAGCGTAGCGGACGTGAGATCGAGGCCGTGTTTATTCCACCCGAAGCTGGCAAAAGCCCGATTGCAACCTTTGGTTTGGAACCGATCACGTTTATTCTGGGGGCGATGAGTGTACTGGCGGTTATTTTGAGCGGCTTCCTGGTAACGAACACGATTTCCGGTTTGCTGACGCAACAGATACGCCAGATCGGTGTGATGAAGTCTATCGGTGCCCAGACCGGGCAGATTGTGGGGATGTATCTGGCGTTAGTGTTGTGCTTTGGCCTGCTGGCGCTGCTGATCGCGGCACCGCTGGCCTACCTGGCCGCAGGTCTCTTCACCGAATTCTTTGCGGGTCTATTTAACTTTAATGCTGTTAGCTACGGGATAATTCCCAGTGTGATGGGCCTGCAGTTACTGGTAAGCCTGTTGGTACCACTGGCTGCTGCGATCTATCCGCTGCTCAAAGGCACGCGGGTCACCATCCGCGAGGCGATCAGCAGCGATGGCGGGCCAGGTGCGTATGGTACCAGCATGATGGATCGGCTGATGGAGCGTGTACGCGGGTTGCCTCGTCCACTGTTGCTCTCGTTGCGCAATACCTTTCGCCGCAAAGGACGACTGGCTTTGACCTTGATTACGCTCACACTCGGTGGGGCTATTTTTATCGGCGTGTTCAGTGTTCAATCTTCCGTCCGCCGCTCACTCGATGAGTTGTTTGCAGCCTTGATTCGGTTTGATGTCTTTGTCAGCTTTGATCAGCCTTATCGCCTCGAACGTTTGGAGCAGGAAGCGCTGCAGGTACCAGGAGTTGTGCGTGTTGAGGGCTGGGGCAATATTGGTGCCCGCCGCCTGCGACCGGACAAAACCGAGAGCGATGTCATTATTCTGCAGGCACCACCGCCCGGTAGCCCGCTGGTCAAGCCAGAAATTGTTCAGGGGCGCTGGTTGCTGCCTGAAGATGAAAACGCTGTGGTTCTTAGCCTGGGTATCGTCAGTGATGAGCCAGACATTGGTGTCGGTGATACGATTACACTCAAACTGAAGGGGCGCGAGACAACATGGACAGTGGTGGGACTGTTCAAATCGTTTGGGAACGATGATCTGATCGCCTATACTAACTATCCCTACTTTTCGCGGGAGGTGCGTGAGGCCGGTCTGGCCCGTGAATTGCGGATTGTCACCGAGCGCAACACTGCTGATTTTCAGACGCAGGTGGCGCAACGTCTGGAGGAACATTTTCGTAGTGTTGGGCTGCGCGTCATGAGTAGCGCCACGGCGATTGGTGAGTATAATCGGATTGTGGGGCAATTCAACATTCTGGTCTATTGCTTGCTGATCATGGCGGTGCTGACGGCACTGGTTGGCGGTTTGGGCTTGATGGGAACAATGAGTATGAATGTGTTGGAACGCACGCGTGAGATCGGGGTCATGCGGGCGATTGGGGCGTCAGATGGTTCGGTACTCAAAATCGTTGTTGTTGAGGGCGTCTTGATCGGGTTGATTAGCTGGTCGATGGGCTTGCTCCTGGCATTCCCGATCAGCGGCTTTCTGAGTGCCCAGATTGGTACTATTTTCCTGGGTTCACCATTGAGCTATACCTACTCAGTGTCAGGGGCGGTGATGTGGTTGACTATCTCGGTTGGCCTGTCTGGTCTGGCAAGTTTCCTACCCGCCTGGAATGCGTCACGACTTACCGTGCGCGACGTGCTGGCGTATGAATAAGGGGGAAGCGAAGAGGCTGAAATCGTCTCTGTCCGGGTTGTTGTATGTAGGGGCAGTGCCGTGTGCTGCCCCTCCTGTATCCCTATATACCAGACGACCGCCAGAACGCAGGTATGTATTGGGCGGTCTGCACATCAAAACAGTACCTGTTCCTACGAGGGATACCACGTATACCTGGGAGTGTGGGCAGGACGCCCTGCATCGCGGAGACTAGGCAAGCTGCCCGCGCTCCCATGAGAAATGTGAACACGTACTCAAAACAGCGCATTTGCCAGCTTGCGCCGATAGTCTGCCACCAGTGGATGTTCATCCCCCAATAGCTCAAACAGCGCCAGCAGCACCTTCCGCCCACCATCGTTGTGGAAGGCTCGATTACGCATCACAATCGCCAGCAACTGGTTCATCGCCTCTCCGTAGCGCTGCGTGCGAGTCAGGTGGGCCGCCAGTTGATAGCGTGCCTCCAGGTCGTTGCTATCGCTTTCGATGCGGGCCAGCAACGCATTCGGGTCGGCAGCGACGGGTAGCTGAAAGAAATCAGCCAGTGGAAGAAGCGTCTGGGCGTGAGAATACTGGGGCGTACCAGCCGGAACCTGAGCCAGCCATTCCACTCCGGTCGCATCGCCAGCCCGCAGCAGCAAGCGTCCCAGTCCGAACAGGCTGGCGGAATGTGTGGGATCGGTAGCTACTATCTGCCGATAACGTGCTATGGCCTGGTCGGGAGCATGGGCTTCCAGCGCAGCCGCCTCGGCTGCCAACTGATCGGCTACGGGTGGGCAGACCTGCTTCAGCCAGGCGCGTACCTGCGACTCGGGCAGCGCCCCACTAAACTCGTTGACGACCTTTCCATTACGGAAGGCTTTGACGGCAGGAATGCCCTGCACCTGATAATTCGCGGCCAGACGTTGATTCTGATCGACATTGATCTTTGCTAATACAAACGCGCCCCGTGAATCGTGGGCCAGTCGTTCGAGTATCGGGCCAAGCGTACGGCATGGGCCACACCAGGGTGCCCAGAAATCGACAACGACCGGTACCTCCTGCGAACGTACCAGCACCTCACGGCCAAATGTGCGCTCATCGACATCAATGATCGTTACGACTGACTGGCGCTCTGCGTGTGAATCTCCTGCAATTACCACCACAATCTCCTCTTTTTAGCTATTCCTTATCTGGCATTATTGGCGTATTATGAATACCAATCAGACTGATACGCCAACGAGACTTCTGCTGGAAAAAGCGTTCGAGAGACGAAGATCCCCCGAAAGCTCCAAGGGAACATGTGCGGAGTTGGATGCCTCCGCACCCTGCTGAGACGAAGTCTCGTTGGAGTACTGATACCAGGCTGTAGCCTGGAATCCGGTCTTCACAACTCATGTAGGATTTCTATCTAGTCAGCCTCTACCAATTGTATATGTTCAGGAGTGGAATGTTATGATTGTATCGGGCGAAAAAGATGGGACACTGATCCATGTGCAATTGATTGATATTCATGGAACATATTTCTATGATCTCGTGTATACGCATGTGGGTGAACAACAGGTTCGCCACACCCGTATCGGCAAGGACGATATATATGCTGACCCCCAACCTGGTGATGCGGTGCATGTCACGTACATGATGAACGTGGTGACTGGTATACGCCGGGCTAACACCGGGTCATAACAGATTGGGCACAATGCTATGAAACCGATCTGCTGTTCGTTGGAACAAGAAATTCTGGCTTTAACCGGTTCTGGTCGTTTGACTGCATGCCGTTTGAACACCGCATTCAGGTTGTTGCACTGTTTATCAGTCAGAGTTACTACCAGGCCAGGAGTGATGCGGTTTATGGCAGCGATGGTTCAAACATAGCAACACACGGTGGGATTGCTGCCGGCTCGATAACTATTTCTATGTCCTGATTCATATCAACCAGGTTGAGTAACTGGCGCATAATCTCCTGACTATCACGGTGGGCCTGATACATGATTTCGCCCTCACAGGCCGCTGCCAGGATCTGCTGCTCGGCCGATTGGCGAGCCTGTGTCTCCAGGTCTTTATTGGTTGGTGCCAGGAGTCCCTGCTGGCGGTCATAGACGCGCGTCTTGTTGTTGTCCAGGTTGACACTGAAAATCTCCACTGGTGGCAGCCGAATAGTAAGTGTGCGCTCATCGGGGGACAGCACGACATCTTCCTCGTCTAGCTTGCTGAGATCGATGCCGGCCACGACCGTTCCGTGGGCGATCAACAGTAGACGGTCACCAAACAGAATATTTTCAAAGGTATTGCCTTGAATACCGGCTTCGATGACTTTTTCCACCGTATACGAGGTCGTCTCTAGCTTCCGCAGTTGCTGTACCCGCTGTAGCACAGCGGCAGTATTGACGCCAATCGTGGGGGTGGGCGAAGCCATGAGTGCGTCCAGATCGGGCAGTACGTTCCCCAACGGATTGCTGATAGAACTGACGGCATCGCGCACAAAAAACAGAACGATCAGCAGTGTCGCCAGTGCCCCCAGTACCAGATACAGTGTCGCCTGGGCGCACCCACTGCCGCCACCCCGTTGGGCATAGCGTGGGCGTCGTATGTCAGCTCCGCGATCCAGCGTGTGTGGAACCGCGTAGTCATCGATCAGGTCGTCATCATCATACAGATCGTCAAGCGAGTCGTCTATATCCTCACCACGTGCCTTGCGCAGCCGCCGCTCCATAATCGTCTCGCGTCGGCGGGGTGGTAGTCGATCCAGCGGGTCATCGAAATTGCCTGACATATCAATCTCCAGCTCATATACCTATCTCCTACAGTTTGACACCCGTATGCAGCGCGACCGCGCCCAGGCTGAGATAGCGGTAGTGTACATGCTGCCAGCCGGCTGTGCGCATATGTTCGGCCAGGACGGGCGGGGTGGGGAATGTCCGTGCCGATTGTGGCAAATAGGTATAGGCCTGACGGTCGCTGCCGAGCAAGGTGCCAATCCATGGCACGATCTGCTCAAAATAGAGTTGATGGCCCAGCCGTAGCAGCCTGTGCTGCGGGCGGGCCACTTCGAGACATGCCACCACCCCACCCGGTCGTGCCACGCGCCACATTTCACGAAAAGCGGCCGTAATGTCGGTCACGTTGCGTACTGCAAAGCCGGTCGTAACTGCGTCGAAGCTATTGTCAGCGAAAGGTAGGCAGAGGGCATCACCACCAACAAAGGTCAGCACTTGTTGCGCCGCGATAGCGCTGTGCGCCACAGGGAGTACATACGTGGCATCCAGCTTTGGCCAGCCAGAATGCATCATCGGTAAACAAAAATCCACTCCGACGGCGATGCCCACTGGCATCCAGGCAGCCAGCAGGGGCAAGAAATCGCCAGTACCCGTGCCCACATCTAGCGCACGGCCATCAATCGGCGGCGCAACGGCATTAACGGCGTGTTGACGCCAGGTTTGATCTTGTCCAAACGTCATCACCCGGTTGATACGGTCATAGGTGGGGGCAATGCGTGCAAACATACGTTCAACATAGGTCGCTTTTTCATCAAGCGCTGGTAAAACACTCACAGGTGGCCTCTACACATGAATATACGAGACATACAGGCCACAACTTGCCTGTATACACCTCATATTTCGTATATTCTTACAATTTTGAATTCATATTGTAAATAAATCGTAATCCTTCGAGTGTCAATAACGGTTCTACGACCGTGATCGCCTCGGTTTCATTGGCAATTGTTTCGGCCAGGCCACCAGTTGCCACGACCTTACACGGTGCATCAAGTTCCTGTTGCATGCGGCGTACCATGCCCTCAATAAGGCCAGCATAGCCCAGAATCAAGCCCGATTGAATATAGTGTACCGTGTTCTTGCCGATTACCTGCGGCGGGCGCACCAATTCGACTTGATAGAGTCGGGCCGCGGCACGAAAGAGGGCGTCGGCACTAATGGCGATCCCTGGTGCGATAGCACCGCCAATATACACCCCTTCTGCCGTGACGACATCAAAGGCGGTGGCCGTACCGAGCGCAATGGCAATCACTGGCCCGCTGTACAAATGATAGGCCGCCAGGGCATTCGCAATCCGATCCGACCCTAACTCATGGGGGGCGTCAATCTGATAGCGTAACCCGGTCTCTATATGAGTTCCCACGACTACTGGCTCAACATGTAGATAATGGCGCGACATAGTGCAGAACTGGCTGGTAAGTGGTGGTACTACACACGAAATAACGCACCCATTGACGGTCGTTATATCCATACCTTCCCATTTGAACAGGTTGTAGAGCAGTACCCCATACTCATCGGCCAGTTTATAACGTTCGGTGGTTACACGCCAGTGATGCGCCAGCGTTTGTCCATCATAAACACCCAGCTTAATATGCGTATTTCCAATATCAATGGTCAGCAGCATTGCCTCATCCCTGAAACCACTTGCGTAGCTCATACTGATTCCGCGCTGCGCCCAGCGCCACCATCAGTTTAATACGGGTCTTCAAACCATTCAAGTTGTGGACAATCAAGACACCCAGGCGCGTTAAATCATGATAGGCACCCACATAGCCATAGGTATCCCCAAGGCTTCCTGACAGGCAGCGGGTGGTAATAGCGACGACCGTGCGCTGCGCGAGCGCCTCACCAATGGCTGGGAGCCACCAGGGTGGCACTCGCCCACTCCCAAACGCTTCGATCACAATCCCGGCGACGCCATCCTCAATGCTGTGGCGCAACAGCCGATCATCCGCGCCCTGTGTCAACCGGATCAGATCCACCATTTCCTCCAGTCGAGCGCAAGGAATATGCTGACGTTGTGCCAGGCGATGATGCAACCCGATGCGCTGCGGCTCAATGCGGCCGAGTGGCCCACATCCCGGTGCTTGAAACGCCTGTTGGGTGTGGGTGTGGACATTCTGTACTTCCTGAGCGGCAAATACTTCATCACCAAACACCACCAGCACCCCCTGATCGCGCGCTTCGGGTGCGATGGCCACGCGAATCGCATTCGCTAGATTGGTAACGCCATCATAGCCAGGATTGGTGGCGACACGCAACGAGCCAGTTATAACCACTGGCTTGATCGACTTCAGCGTAAGATCTAACAAATAGGCGGTCTCCTCCAGCGTATCCGTGTCGTGGGTAATGACAACACTATCGACATCGGGTGAGAGCAGCGTCGATTCAATCCGTTGAGACAACTCCAGCGCATTGATGGGCGTAAAGTGGCTTCCTGGAAGATTGGAGAACTCTTCAAATACCAGATGAACGCCGTCACGTGGCAGTAGCGCCAGAAAGTCATCGCCTTTGAGTAGTGGGACAGCACCGCCGACCATCGGGCCGTCTTTGGTCGCAATCGTACCCCCGGTCGTGATTACAACAACTCGTTTCATGGTAGTTCCCTTCATGACCTGCGCGCAATCCAGGCAATCCGTTGCGTCGTAGCGCCAGGCGGATTAAAAGTGAAGCAGTCGTAGATAGCTTCAACCTGTAGTCCCGTCTGTGTCAACAGCGTGTCGACGGTCTCTATGGCATAAACGCGCTCAACGTGAATTTCATCAAATCGCTCATACCCTACCGCATCGTTGCCCACAAAGCCGGTCAAAAGCATAGTCGATGTGTGACTCAAGGGGTCAAAGTGACTGCGGGCCACCTGCACATAACCGGTTTGCTCTTGCACATCACACACGCCCCAATCATGTTCCAGAAAGTGGCGGGTATTCATATCGCCCACGAAGAGACCATTGGGCACCAGCGCATAGGCAACCGAGTGGAAGCAGGCTGCCAGATCTGCCTCGGTGCGCAGGTAATTCAGGCTATCATAGGTGCATGTCACCAGATCATAGGCTGCTGCCGCTACCACTTGCTCGACCATACGCATATCGCCCTCGACAAAATCAACCTGCCCGGCCAGGTTCGCATACATAGCTTTGGCGCGAGCCTGCGCTAACATCGCAACTGACACATCCAGGCCAGTTACGTTCCACCCCTCATCAGCTAACAGGAGTGCCAGTGTGCCGGTACCACATGCCAGATCGAGCGCCCGTTGTCCTGCTACCGGGTGACGCTGTAAAATTTCTCTCAGATATTGCGCAATCAGGAGAGCAAACCGCACCTGCCCACTGCCATCATAGACGGTTGCGTAGGTATCGTAGATCATGCCAGCTATTGTACCACGCCCAGATGCACTGTGGTTCTACGAGCGTTGAGCGTAATTGTCGCCATATCAGATCAGTCAGGCTGTGGTTCATCACCAGGGAACACCGTTAGTACATCAGTACCACCAGTTTAGTCGATCCTCAGCCCGCTCGCGCCAGATCGAGGCCGGTGCCAGGTCAGCCGCATGTGTGAGGGCAATCTGGGCGGCGGCTCGCTCGCCCGTGGCATTGAGGGCTAAACCGAGGTAAAACGCCGCATCGGCTCTGGCGTTATACTGCAAGGCCTGTTGCGCGGCTTCAATGGCTCCCTGGAAATCGGCGCAGTAATAGCGACTGGCAGCCAGGGTTGTCCATGCTTCCTCATGTGCGTCCAGGGTCTCGATCGCCAGTTCTGCAGCGGGCAGGCCGTAGGTACAGATCTCATAGGTTGTATGCAGATGGAACCTGGCCACCAGCAACGCATACTTGCCGCGCTGTTCCGGTTGTGCCTGCTCTAAGGCACGTTGGTACTCCTGGCTGGCATTGACATAATCACTCTGGGCGGTGTACCAGTGGGCCCAGGCCAGATGCGTATCCGGGTTGGTCGGTGCCAACGCGGTGATGGTGTCGATCTGGATGCGAGCTGCGTCTGCGTTGGCTTGATTGAGATAGACCAGGGCCAGCAAGGTACGTGCCCGTGGGTCGTTGGGGTGAGCAGCAACCAGGCTCTGCAACTGCTTCAGGCTTTGATCCCTATCACCCGCTCGCCAGCGTGTGTAGGCCGCGTATGCTGCGGCAGCCCGGGCGTGTGGGCTGTCCGCGGCTATGGCAGCAAATTGGGCTTCGGCCAGGGCAAACAGGTTGTGGTCAAGATAGAACTGGCCCAGTAATTGTGGACGCAGGTCGGGATCAGCTTGCAACACGGTGTGCAGTTGCTGCACATCGTGATCGTTGTAGGCCAGCAGCGGTTTTAGGAAAAACGCCAGGCGTGTCATTGGCACGGATGGAGGCTGGTGCAATGCTGCCAGCAGTGTCTGGGCAGCAGGGGGGTTAGTGGCAGCCTGTAAAAGCGCCAGGCGATAGATCACAAGCGAGTGCCAGTCAGCTAGAAGGAACTGGTCGAGGGCAGCACGGTAATCCAGCTCAGCGGCAGCATAATCACCGTGGTACAACGCCCACTCGGCCTGTAGCACATGTGCATAGCCAGCGAACCAGGTGTGCGATGGCAGCCATGACCATACCTGCCGTGCCCGTTGAGCCTGATCCCGCCGATCGAGTACATAGCCCTGGTAGAGAACAGCCAGATCACGCGCATCGGGGGCAAGCCGTCCGTGCAATGCCTGCCATAACGCATACTCAGCCTGATCATACTCACCGCGTATGGCCCGTATGATCCCGATCCGCAAGGCTATTTCTGCATGATCGACCTGATCCGCAAGGGTCGTATACGTCTGGAGCGCCGTATAATACTGGCCAGTGGCGAAGTACTGGTCACCCTGGCGCAGATCGTCACGCCAATCGTTATGAAAAACCATGCGGGCAGACTGGGCAACCAGCGGGATGGCAATCAATACCTGAAGCCAGATGAGTACCCTTTGATAGCGGCGCTGTCTGCACATTGGTGTCTGTTTGAGCGTTGACATCGTGAAATGATAGCCCGCTGCCCGGTCAAGTTTGCCTGGCTACGACACGTGCATGCATAGAGTCATTGGCAACCATGAACCTGCTCGTGGGTCAACGACTACTCTGACTACGGGGCCGGAGAACCCAGAGCAGCGTCGCAACCGTGCCCCACCAGGCCCGCTGTGCTTCCTTCTCAAATCCACGCACACGCAATTGGACGCCGCCTAGAAACAACCCGACCGCAATAATACCCCCTGCCAGGCGATCGGTTGACTGTTCTACACGGCGAATACCGCGCTCCAATCGACCGAAATCCGACCGTAGCTGCAACTCCCCCTGATTGGCCGCCTTGTAATAGGTATCCATCTGGCGTGGCAAGGTGATCATGATCTGGCCCAGTTCGCGCAATTCGGTCTGGATCTGTTCTAGCCAGCCGCCATTGTTGCGTTCCTGGTGCAGCATCTGCTGGGCAAAAGGCTGTAACGACTCAAACAGGTTAATATCTGGATACAACTCGGTTGCCAATCCCCCTACCATACTGATTGCCCGACCAAGATACAGCAAATCCTGAGGAATCTGAAATGGTAGATCATAAATCATATCCTGAGTCTCATCAAAAATCGCCTCGACATCCATGTTGTTCAGTTCACGCACGGTTCGATTAAAGGAATAGCGCAGCAAGACTTGAATGGCGCGGGTAATCGGGCGCTTATCCGCGCCGGGCAAGATCATTTTGAGCCGATCCAGAGCATCAACAATCCGTTCGGCATCATTAGTTGCCAGGCCAATCACTCCGCTGCGCACCGTGTCCATGACGTTCGGTGGCAAATGACCGACCATGCCAAAGTCAATAAAAATCAGCGTAAATGGCGTTCCACGGAGTGGATTGGAACCATTTGGGGCGGCGGATGGATCAGCCAGCGGAGTACGCCCATTGGTATAGGATGTCAATGGCAGATCTGGCTCAACCCGCACGAAAAGATTACCCGGATGCGGATCGGCATGAAAGAAGCCATCCAGAAAAAACTGCTTCAGATAGATACGATTCAAGCGTTCCGCGAGTTCCCGATGATTAATGCCAGCGGCTTCGAGCGCCGGACGATCATTAATCTTGATCCCATTGATGCGTTCCATCACCAGCACACGTCGGGTGGTCAATTCCACAATCGGCTGTGGCACATAGACCTCGGGCATACCGGCAAAATTGACGCGAAATAGCTCGGCATTGCGTGCCTCCTGCACATAATCCAGTTCCTGACGCAGCACGCGGGCAAATTCATCAAACAGCGCATCCAGCCGCGCACGGCGTCGAATCGGCGCATAATTTTTAATCGCACGCACAACCAGCGCAATCGCGCTGAGGTCAATTTCGACAATTTCTTCGATATAGGGGCGCTGAATCTTGACGGCTACATCGCGCCCATCGTGCAGCGTAGCGAAATGTACCTGGCCCAGAGACGCTGCGGCGACGGCCTCATGCTCAAAGCGCAAGAATAGCTCGCCTGGTGGTGCGCCGAGTTCTTCAATAATCCGCTCCAGCGCCAGGTTGGCCGGTGCCGGTGGTACTTCATCTTGCAAACCGGCCAACTCGTGACGCACCGCATCGGGGATAATGTCCGCCCGCGAGCTAAGAAACTGGCCCAACTTGATATGTACACCCCCCAGTTCGATTGCCAGTTGCCGAAACTGACGGGCAATGCCTACCCAGCGCTGCATTGCACTACGGCGCACATACCAGCGCGTCAGAGCAAACCGTACCAGCACAATATCCCAGATATAAACATGGATGACCACGCCAAAAAAGAAGAACCAGACGCGCAAAAAGCGCTCACGTGGGCGAAACTTTGGTGGAGCGCCAGGGCGAGTCTTTGTCGTATGTGGCGTGGTCTCTGGTTGGATGATCGTTTGCACCATTCCTCACAACTTTATTGAGTCGTACAGCTCTTCCTACAGATTATACCAGGAATCTGATTTTCCTGACGTAAGCAAGACGAAAAATAGTGCCACTAGTACACGATGACGGAAATAGCTCCAGGGTGTTGGCATGCTGAGCGGAACGCAGCAGCTTGCGCAGGGTGCCCGTGGAACTGTTGACGCGGTTAGGCACGGTTGTGTCATGCTGAGCGGAGCGCAGCAGCTTGCGCAGGGTGTTAGCATGCTGAGCGGAGCGAAGCAGCTTCCCTTCTCATGGGATACGATCCTTCGCTTCGCTCAGGATGCCCTTCGCTCCGGCTACGCCTCCGCTCAGGATGACCGACAACGAGGGAGGAAGGGAGGCCCCGCTTGGACGAGTAGATGGTGTCACCCGGGTGGCTCTTACGTACCATGGGTTACGCGGTGGTATGGTCGGATAGTTTTTTCGCCAGAGTTTACCCCTTCGACGACGCTCAGAGCTTGCCCTGAGCGCAGTCGAACGGGGCAGGCTCTGAGCGAAGCCGAAGGGGGCAGAGCGGTATTTTTGCTGTTTTCCACCCCACATTTTCGCCGTAGGCGAAAATGTGGGGTGAAAGAAAGCGTTTCTTCCACGCTGCCGCAGGCGAAAAGGCGAATGGACAAGGGAATACGCGCTGGGGGTTTCACGAGATGCAAATCTTTATCGCTCCTGGCGTTGTAACGACGTTCGTCGTTTCTGGCGCTGGTCATAGCCTGATAAGCGTTGAACATGTCATCCGAATATGCCCATGAGAAGAGGCGCGGAGGTGCGGCAGCATGGCTGTCGCACTTCACTATCCGGATTCATTTTTCACACTTCATACGGCGGCACTATAAGCGGATACGTTTTCAGTATACGCTTTGAACCGTACATGCGATTATTCCAGTTCCAGCATCAACGTGTAATCGCCACCAGACCATGTGGAAATCCGTATTGTATACTCTCCATCTGCTGGCAGTTCGAACCGCTCAATTAAGGCATTTGATCCTCCACCACCGTCATCGTCTTCTGCCAATACCTGACCATTCGGATCAATTAATTGTATGCGCGGATCTGTATCGTCTGCAAGGGCAGCATTACCGCGAATGGTGACGACCTGGCCTCTACGCCCGATAAACGTCCAGTCATCTTCGTCAAAAGGCCCCACTGATTTTGACACGATGGAGCCAAAGGTAATCATTCCCTGGTTGCGTGCATCAAATACAGACTCGATTGACTCACCGGTAACAGGCTCGATCACCAGTTCCGGCTCATCTATTATGGATAGGGCTACCGCTGACTGATGACTCCGCTGCCACAGAACGTTGACCAGCACCGCTGACATTCCACACAGCAAGAGCGTACTCATCAACAGGACGACTAACTCTAGCGGTGAGCCAAGGTTCAGCGACTCCGCTGGTTCGGCGGGCAACGGTCGCCTGGTCGTGTCGTTCGTGCCACTCTCCCAGGACGTGATAGCCATCCCATCCCTACCGACATATTCCGCTGAGCCGAAACCCAGAATCATGGTAAAGATCGGATTAAAAAGCACTAAGCCCAGACCAAAAAGTCCCCCCTTGCCAAACACACGCGAAAGATCAAAGCACAGAATCAAGGGAATAATAGGAATGAACAACAGCACCAACCACCAGAGCGGACGTTGGACAACCTTGAGAAACGCCACCATGTTGTAGATTGGGATCAGCACGGCCCATCCAGGTTGACCAGCTTTGGCAAAGATTTTCCATACAGCAACGATCCAGGCGATCCCAAAGCCAAACGCCAGCAGCAATATCAGCAGCAGTATCATGAGCGCCACGATACTCTCGTCTTCTGTACCACCGGTTTGTTGGGCCATTCTGAGCAACCAGAGCATACGCTTGTTCTCCTGTGTGAATCGTCTGGATCGGGTAGCCGACCCAATCCAGACGATTGATACGAGACTTGAATCGATCTTTATTCGCGGAGCATCGCAGATTGAGACAGGTGCATGGTGCCATCTGGCTCAATCTGTGTCGCCCGTTTGCCGCTGATGCAGGATCGCTCGCTCTCCCGTAACCGTTCAGGGGAACGTTCGCCAGCGGGGGTTGTGGGGGCCGCAGGCCCCCGCGCAACCCTTGTTCGGCCCGTTGTGGCGGCAAAGCTGCCACAACGGGCCGAATAAGAACCTCCTGGAGCGGCACTGCTCCTCCAAACCAACCCACCTGAACGGTTATCGCTCTCTCTCTTTAACAACGGCTTTACCTTGATCTACGCATTTCTGCTGGAAAAGTTTCAGTATTTTTATCAGAGATATATGAAAATAGCACATCACGATAGAGCAGATCATAATGCTGACGCATAGCGGCAATACATTCCGGTGACCAGCGCCCCATCGGGTCAAGCTCAAAGCGCTCGATGTTGAAGGGCAACAGGATCAGGCTAAAGCGTTGGGCGGCAATGTCTGCCAGCACAGGCCACGCTGATCCCACAGCCCGCTGCTGATCGCTGGCCCCATCGTGGCCGGGTCGTTGTAGCGTGGCGTGCGGCCAGCAGCCAGGATCAAGCCCACATCGTCGGCCAGAATTTCGCCGGGCTGACTCAGAAGCGCTTGAGCGCTCTCCGCGAAGCGCAGAAGCGCTCAAGCGTTGGAGCGGTGGAGCGCTCTCCGCGAAGCGCTTGAGCGCTCAAGCGTTGGAGCGTTCAAGCGTTGGGGCGTTCAAGCGTTGGAGCGTTCAAGCGTTGGAGCGTTCAAGCGTTGGAGCGTTGAAGCGTTGGAGCGTTCAAGCGTTGGAGCGTTCAAGCGTTGGAGCGTTCAAGCGTTGGAGCGTTCAAGCGTTGGAGCGTTCAAGCGTTGGAACGTTCAAGCGTTG